>JAYTTY010000540.1:0-15528 GCA_043744795.1 Zavarzinella sp. | reverse complement strand
GTTGTCCAACTGGCCGTCAATGCCGCCAAAGACCACGCGATTATGTTTAGCAATGTTGGACATTGCGTGGCGCGTCTGCCCAACTGCGTAACTCCTATACCAGTCAGCGACAGTAAAAGAAACTGCATCCGACAGTGATTTCCGCCCGCTGACCCGTGAAAAGGCACCCCAACTCGGGGGCCGTCTTCTTCGCCGCCGTACTTTGCTTCTGAGCGTCTTTGCGTGAAACGCTTTATTTACTCGGGCCGCAGCAGCGGGAACAGGATCACGTCGCGGATCGTCTGCGTGTTCGTCAGCAGCATCACTAAGCGGTCGATGCCGATGCCCAAACCGCCGGCGGGGGGCATGCCGTGGCGCTGGGCGCGGATGAAGTCGTGGTCCATCTTGGCCATCGAGTCTTCCTCGGCCATGCCCACCAGTTGCCGCTTGAAAGTCTCTTCCTGCGTGATCGGGTCGTTCAGTTCGGTGTAGGCGTTCGCCAGTTCCATGCCGTGGATGTACAACTCGAACCGCTCGGCCAGCCGCTTGTCGCCCTGCTGCCGCTTGGTCAGCGGGCAGATGGCGGCCGGGTAGTCGTAGACGAACACCGGGCCGGCCAACTTCTCTTCCACAACGTGTTCAAACAGGTTGTTCACGACGACGTCGTGTTCCTTGCCGGCCGTCGGCAAATGGAACTTCTTGGCCGCCTCGGCGACGGCGTCCGGGTCGTGCATGTCGCAGCCGACGTGTTCGCGGAACAGGTCGCCGTACTTGGCCCGCTGGAACGGGGGGTTGAAGTCAACCGTCTTGTCGGCCCACGGCCGGACGCGGCCGCCGCCTATCGCGTCCACGCAGGCGACGAGCAAGCCCTCGGTCAGGTCCATCATCGAGCGGTAGTCGCCGTAGGCTTGGTACAGTTCCATCATCGTGAATTCGGGGTTGTGCTTGTGGCTGATCCCCTCGTTGCGGAACACCCGGCCGATCTCGTAGACCTTTTCCATGCCGCCGACCAGCAACCGCTTCAGGTGCAGTTCCAGCGCGATGCGCAGAACCAACGGGATGTCCAGCGCGTTGTGGTGCGTCTCGAACGGCCGGGCCGCCGCCCCGCCGGCAACCGCGTGCAGCGTCGGCGTCTCGACTTCCAGGAAGCCGAGGGCATCGAGGTAGTTGCGGATCGTGCGAATGATTAACACCCGCTGCTTGGCAACGGCCAGCGTCGTGGGCGAATGAACCAAGTCGAGGTAGCGGTGCCGCAGCCGGTACTCGATGTTCTCCATGCCGAAGTGCGTCGTCGGGTGAGGCTCCAGCGACTTCGACAAGATCGTGAGCTTCGTCGCCCGGATGGAGAGTTCGCCGCGGCGGGTCTTCCCGAAGGAGCCTTCCACGCCGATCAGGTCGCCGAGGTCGAGCAAGGTGGCGAGTTGCCAGCCGAGGTCGCCGATCTGCTTCTGCCCGAGCATCACCTGCACGCGGCCGGTGTGGTCCCAGATGTCGAGGAAGAACAGTTTCCCTTGGTCCCGCCGTTGCACGATGCGCCCGGCGGCGATCACCTTGGGGTTGGCGTCCGGCTTCGTGTCGTCAAACGGCAAGGCTTCAAGGTTGCGGATGTCGCCGATGGGCTGGTGGCCGTCGAATCGGCCGCCCCACGGGTCGATGCCCAACGCTTCAATTTTGCGCAGCTTCTCCAAGCGGGCGGCTTGGTGCTCACCGACACTGAGTTCCGGGGCGGGGGTCGGCGTCGGGGAGTCTGCGGACACGGGGGTACTCGGGGCCAAGAAAGCCGTCAGGGTGTCAGTTCACGAAGTTGAGCGATTGTAGCCAGACTGGGGAACCTGTCAATTGCAACCACTGGCATGACTCGGGCCACTCGGGCCACTCGGGCCGGAACTGGCTGATTCAGGACGTTTGATGTAGAATAGTGCGGGTAGCCGAGGAGGTTTTGCCATGAATGTCGATTTCAGCGATGACCTGAAGGCGTGGGGTGAAGGCTTTGCGCTGGCTCAAAAAGGCACGAAGCGGCTAATCGAAGTGATCGGCCCGGACCGTGACGTGGTGGCCGGTGAATGGGACTGCGTGACGGACGAAAGCGGTCAACAAATACTGACGTTGCACGTCTTCGATCATGCCGGCGAAACAACCTTCTCGTTCGCCCCGGACGAACTGATTTCGCCGTCCCAGACTTCGTTTCGCATGCACCGCCTGTGGGGCGACGTACTTCATGCCCGCAGCGGTCGGATACTGGACAACCTTGCCGCAGCGGGAGGCGGGCGTGAAAGCTGACGACTTGCTGCTGAGAGTGATCGAAGTCGAGAAGGCGGTCGCGATCCTTCGCACGGAGATCGGTCAACATTCCAAGGCAATTGATGACTTGAACAGCACTGTCCGGGACCTGGCCAAGCAGGCGCAGGATTTTCGAGTGCGGTTCGAGGCGGAATTCGCCGCCGTCAAACAGGACCGCGAAGAATTTCGCAGATGGTGCGACAAGAACGGCACCGCCGAGTTGAAAGCTCAAGTCGACCTGTTGAAGGATCAGGTGAAGAAACTGGAGAGTGCGGGGGAAAAGTTCGGAACTCGCGCGTGGTCGGTGGTGCCCAACATCGTCGGAGCGCTCATCGCCGCCATCGTCGCCTTCCTCGTGGCGAAATACGGCAAGTGACGTGGGCAGGGGCCGTGTCGAAATGCCAATTTACCATCACTTGTCCCACGCCCGCCGAAAGAATTTCACCCAATTCAGGTAGAAGATTTTCTCCACGTCCGCGTCCGTGTAGCCACGCTGCTTCAGGATGTCCCCGACTTTGCGCACGTCGGCGATGGTGTTCAGGTCGTGGGGCGTTTGCTCGGTGCCGAAGCCGCCGTCGAGGTCGGTGCCGATGGCGGCGTGGTCGGTGTTGCCAGCCAATTGGCAGACGTGGTCGATGTGGTCGGCGTAAGTGGCCATCGTCACATTGGTTCCTTGCGGGGTGGATTCGCCGCGGATCCAGCCGGGGGCGAGCATCCACGCATCCAAGGCCGAGCCAATGACGGCCCCGCGCTTGATGAGTTCCTTGATGTGCCGGTCCGGCAGTTGCCGTTGATCGTCCACCAAGGCCCGGCAATTGTGGTGGCTGGCGAGCAGGGGGCCGCCGTAGGCGTCGAGGGCCTCGTCCATTGCCTGGTCGGCCAAGTGCGTCACGTCGAGGATCATGCCGACTTTTTCCATCTCACGCAACAACGGCTTGCCCGGCGGGAACAGCCCGCCCACCGTCCCCGTCCCGTGAGCGTAGGGACTGACCCCATAGTGCGACGGCCCGATGATGCGCAGCCCGTTCTCATACCACTCGTGGACCTGTTCCGGGTGCAACACCGGGTCGGCCCCCTCCATGCTGAGGATGAATCCGAGCGGGTCGGCCGACACACCAGTCTTCCACGCTTCCACGTGCGAATTCAACGTATTCACGTCCTTGATCCAGCGCAAGTGCCCAGCCGTCTCCAGTGCGGCGTAGTAGGCCATCTGCCCGTGGGCGCAGGCATACGCGGAAGTCATGTTGGCGAACCGCTGAATTGGCGGCTTCAAGTCCGGCCGGAACAGGCGAGCAAGCAGGGTTGCGATGAACAGGCCGACGCCCCCCTTGCGGAGTTCCGGGAACGTCACCGTGCCGCGGCCGCGGGCTTTGAAGTCGGTCTCCGTGCCGGAGGTCTCCCGGCGGCGAATCTCGTCCACCGAGAGGAGCAAATCGCGGTTCCAGTCGATAGCGTTCCAAGCCAAGTCGAGGTGGGCATCGAAAATCAACATGGGGACAGTTCTCGGGCGCGGTCGGCGTTGAAATCAGTCTATCGAAGCGGTCACAGAGATGGGAATTTGTCGGGCCAACCTAACGATTGGTCTGGACTTCGGAGTTTTGTTCGCTTAGACTAAATTTACTGTTAGCTTAGACTACACGAATGACTTTCATGAATCGCAGACACATTCTTCTTGCTTTACTCGCCGGATCCGCACTGACGCTCGGGGGATGCAAAAAGGCAAGCGGCCCGCTTCCCAAGCCGGACCTGAGCGAACGCAAGTTGCGCGTCTTGGCCACCACGGGCATGATCGCGGACGCCGCCAAGGAAATCGCCGGCGACTTCGCCGAGGTGGACGCCCTGTTCGATCCCGGCGTGGACCCGCACCGCTACGTCCCCACGCCCGGCGACCTGAACAAAGTGAACAAGGCCGACTTGGTGCTGTACAACGGCCTGCACTTGGAGGGGAAGATGGCCGACATCTTCTCCTCGCGGGCCAAGACCAAGTGGACCGTCGGCGTCGCCGACCACCTGACCGGACTGCGCGAGGCCGAGGGGGGCATCGAAGGGAACCACGACCCGCACGTCTGGTTCGACGTGCGGAAGTGGCAGCAAGTCGTCGAGAAGGTCCGGGACAGCCTGGCCGAGATCGACCCGGCCCACGCGGAACAGTACGCCGGCAATGCCGCCAGCTACTTGAAGCGGCTCGACGTGTTGGACGAGGCGGTCCGCGAGGCCATCAAGTTCATCCCCGCCGAGAAGCGAGTCCTCATCACGGCCCACGACGCCTTCGGGTATTTCGGGGACGCTTACGGCATCGAGGTCAAAGGTCTGCAAGGCGTCAGCACCGCGACGGACACGAGTTCGCGGGACGTGAGCGAACTGGCCGACCTGATCGGCAGCAAGAAGATCAAGGCAATTTTCCCCGAAAGTTCCGTGCCGGACAAGGGGTTGCAGTCCGTGATTCAAGCCGTCAAGCAGAAGTACGCCGGCTTCGAGGTGAAACTGGCGGAAGAGTTGCTGTACTCGGACGCCCTGGGCGTCCCGGGGTCCGACGCGGACACCTACGAAAAGATGGTCCGGCACAACGTGCGCGTGATCGTGAAGGCCCTCACCGGGGAATCGCCCCCGCACTTGAAATGACGCCGACCCCCGCGGCGGTTGATGTCGCCGACCTCACCGTCGCCTACAGCGACCGCCCCGTCCTGTGGGACATTGACCTGCAAGTGCCGGCCGGCGCGCTGATGGCCGTCGTCGGCCCGAACGGGGCGGGCAAGTCCACTTTGCTGAAGGCGATCCTCGGCTTGGTGAAGCCGGTCGCCGGCAGCGTGCTACTCTTCGGCCAACCGTACCGGGCCGTCGCCAAGAAAATCGCCTACGTGCCGCAGCGGACCAGCGTGGACTGGGACTTCCCGGCCACCGTGCGCGACGTGGTGCTGATGGGAACCTACGGCCACCTCGGCTGGTTCCGGCGCCCCGGCCTGCCGCAGCGGAAACTAGCGGACGACGCCCTCAGCCGCATGGGGATGCAGGAGTACGCGAACAGACAGATCAGCCAACTCTCCGGCGGCCAGCAGCAGCGTGTCTTTCTCGCCCGTTCGCTCGTGCAAGGCTCCGACTTGTTCTTCATGGACGAGCCGTTCCAAGGCGTGGACGCGACTACGGAAGACGTGATCCTGAAGCTGCTGCACGAACTGCGAGACGCCGGCAAGACCGTCGTCGTCGTCCATCACGACCTCGGCACCGTCCGCGACTACTTCGACTGGGTGACGCTGGTGAATGTCAAGAAAATCGCCTCCGGCCGCATCGGCGACGTGTTCAACCAAGAAAACATCGCCCGCACCTACGGCCACCGCCAGCCCGCCGCGAATCCGTGACGGACGACCCCCGTCTGCTAAGATCATTTTCTCTGCCCCTCCTGCAACCTAAGTGCGATTGGAACGAAGGAGGCCGGGCGGGAGCATCGTCGCTTTTCGCTCCGCGAAAAGTTTGGCCTCCCTTACGCGGGCGGCCGGCCCTTCGGGCGGGAAGCCGGGCTGTTCGCGGAGCGAAAAGCGACGATGCCCCGCCGCGGCCGACCTGCCGAATGGCATGCCTTTTTTGCTGACTGCTCTCAGTGTCGCTGACAACCGGAGGCCCCATGCAGGCACAACTTCTCGGCTCAGACGCGCGGCTATCTGCCGACGGCCGCGAAGCCGAAATCCGCGACGCCCGCCGCCGTCAAAGCCGGCACGGCGTGACGGCCGTTCTCGCCATGCTTGTTCCCGCGGCGTTGTTCCCGCTGGGGTTGCTCCTGCTCCGGGACGACGCCCGATTCGCCTGGCTGTACCGGCCGGCTGATTACCCGTGGGAGTTCTGGGCGGTCGCGGTTTGCGGGTCTGTCGCCACCGTTGCCGGGTTGGCCGACTGGCGGGTCCACCGTTCCGGCGTGACCGTCGTCGGCGTGCGGGAACACCGTGCCCACGTCGCCGCGCTCGGCATCGGGGGCATCCCCCTCTTTATCCTGCTGGCGGCGGCCTCGCTCAGCGCCCAGCCACTCAACTATCTGCTGCCGACGATGGGCGTGCTGATCCTCACGGTCGTCTTGATCTGCTATGACGAGTTCCTATTCCACCGCCGCTGTGGCCGTTTCGAGGTGTGGATGCACCGGCTGCTGACGTTCGGGAACGGCTTGGCGTTCCTGGCGTGGGCCCACTGGTGTTTCGTCCGCGGGGCCGGCAATGCATGAAATGGCCCCCGCCGTCGGGCCGCGAGAACCGATCACTTGGCGGGCGCTCTTGCGGCGCGCCGCCGCCGTCTACGACGAGCCGAACGGCGTGCTCGCCCAAGCCGCAGGGCCGGCGGTCTGGGGCGGGTTCGCCGCCGGCGCGGCGTGGATGCGGCAAGCGATGGAGAAACTCCGCGGCCTCCCGCTCGGACCGCCGTCGCCCTCGGCAACGTACTTCCAATACCTCGGCGTCGTGAAGTACGCGGCGGCGACCTTGGCCGCCGTGTTCTGCGCCGTCAGCGCTTGGTCGGCCGGGTGGCCCGCCTTGGCCGTCTTCGCCGTGCCAATCTTTTACTTCGTCGAGGCCCAAGGCGTCTTCCTCTTCCCACTCGCCCTCGACGGTGAGGCGAGACCGTTCCGGGCCGCCCGCCGCCGGACGGTGCGGGCGGGGGGGACGCTGCGGGTCATGGCCGTCGTCATGCCGATTGCCGCGACCATGCTGTTCGGCGGGTTCGTCGGCCGCGGGTTCCTCCGCTCATGGTGTTTGGGCTGCTTGGCAATTTGCGTGTGGTACGAGAGACTGCGGGCCGCAGACATTCCCCCCGCGTGAGGCGCGTATGCTCTTCGAGTTCGGCGCCTCCGGCCCGTTGCACGTCCGCGAGGAACGAGTCCGCCTTGGGCTGCCGAAGCCGTTGCGGGCGCTCTACGCCAGCGATTTGCACCTCGGGCATCGGTGGACAGCTCGAATTCCCGCCCGACTCCTCGACGTCGTCCGGGCCGTCCGGCCGACTCTCCTTCTGCTCGGGGGAGACTTGGCTGACAATGCGGCCGCACTGCCCGGCCTGAGCCGCTTGATCGCCGCACTCGCCGAGACCGCCCCGGTTTACGCCATCCCCGGCAACCACGACGAGCGCGTGGGGGCGGACTTGGTCCGCGACGCCGTGCGCTCCGCCGGCGGGCGGTGGCTCCCCGACGCACCCGTCATCGCCCCGTTGAGGATCGACGCGACTGTGACGCCCGCCGGGCCGCGGCCGCGAATCCTCTGCGCCCACGACCCGGGCGTGTTCCCCGCGGCGGTCGCCGCCGGGTACGACCTCGTCTTCGCGGGCCACTTGCACGGCGGGCAATGCGTGTTCTCAAACCACAAAGGCAACCAGTACCCCGCCGCGTGGTTCAACCGCTGGCACGGCCTCCGCTTCGAGGACCGCGGCGCCCGGATGCTCGTGAGCCGCGGCGCGGCCGACACGTTGCCTTTCCGCGTCAACTGCCCGCGCGAGGTCATCCTGTGTGAACTGTCGTGACCGGCCCAAAACCAAACCCAACGTCCTCTTGCGATTTCCAGGCGACCGTGGTATTGCCCGCCGCTGATATTGGCCGGGCGCGCGGAATCGGCGGGGGAATAGCCGTTCGGTTGACGCCGGCCTCTTTGTGAGACGAGGGGGATGCCGTGCGCCGACCGACACCGTTGACCGTGAATCCGCTGGAAGCCCGCACCGTGCCGACCGGCGATCTCGTCTATGCCCTGCAACTCGGCGGGCTGGCCGACACGTCGCGCGTGCGCATCGCGGCCGACAACGTCGGCAACACCTACGTCACCAGCGCCTTCACGGGCACCGTGGACCTTGACCCCCGCGCGGAGTTTACGGCCAACGCCGTCAGCAAAGGAAGCACGGACATCTTCGTTGCGAAGTACGGCTACTCGGGCCAACTGCTGTGGGCGAACACGCTCGGCGGGACCGGGGCCGACGCCGTGACGGACATCGCCTTCGACGGGGCCGGCAACAGTTACCTGACGGGAACGTTCAACGGCACCGTTGACTTCAACCCGTCACCCGGGGTGGGCGGCTACATGACCGCCGCGGCCGGCGGGGCGGCTTATCTTTGGAAACTGGGCGCGAACGGGGCGCTGGTCTACGCCGACTCGGTCGCCGGCAAGAGCGCGGGCGCCAGCCTCGCCGTGGACTCGGGCGGCAACGTGGCGCTCGCGGGGAAGTTTTTCGGCACGGCCGACTTTAACCCGGACGCCGCCGTCTCCAGCCTCTCGACGACAAACCCCACCGGCGCCGGTTTCGTGTGGAAACTGACCGGCGCCGGGACGCTCAACTGGGCCAAGGCCATTCAGACGGCCGGGGGAATCAACCTCTCGTCCGTCGCCTTGGACGGGGCCGGCAACGTCGTCGCCGGCGGCGCCTTCACGGGCGTGACCGACTTCGACCCCGCCGCGACCACGTTCAACATCGACGGCGGTAGTTTCTGGACCCCCGGCGTAGTGAAGCTCGGCGCGACGGGGAACTTCCTGTGGGCGAAGGCCGCCGCGACGGTCACGGGGTCTGTGGAGTCCATCAGTTCCCTTTCCAGCGTTCAACTCGACTCCGCGGGGAACGTGTACGCCGCCGGCAGTTTCGGCGGGGCGCTCGACTTCGACCCGGGCGCGACGGTCGCCAAACTGACGAGCATCGGCGGGACGGACGGCTTCGCGTGGAAGTTAAACTCGGCCGGCGGCTTGCTGTGGGCCGACCGCTTCGGCACCGCCGCCGACGACGCCGTGACCGACATGGCGACGGACAAGGCCGGCAACGCTTACGCGGTCGGCCGCTTCACCGGCAGCGGCGACTTCGACCCGGGGGCCGGGGTCGTCAACCTGTACGCCGGGGCCATGACGAATGCGTTCGTCCTCAAGATCACCAACCTCGGGGCGCTCGGCTTCGCCCGCACGCTGGGCAACGGCAACGGGACCGCCCACGCCAGCGGCGTGTGGGCTGACGGCGCCGGCAACGCTTATGTGGCCGGCACGTTCGTGGGGACGGTCGATTTTAACCCGTCGCCGACCATCGGCGCGCTGGCGGCCCCGGCGGCCGGCGCCGGCTTCATCGCGAAAATTTACACCCCGGCGACCGCCCCCGTGAAGCCGGCGAACAGCACGCCCGTCGGCGTCACCGTCGGCGGGCCGTACACAATCACTGAAGGCTCCGGGTTCAGCCCGCGGGCGTCGGCCTCGGACCCGGACCACGACACGCTGACGTACTCTTGGGATTTGAACGGCGACGGCATATACGGGGACGCGACCGGGGCCAGCCCGAACGTGACGGCCGCCCAAATGGCCGCCTTGGGCCTCGGCAACAGCCGGGCGGCCACGTGGCCGGTCCGCGTGAAAGTGTCCGACGGCGTCAACTTGGGCGTCGTGGCCGCCACCACGTTAACAATCACGAACGTGCCCCCGAAGGCCACGTTCACGGCCGGTTCCCGAACGGCCTGGGAAGGCATCGGGACGTACGTGAAATTCAGCAACGCCTCCGACGCGTCCGCCGGGGACAAGGCGGCCGGCTTCCGTTACAGTTTCGACTTGAACAACGACGGCGTCTTTGAAGTGGGGAACGGCTCGACGTACGCGGGATCCGTGACGATCACGCAAATCAACGTGAAGAACCGTTTCGCGGAAAGCGGCGTGCGGACGGTGATCGGCCGGGTCTTCGACAAGGACGGCGGCTTCCGCGAGTACGCCGTCCAGATTACGTTTCTCAATATCCCGCCGACCGGCCTGCTCTCCGCGACAGGCGTCCGGTCGGTCGGCAACCCGATCACGTTCCGGTTCACGAACGTGAAAGACCCGTCGCCGGGCGACACGGCCGCCGGGTTCACTTACACGTTCGATTGGAACAATGACGGCGTATTCGACCAGACGGGATCGGCGGCCGCCGCCAACCACGTCTTCTCCGGGGCGGGGACGTACCGAGTCCGCGGCCGCGTCATTGACCGCGACGGCGGCTTCTCGGACACCCTGCTGACCTTGGCGATCAAGTGACGGCCAAAGCCACTGTCCTCACTTTGGGGGGAGAACCAACAGGCGATTCCGCAGTTGCCGGCCGGCGAGCGCGGGCCGAATCGCCTCTTGGGCCATCTGCTTCAGGTAGTACGAAGACACGATGCCGCTGAGGACCACTTCATTGTCGGACTCGGCGATGTCCAACCGCCGGAGGTCCGTCACCGGGTTTTCCCGCAGCAATTCCCGCGCGGAAACAAATTCACAACCGATTACTGAGGTCATGCTCCGACTCCTGTTCCATGGTGTCCGACCCGTTGTCACATCCGTGTAGCGGCCGGAAAGGCCGCGGTCGGTGGTGCATCCGACAGAATTGATGAGTAGATGGTAACCGGCACCTTTGGCAAACGCAACAAAAATCTTCCCCGCCCCGAACCGCGGGCGGACATCGTCGGTCTCAACCACTAAAAGAGACCTCACATGGGTGGATAGCTCAGCTGGTAGAGCATGCGATTGAAAATCGCAGGGTCCCCGGTTCAATCCCGGGTCCGCCCACTTTTCTCCTGACAACTTCGCGGCCGGCCGGACACCACTTGTCCGGCCGGCCGCGGCCATTTTCCCCGCCAATTATTCCTTGCTCGCGCCGGCAATCGCCCGGTACAATCAAACCATCACCCACACAACTGCATCTCCGGGGCGCCGCATGTCCTCCGTTCAATTGCCGAAGAAGCTCTCCGGACGCCTTGATGACTTGGTCCGGCGCGTGCGGGCCATCGCTTTGTACCGCGCCTTAGCCCGGGCGCTGTTCCTCGTCCCCGTCGCCGCGCTCGTGTGCATATTGATCGACGCCTCCGCGGGCCTGCCGAGCGCCGTCCGGTTCGGGTTGCTCGCCGGCTGGTGTCTGCTCGTCGTGCGCGAGGCCGTCAACGTCTGGCGGGCGAAGACTTCCCCCGTCGATGCCGAGGCCGTCGCCTCGGCCATCGAGGCCGAGTACCCGCGCATGGGCGAACGGCTGACGACGGCCGTGGAACTCAGCCGCCACGCGGACGAGAGCAACGGCTCCCCCGAGTTGATTCGAGAAGTGTTGAAAGACGCCCAGACGCGGGCCGAGCGATTGGACTTCGACCGCGTCTTCCCCAAGACGGCCGCCGTCCGCGGCCTGTGGACCGCCGTGCTGACGTTCCTCGTTGTCATCCTCCCCCTCGCCCTCGTGCCCTCGGCCCGCGAGAGCGCCCGGCGGTTCTTCGCCCCGTGGCACGTCCCGGCCATCGTGGCCGATTACCAAATCACCGTGACCTCGGGCGACCCGGCCGTCAAGCGCGGCGACGCCGTCACGCTGTCGGGGTTCGTCACGCCGACCAAGGAAGGCGTGTCGTTGCCGACAAACGCCTCCGTGGTCATTACGGCGAACGGCACGGAAGACCGCCTCGCGATGGCCGCCGACGAGTCGAACGTCTACCGCCTGAAACGCCCCGCCGTGGACGGGGATTTCGACTACCGCATCGAAGCCGGGTCGGCCGTCAGCGAGACGCACCACGTCACTGTTGCGGACCCCGTCACGCTTTCCAAAGCCCGTATCACGGTCACGCCGCCGGACTACGCCAAGCCGGCCAACGACGCGCCGCCAACCGTCGTCGACGGCTTGGGCGAACTCGACGTGCTGCACCACGGGACGATCACCTTTGACCTGCAATTCTCCCCCGTCCCCAAGGCCGTGAGTCTGGAGTTCACCCCCGAAGGGGCGGACAAGGCCGCGAAGACAAAACAGTCCGTCGCCTTCAACGCCCAAGGCCAGGCGAGCATCATTTGGGCCGCCCGGCAGTCCGGCGTGTTCCAACTCGTCGCCGAGGGGGACCGCGGCGTCAAGAGCGAACTCCCCGCCCAGCCCTTGAAGGTGATCCCCGACGAGGCCCCGAAGTTCCCGCGCGTGGCCGGCCTGCAAGACAAGCCGCGCGACGTGCGGCCGACCGAGGCGCTGAAGATCGACTGCACGGCGACCGACGACATCGCCGTCACCCGGCTGGCGCTGGAGTACCGTGTCAACGAGGGGCCGGTGCAAACCAAGATGATTGATTCGCCGACGCTAAACACCGCGCAGGCCGACGGCAAAGTGACGTGGAGTTTGACCGGCGTCGCCAAGGCGGGCGACGTGTTGGAAGTCCGCTTGGCCGCGACGGACAACCGCCGCGTGCCGTCGGCGTCGTTGGAGCCGCAGACGACGCACTTCCCCGCCAAGGACTGGGCCGAGTTCCGCATCCGCGACGACGCCGCCCCGCTGGCCGAGCAGGACATCTTGCAGAAGAAGAAGGAGATCGCCGCGAAGCTGACCGAGATCCGCGACGACTTGAAAAAGGGAGCCGACAAGACGCTCGCTCTCCGACAAGACTTAGCCAGCAAGAAAGCTCCAAGCGCCCAAGAAGCCGAGCGACTCCGCGATACGCGGAAGGATGTCGGGGAGACGGCCAACAAACTAAAAGACGCGGCCGACGCGGCGGGCGTGACCCCGGAGTTTCGGGGCCTCGCCGACGCGATCCGCAAGTTGGAAGAGACGGATGTCCGCGGCGCGGAGCAGTCGCTGACCGTTGCGAAGGAGACGGCCGCCCAAGCGGACCGGAATAAGAATTTGACCTGGGCGAATGAGGCGCTGGAGAACGCCGTCAAAAAGGCGGATGAGTTAATCAAAGAGAACGACCGCCTCGCCCAGCAGCGGCTGGACAAGGTAAAGTTGCAAGACCTCGCCGACGAGCAGAAGGCCCTCGCGGACAAGGCCAAGACCGCCGACGCCAAGGAGGCCGGCGAACTGAAGAGGAAGCAGGACGAGTTGCAGGCCAAGCTGAAAAAGTTGCAAGAGCAGTCTGACGCGATCCGGAAGGCGCTCGACGCCGCGAAGGCCGACGAAGCGACCCGCCTCGCCAAGGAGGCCGAGCGACTGACGAAGGAAGTCCAAGACCTCAACAAGGCAATGGAGAAGACGGCCAACGACGCGACCGCCGGCAAGCTGGACGTGTTGAAGAAAAAACAGGACGAACTCACCAAGAAGGCCAAGGAACTCGCCGCCCAGACGGACAACGCCAGCCGGGCCGCCCAAACCGCCCCGCTGAAGGCGGACGACGCCGTGAAGAACGCCCTCGACAAGGGCGACTTGGAGGAGGCCGCCAAGCAACAGGAGAAGGCCGCGCAGGAACTCGACCGCCTCTCCCGCGAACTGGAGGCCGCCGCCGCAAAGACGCGCAACCCGCGAGAAGCGGCCAAGCAACTGGCCCAACTCCAAGAAAACTTGCGGGAACGGCTGGAGCGCGAGGCCAAGGGCAAGTCGCTCGACCAAATGCCCAAGGAAGAGCGCGACGCGATCGCCAAGCAGCAGGAGGCCATCGAAAAGGCCGCCGCCAAGCTCAAGACTCCTGCCGGGGACGCCGCAGCCGAGATCGCCAAACAGCGGGCGACGGCCGACGCCAAAAAGGCCGGGGACGCTTTGAAGCAACCGAGCGCCGAGGCGGCCGACCGCAAAATGCAGGACGCCAAGAAGTCGCTGGAACAATTGGCCGACAAGTTACCGACGGACGACCAACGGCTCGCCAAGGCCAAGGAAGAAATCAACAAGCTCAAGGAAGAACAGGAAAAGCTCCGCAAGGAGGCCGAGCAAGCGGCCAAGGACAGCGCCGACAAGCCGGACGAACTCCGCAAGAAGCAGGCCGAGATCAGCAAGAAGCAAGCCGCCTTGGCCGAACAACTCAAGGGGGCCGACACCCCCGACCAAGAACGTCGTCAGGAGAAGGCCGCCGAGGCGATGGAGAAGGCCGCCGCCGGTCTGACGCGGGGTAAGCAGGAAGAAGCCGCCAAGGCCCAGCAGGCCGCCAAGGAAGAACTGGACCGGCTGGAACAGGCCCTCAACGGCAAGCCGCAGCCGGAGCCGAAGGCCGAGACAGGTAGGAAGACGCCGGGGGAGAACGCCGACGACGCCGACCGCCTGGCCAAGAAGCAGCGCGAGGCCGCCGAGGACGCCAAAAAAGCCGCCGAGGACGCCAAGAATAAGACGGGCCCCGAGGCCGACCAGGCGAAGAAGAAGGCGAAGGAAGATCTGACCCGCCAGCAGGAGGAGTTAGCCAAGGAACTCGGTCAACTCGGCGGGACGGACGCCCCGAAGGACCGCCAGCAGGCCGAACAGGCGATGGCCGACGCCAAGCAGGAACTCGACCGCGAGAACTTTGAAGGGGCCGAGAAGAAGCAGCGTGAGGCCGCCGACGCCCTTGACCGATTAAGTCGCGAGGCCCGCAAGGAAGAAGCCCGGCAACAGGCCGAGCGCAACGCGGACTTGCCCAACCAAGGACAGGCCGACGCCGCCAAGCGCCTCGCCGAGGAACAGCGCCAACTGCGGGACGAGGCGATGAAGGCCGGCGAAGAGTTGCGCAAGCAGAACGCCCGCAAGGACAACCCGGCCGGGGAACTCGCAAAAGAGCAGGAACGGATCGCCAAGGAAGCGAAAGACCTCGCCCGCAAGGCCGGCGAGCGCCAGGGCGAACAGGCCGACCAAGCCAAGCAAGCGAAGGAGGCCGCCCAAGCTGCCGACCAAGGGGCCAAGAACCTCGGCCTCGGCGAAATGACTGACGCCAAACAGGCCGGGGAGAAGGCCAAGGCTGCGCTGGAGGACTTGGCGAAAGGCAACCCCGGCACGGAAAGCGGCCAAAAGGCGAAGGAACTCGCGCAACAACAAGCGGACGTGAACAAGAAGATCGGCGAGTTGTCGAAGGACACCGGCGCCGCCAAGGCCCAACAGCAGGCCCGCGAGAAGGAAATGGCCGAGAAGGCGAAAGACCTCGGCGAGATGCTCGACAAGATGGCCCGCGATGGGACCGGCGCCGACAATGTGAAGGACCAGAAGCCCGGCGACGGCGCCAGACAGGCAGGCGAGCAATTGCGGGCCGCCCAACAGGCTGATGCGATGAACCAGCCCGGCCCGGCCAAAGACTCCCGCGACCGGGCCGCGAAGTCCCTCGCGGAAGTGGCCAAGAACGCCAGCCAAGGGTCCAAGCCCGGCAACATGCCCGCGGACGCGTCCCCGCAAGCCGGGGACGCCGTGCGGAAGGCCGACCGGCAAATGAACCAGGCCGGCAAGCAACTCGGCCAAGGCAAGCCCGGCGAGGCGAGCGGCGAAATGCGTGACGCCGCCCGGTCATTGGAGCAGGCCGCCGACCAACTCGGCCAAGGGAAACCTGGCGAGGGGAACGGCGAAGGCGGCAAAGGCAACGGCCAAAACCCCGGCGGCAGCGCCGGCGGCCCCGGCGGCAAGCCGGACCTGCGCAACTTCCCCGCGGACATCGCCGCC
>JAYTTY010000539.1:0-15534 GCA_043744795.1 Zavarzinella sp. | reverse complement strand
ACCGGCTGAAGCCGGGACTCCAACGAAGACGAGTCTCCGAACCGTGCGGTGCGGCCGTTCGCCCACGACCGGCTGAAGCCGGGACTCCAACGAGACCGTTTCGCGGCGGTGTTCATCCGTCGGGTGTCACGCCGCGCGCCGGGCCTCGGCGGCCGGGCGCGCGAGTTGTTCCACCAATCTCACCAAGCGGGCGACTTCCTGTCGCAGTTCCCCGGCGTGGCGGTCGGCGGTGGCCCGGTCGGCTTGGAGCTGAAGAACCGTCACGGCCTCGTCGTCGCGGTCGCGGCCGGCGGTGTATTCACGGTGGTCGAAGTGGGTTTGTTGGCGGGCCAGCGTCCGCTGTTGGCGGGCGAGGGTCTCCCACTGCGCCGTCGCTTGGCGGGCAAGGTCGGCGAGGACGACTTGCTCTTGGACGATCCGAACCGTCTGTTCTTCCAGGCGGGCTTCGTGGTTCGCGGTCAGAGCCGACACTTTGCGCTCGGCGCGGGCGAGCGTCTCGGCGTCGGCGCCGCCGAGGTCTTGGCGGGCCAGTTCGACGGCCAGTTCGCGGGCGGCCAGCGCCTCGCGGCGGCGGGCGAGTTCCGTTTCGCGGTGGTCGGCCCGGCGAATCGCCTCGGCGGCTTGGTCCCGCAATAAGCGGGCCTGTTGCAGTTGGCCGTGGAACTCGGCGAGTTCGGTCTTGCGGCGGTGTTTCCACTCGGCAATGGTCGTCCGCAGCCGGTCTTCATGTCGGGCCATGCGGTCTTCGCGGGCGGCCACGGCGTCGGCGTCGCGGTCGCAGGTCATCTGCGAATCCAACAGGCGGGCCTGCCACGCTTCCAAGCGGGCTTGCTCCGTCAGCAGGTCGCGGGCGGTCGCTTGCACGGCCTCTTCGCGGGTCAGCACCCCGCGGAGGATGGCTTCCAGTTCGGCCAGCGTGTCGGCCCCGAGGTGGCGGGCGGCCGTCAGCGTGTGGGCGGCGTGGCCGACCAGTTCGCCGAGCGAGTGCCGTTGGTCGTCCAAGTCGTCGGCCAGCAAGTGCAGCGGGACCGTCTCCGCGCTCTCGGCCGTCGGCACGATGGCGGGGGCCGTCGCGTCCGGCAATGGCAGGGATTCGCGCAGATTGGCCACGCGGGTTTCGAGGGCGGCGATCTCGTGGCCCAAGGCGCCCTTGCGGGCGGCGAAGTCGGCCTGTTCCCGCGCCAGGGTGTCGGCCCGGACGTTTAAGAGGTGTTCGCGGTCGGCCAACTCTTGTTGCCGGGCGTGCAGTTCGGTTTCCAGGGTGAGCCGTTTCGCCCGGCACGCCCGCAGCGCGTTTGCCAGTTGCCGGCGGTCGCGGTCGGTACGGTCGTGTTCGCCTTCGAGGGCAGTCTT
This sequence comes from Zavarzinella sp., assembly GCA_043744795.1. Classification (GTDB taxonomy): domain Bacteria; phylum Planctomycetota; class Planctomycetia; order Gemmatales; family Gemmataceae; genus Zavarzinella. The sequence continues at coordinate 14,181 of JAYTTY010000539.1, read as the reverse complement.
CTCGGCGTCGAAGGCGGCCCGGTCGGCGGTCAGCCGCTCGGCCTCGCGGGTCAGGCGTTGGCGTTCGGCCGCCCACTGCCGCTTCCACCGCTTGATGAACCGCCGCCGGAGTTTCCGCAGGTTGTCCAATTCGGCGCGGGCGTCTTCGTGTTGGGCCAACCCGGCGGCGCGGGCGGCGGCGAGTTCCTCGCGCTGGCCGTTCGTCTCGGCCAGGAGCCGTTGCCGGTCGCGGAACAGCCGGCCGCGGGCCTGCGCCAATTTCCAGTGCCGCCGGGCGCACTTGCGGGCGGGCATGACCTCTGGGATCATCGCGTCCGGGACTGCTTCCTCGGCCAACTTCACCGGCGACCCGGCCCCGGCCCCCGGCGCCGGCGCCGGCGGCATGGCCCAGCGCACTTCCAAGTCCGCCGGCCCGACCGTGAGGATGTCCCCTTGTTGGAGCAGCCGGGCCGTGGACGGCGTGTTGTTGACGAGCGTGCTGCCCCCGACGGAGCGCAGGTGCGGCCCCTCGGGGGTGACGGAAATGACGCAGTGAACGGGGCGGACGAGCAGGTCAATGATGCGGAGGTCGCACGCCTCGCCGGACCCCACCAAGGTCAACGGCACCAGCAACCCACGGCTGACACCCCGGTCCGGCCCGTTGCGAACAATCAGTTCGCCGGGCAGTCGGGGGGCACGGGTCTCGGTGCGATTTCCCATGGACAGGGTCATGAGTGAATCCTCCGCCAGTGTATCGGAAGGGCGGGCGCGCGGATATTAGGAAATCTGCGGGGGATGCAGAATGTGCAAGTTAAGATGGGCAAGCGGGTGCGGGGTTAGAAAGTATTTTTTAGCCACGGATCGAACACGGATGAAACACGGATAAAGACAAATCCACTTAACCACAGAGGACACAGAGAACACAGAGGAAAGACGAGACGAGAGAAGACATTCTGATAAATGCCTTTCCTCGGCTTTGGTTTTCCTCTGTGTTCTCTGTGTCCTCTGTGGTTAAGCTCTTCTCTTCTGCCTTTATCCGTGTTTCATCCGTGTTCGATCCGTGGCTAAAAATGCCTTTCTTCCCGTCTGCCTGCCAGATACGATTACTCTTCCCCCCACCTTCCCGCCCCGGGACTTCTCGCATGACCCCCCGTGTTCTGTCCGACGGCCGCCGGCTCACGCGGCGCACCTTCTTGCGCGGGGCCGGCGTGGCGGTCAGTTTGCCGTGGCTGACGGCGATGACGCGGTCCGCGACGGCGAGTGAATCACTGGCCAAGCCGCGGCGCATGGTGGCGATTTGCACGGACATGGGGCTGATGCCCGAGTTGTTCTTCCCGAAGGGCGCCGGCAAGGATTACCTGTCGTCCCCGTACCTGGACTTGCTGAAGGACTACCGCAAGGACTTCACCGTCTTCTCCGGGCTGTCCCACCCGCAGGTGGACGGCGGGCACGCGGCGGACTTGTGCTTCCTGACCGGGGCGCCGCACCCCGGCGTCGGCGGGTTCCGCAACTCGATCTCGCTGGACCAGTTCGCGGCCCAGCGCATCGGCTCCGCGACGCGCTTCCCGCACCTAAACCTCATCATCGGCCACGAGACCAAGCAGAACCTGTCGTGGACCGCCGCCGGCGTCGGCATCCCGCCGGAGCAGTGGCCGTCGCGGGTCTTCAAGAAGCTCTTCCTGCAAGGCAGTGCGGACGAGTTGAAAGCCCGGCTGCGCGAGTTGAAAGAAGGCCGCAGTATTCTGGACGCCGTCGCCGACAGCGCCAAGGGGCTGGAGCGGCGCGTCGGCCCGGAGGACCGCCAGCGGCTCGACCAATACTTCACCGCCGTCCGCGACCTGGAGCAGCAACTCCAGCGGGCCGAGGAGTGGGAGCACAAGCCGAAGCCCGAAGTGAAGGTGAAGCCGCCGGCGGACATCGCGGACAACAACGACACGCCCGGCAAGAGCAAGCTGATGTACGACCTCGCCCGATTGGCCCTCGAGACCGACTCGACGCGCCTCGTCACCATCATGGCCCAGGACCAGCACTCGACGCACAAGATTCAGGCCGCCGACTCGCACCACGCGCTGACGCACCACGGCAACCGCCCGGAGGTGATTGCCACCCTGCGCAAGATGGAAGAGAACCAACTGAAGGCGTTCGGTGATTTTCTCGGCTCCCTGCGCGGCACGGCCGAGGCCGGCGAGACGCTGCTCGACCGCACGATGGTCCTGCAAGGGGCCGGCATGGGCAACGCCAACTCGCACAGCAACGTCAACCTGCCGATCCTGATGGCCGGCGGCGGCTTCAAGCACGGCCAACACCTCGTCTTCGACAAGGACCACAACCACCCGCTGGCCACGCTGTACGTGTCGATGCTCCAGCGCATGGGCGTCGAGGCCAGCCGTTTCGCGTCGGGGACGACGACGCTGCGCGGGTTGGAGATGGCGTGACATTTCTTTGTCTTGATGAGCCAAGAGCGTAAGCGATTGGAGTGTGGTGACAGCCGCCCACTCCAATCGCTTACGCTCTTGGCTCGTCAAGACTTGTTTCTTGACGGATGCACTTGATGACCCGCCTTCTGCTTCTCTCCTGCCTCCTCCCCGCCGCGCTCTTCGCCGCCCCGCCCGGCTTCGAGGACGCCGTCCGCCCGTTCCTCGCCGCCCATTGCGTCGGGTGTCACGGCGCGGAGAAGCCCAAGGGCGACCTTCGCCTCGACACGCTGAAGGCCGACTTCAAGGACGCGAAGACGGCCGCCGTGTGGAACGCCGTGCGGGAGCAACTGCGGGACGGGACGATGCCGCCGAAGAAGAGTGTCCAACTGCCGGCCGAGGCGAAGAAGGCCGTACTGGACTGGCTGGCCGTCAACCTGCGGACGGCCCCGCCGCCGGCGCCGGTAGTGCGACGGTTGAACCGCGTGGAGTACGAGAACACCCTGCGCGACTTGCTCGACATTCCGGGGCTGGAAGTCAAAGAGACGCTGCCGGCCGACGGCGACAGCAACGGCTTCGACACCGTGGCGACGGGCTTGGACATCTCTTACGTGCAAATGGCCCTCTACCTGGAAGCGGCCGACATGGCCTTGGCCAAGGCGGCAGGTCTGAGCCTGGTCCCCGAGCGGCCGGCGGCGAAGACCCTGCGCTTCTACCCGCAGCACGGCGAGGGCTGGTGGCACCGGGCGCGCGAAGGGGCGACCGCCCCGCTGGCGGCCGACGGCCCGGACGCGACGTGGCAGATGGACACCGGCACCGTGGACAAGAAGCTCGACCAGCACAAGATCGCCCCGGTCAAGGCGATGGGGACGTTCTTCCACTCTGACCCCGCCGGCCTGTTGCGGCTGACGCACAACCGGCAAAAAATCCCGGTCGCCGGCATGTACCGCCTGCGCGTGTCGGCCTACGGCTTCCAGTGGGACCACGGCAAACTGGTCCCGAGCAAGGTGACGCAGTCGTACAGCCTCGCCACCGAGACGCGGCCGCTCGGGTACTTCGACGCCCCGCCGGACAAGCCGGCCGTCAGCACGGTGACGACGTGGCTGGAGCCGTCGGACGAAATCCACTTCAACGCCGTCACCCTCGGCCACGGCCACGGCACCAAGCAGGGGGCGACGAGTCTCAGTTGCCCCGGCGTGGCCGTCGAGTGGCTGGACGTGGAAGGCCCGCTCACCGAGACGTGGCCGCCGGCCGCCCGCCCGCTGATGTTCGGCGACCTGCCGTTGGAAGAGTGGAAGGATGGGGCAAAGTTGCCGAAGCCGCGCCGCCCGGTTGGGGGGCCGGCGAAGTTTCACACCGTCGTCTCGAAAGACCCGGAGGCCGACGCTAAGCGGCTGCTGAAAGTGTTCATGGCCAAGGCCTGCCGCCGTCCGGTGACGGACGACGAGGTGAAGCCGTTCCTCGGCCTGTTCAAGACGAAGCTCGCCGAGCCGGCCAGTTTTGAAGAGGCGATGCGCACGGCCCAGAAGGGCATTCTGACCTCGGCCCACTTCCTGTTCCTGAGCCGGGAGCCGAACCAGCCGGACCTGTTCGCCCTCGCCGCCCGCCTCTCATACTTCCTGTGGAGTTCGACGCCGGACGACGAGCTGACCCGCCTCGCCGCCGCCGGCACACTTGCCAAGCCGGAAGTCCTGCGCGCCCAGACCGACCGCCTGTTGAACGACCCGAAGGCCCGCCGCTTCGTGGAGAATTTCACCGGCCAGTGGCTGAAACTGCGCGACATCAACAACACCCAGCCCGACCGGCAACTCTACCCGGAAGGCATGTGGGAGTCCGACATCGCCGCCTACACCGTCGATTCGATGCTCGAAGAAACGCGGCTGACGTTCGCCGGCATGGTGCGCGACGACCTGAGCGTCACGCACGTCATCGACGCCCCGTTCACCTACCTCAACGAGCCGCTGGCCAAACTCTACGGCATCAAGAACGTCTACGGGGCCGAACTCCGCAAGACGCCCCTGCCGCCCGCGAGTGGCCGCGGCGGCCTGCTGACCCAAGCGAGCGTACTGAAGGTGAGCGCCAACGGCACCACCACGTCCCCAGTCGTCCGCGGCGTCTACGTCGCCACGCGCCTGCTGGGCCGCACGATCCCGCCCCCGCCGCCGAACATCACCGGCATCGACCCGGACGTCCGCGGGGCCACCACCATCCGCGAGCAACTCAAAAAGCACAGCACCGACGCGACCTGCGCCGCCTGCCACGCCAAGATGGACCCCCCCGGCTTCGCCCTGGAGAGCTTCGACGTGGTCGGCGTCAAACGCGACCGCTACCGCGTCCTGCGCGACCAACGCCTCAACCACGAAGGCCCCCAGGTGGACCCCTCCGGCGAGACGACGGAGGGCAAGAAGTTCAAAGACGCCACCGGCCTGAAAGCCGTCCTGTTGGAAGACCCCGACCAACTGGCGAGAAACCTCGTGGTGAAGCTGCTGACCTACGCGACCGGGAGAGGGTTGAGCGGGCAAGACTTGCTGGAAGTGGACGAGATCGTCGGGCGGTTGCGGGGGAAGAACTACGGCACGCGGGCGCTGCTGCATGAGGTGGTTCAGAGCGGGCTGATGCGGGGAAATTAGAGCGGAGTTCAAGTTGTCGCAGCGGGGTGACGTTCGGCAGGCCGGGTTCCCCGCGAAGACCCTCACCCAACCCTCTCCCGCAAAGCCGGGAGAGGGAGCAAATCCGGCCCCCTCTCCCGGCTTTGCGGGAGAGGGTTGGGGTGAGGGTCTTCGCGGGGAGCCCGGCCTGCCGAACGTCACCCCGCTACGACAACTTGAACTCCGCTCTAGTCGTGTTGACGACGCCGAATCTCCCGTCGGCCCCGACCGTCAGATACTCTCTTCCCCCCGCGCCGCCTATAATCTCAGAGACGTTCCTGGACGCCCGCCGACCTTCCCCTTTTGGCCGAGACATGCTGCACATTCCCGCGTTGCGACTGGGCAAGCCCTACATCACCCTGGAGCCGAAGACCACCCTCGTCCACCACGCGACCGGGGAGCCGGTCGCCGAGGTCAGCCAGCTCTCCAGCATCGCCATTAACCGCGACCTGTCGAAGATGCCGCAGGCCAAGAAGGAACTGGCCAAGATTCCAGTCAAAGACCTGATCGCCATGTACGCCAAGGCGGCCGACTACTTCGCCAACGGGACGCTCCCCATCGGGGACCAGCAGCAGACGTTCGACGACTACATCCGCTGCCTGTCGTCCACGACCGGGTCGCCGATGGTGTTCTGCCGGCGCAACGCGGGCAAGGTCGAGTACGTGCTGCGGAACGTCGAGGAAGTGCTGGGCGGGCTGACCCGCGGGCTGGACTTGTCCGTGCTGGACACGGGGTACGGCGTGCAGAACGGCCGCATGGCCGCCTTCTACCCGACGACGGACGCCTTCGGTGCCATCCTGCCGAGCAACTCGCCCGGCGTGCATTCGCTGTGGGTGCCGGCCATCGCCCTCAAGACGCCGCTGGTGCTGAAGCCGGGCCGCGAGGAGCCGTGGACGCCGCACCGCGTCCTGCAAGCGTTCCTGAAGGCCGGCGTGCCGGCGAGCGCGATCAACTTCCTGCCCACCGACCACGCCGGGGCGGCCGACATCCTGAAGGGGTGCGGGCGGTCGATGCTGTTCGGGGACACCAAGACGATGGAGGGGTACAAGAACGACCCCCGCGTCGAGCCGCACGGGCCGGGGTACAGCAAAATCCTCATCGGCGAGGACATGGCCGACCGCTACACGGAGTTCCTCGACGAGATGGTCGAGTGCGTCGCCGCCAACGGCGGGCGGTCGTGCATCAACATCTCGGCCATCTGGACGCCGCGGAACGGCAAGGCCATCGCCGAGGCCGTGGCGACGCGGCTGGCCAAGGTGAAGGCCCGCGCGTGGGACGACCCGGCCGCCGAGTTGGCCGCGTTCGGCAACCCGGACGTGGGCGTCGCCCTCTCCGGCATGGTGGACGAGGGGCTGAAGACTCCCGGCGCCGAGGACGTGACCGAGCGAATCCGCGGCACGCCGCGGCTCGTGCGCGAGGGCCGCTGCGCGTGGGTGCTGCCGACGATTATTCACGTGCCGAACACCGAACACCCGCTGACGAACAAGGAGTACCTTTTCCCGTTCGCCAGCGTGGTGGAGTGCCCGCAGGCCGATATGCTAAAGAGAATCGGCCCCTCCCTCGCCGTCATGGCGCTGACCGAAGACCCGGCGTTTATCCGCAGCCTCTTGGACTGCCCGTTGATCGAGCGGCTGAACATCGGCCCCGCCCCGACGACCCGGCTGACGTGGGACCAACCGCATGAAGGCAACCTCTTCACCCACCTCTACCGCCAGCGGGCTTTTCAGCAGGCAAGCCGCCGTGCCGCCGCCGTTTGACTTCACGCCGCTGAACCGGGTCGTCTCCGGCCCCGGCAGCGTCGCGCGCCTCGGCGAACTGACGCGGGACTTGGGCGGCCGGCGCGTGATGCTCGTCACCGACCCGGGTCTGGAAAAGGCCGGCCACCCGCAGCGGGCCGAGCACATCCTGCGCGAGGCCGGCGTCGAGGTCTTCACGTTCGACGGCGTCCAGGAGAACCCGACGACGACGGACGTGGCCCGCGGCGTCGAGTTCGCCCGCTGGCACCAGATCGACTTCCTCGTCGCCGTCGGCGGCGGCAGTTCCATGGACTGCGCCAAGGGCGTCAACTTCATCTACACCAACGGCGGCCGCATCGCCGACTACAAGGGGAGCGGCAAGGCCACCAAGCCGATGCTCCCGTCCATCGGCGTCCCGACGACCGCCGGCACGGGGAGCGAGGCCCAGAGCTACGCCCTCATCACGGATGCGTCGTCCCACATCAAGATGGCCTGTGGCGACAAGAAGGCCGCCTTCCGCGTGGCGATCCTCGACCCGGAACTGACACTGACGCAGCCCCCGGGGGTGACGGCCGTGACCGGCATCGACGCCATCGCCCACGCGGTGGAGTCGTTCGTCTGCACCCGGCGAAACCCCGTCTCCACACTGTACGCCCTCGCGGCGTGGCAATACCTGGAGCCGAATTTTGAGACCGTCCTGCGGGAGCCGCACAACCTGCCGGCCCGCGCCGCCATGCAGCTCGGCGCCCACTTCGCCGGCGTCGCCATCGAGAACGCCATGCTCGGCATCTGCCACTCGTGCGCCAACCCGCTGACGGCCCACTACGGCGTCACCCACGGCACCGCCATCGGCATGCTGCTGCCGCACGTCGTGCGGTTTAACGCCGTGGCCGTCGAGCACCTGTACCGCGAACTCCCGCCCGCCGGCGTGATCTTGAACGGCGAACCCGTCTCCGAAGTCTTGGCCCGCCGCCTGACCGAACTCGTCCAACTCGCCGGCCTGCCGACCCGCCTGCGGGATGTCGAGGTGAGCGACTCGATCCTGCCGCTGCTCGCCGTCGAGGCCAACGAGCAGTGGACCGCGAGATTTAACCCGCGCACCGTCGGCGAGGCCGAGTTGACGGGAGTCTACGAGCGGGCGTGGTGACGGCCCCGGCGAATGGATAGATTCAACCCCATGCGATTCATGCTCATCCCCACCCTGCTCGTCACCGTCGTCGGCGTCGTCGGCGTCTTCGCGTTTCACAGCTTGGACAAGCAGCATCACCTCGACGCGGCCCGGTTCGCGGCCACGCTGCGGACGGCAAACGTGGGCGGGTTGGCCCTGTTCACGGGGCCACTCATCCTGCATTTCGTGGCGTGCGTCGTTTGGCGGGACCGCCGGCCGTTCGCCGGGTTCCTCATGGCCGTCGTGCTGGCCGTCGTGGTCGCGTGGGGCAACCTGGTCGATTGGCAGGAGTGGACGTACACCCCGGCCCCGCAGGACCAAGTCACGTACCTGGCGGCGGTCATCTCGGCGGGAATCGCGTGGGGGCTGTTGGTTTTGTTTTGGGGGGCGGTGTTGGTGATGAAGCGGCCGGCCGAGCGCGAGGTGCGGAGCAGCGGGTGGTTGTAGTTTGTATTGGTTTTGGTTTTCAGCTCCAACGGAGCGTCCGGACGTAGCCAGGCCCGGGAGGGCCTGGAAAGTGTGGTCCGCCAACGACCAAGCCCTGAAGGGGCGGCCGGAACTGGGACGCAGTTCCGGCCGCCCCGTTGGGGCTTGATGAATAGGCCGTGCCGGATTCCAGGCCCTCCCGGGCCTGGCTGCAACCGAACGCCCCGTTGGGGCTAGAACATGGAGGATCCCCCCGTGCGCCGATGCCTCTTCGCAATTCTGATCCTGGCCGGCTGCTCCCGGCCGACGCCGGCCGAAGTCCCGGCCGACCTCGGCTCGCGCACGGCCGGGAGCGACTGGCCCAAGTTCCTCGGGCCGACCGCGGACGGCAAGTCCCCGGAGACGGGCGTCTACACCAAGTGGCCCAAGGACGGGCTGAAAATCCTCTGGGAGACCGAGATGGGCCTGGGGTTCGCCCCGCCCGTCACCAGCCGCGGCCGGCTGTTCCACTTCGACCGCTTCCGCGACCAGAACCGCCTCAGTTGCCGCAACGCCGAGACCGGCAAGCTGCTCTGGAAGTTCGAGTACGAGACCGACTACGAAGACCTGTACGGCTACAGCCCCGGCCCGCGCACCTGCCCCGTGGTGGACGACGACCGCGTCTACATCATCGGCCCGGAGGGGATGCTGCACTGCGTCGCCGTCGCCGACGGCAAGGAGATTTGGAAGGTCGATACACGCGGGACGTACCACGTCCACCAGAACTTCTTCGGCGCCGGCAGCGCGCCGTGCGTCGAGGGGGACGTGCTGATTGTCGCCGTCGGCGGCAGCCCGAAGGGGCCGCGGCCGACCGACCTGCGCGAGGCCAAGGGGAACGGCTCCGGCGTCGTCGGCTTCGACAAGAAGACCGGCAAAGAACTCTATAAAGTCTCCGACGAAACGTCGTCCTACGCCAGCCCCGTCGTGGCGACCGTCGGCGGCGAGCGCAAGGCCTTCTACTTCGCCCGCACCGGCCTGTTGGCCTTCGACCCGAAGACCGGCGCCAACCCCGTGCAGTTCCCGTGGCGGGCCAAGGTGATGGAGAGCGTCAACGCCAGCAACCCCGTCTTCGTCGGGGACAAAGTCCTCATCACGGAGTGCTACGGCCCCGGCTCCGCATTCTTGGAGTTCACGCCCAAGGGGTTCAAGAAAGTCTGGGACGACAACGACCGGGAGCGCGGCGACAAGGCCCTGCGCTGCCACTGGAACACGCCCGTCCACGAGAAAGGCTTCGTCTACGGCTCCAGCGGCCGCCACGAGAACGAGGCCGAGCTGCGCTGCGTCGAACTGGCCACCGGCGAAATGAAGTGGAAGGAACCGGGCCTCACGCGCGCCTCGCTGACGGAGATCGACGGCCACTTCCTGTGCCTGACCGAGCGCGGCGAGTTGCTGTTGCTGAAAGTCAACCCGGCGAAGTTCGAGCAAGTCGCCAAGTGGCAGACCGACTTGGATTCGCCGTGCTGGGCCGCCCCGGTCGTCTCGCACGGCCTGCTGTACATCCGCGGCAAGGACCGGCTGCTTTGTGCGGAGTTGATCCCGGCGAAGTGATTCTTCAAGTTGGAATTACGTGAACCGGTGAAACGAAGGCCGCCGAAGCGCCCGGCTGACCGGGGGAATGACCATGCACTTGGAGTTCGTCATCCCCGGCCCGCCGGTGTCGTACCAGACGCGGGAGAAGGCGAATTTGAAGGCGTGGCAGGCGCGGGTCGCCGCGGAGGCGATTAAGGTTTGGCACGGCCCGCCACTGACGGGGCGGCTAAAATTTACGCTCATCAACTTCCATGAAGGCCCGGACCCGCCGATGGACGACGACAACATGGTCAAGCCGATTCGAGACGCCTTAAACAAGATAGTGTACGCCGACGACCGCCAGATACGCTATTCCGAGACGGTTCAAATACCCATCGACGACCCCGTAAAAGTGCGCGGCGCGTCACTGGTAGTTCTCGCCGCTTACAATAATAGAGCCGAGTTCCTGTACGTCCGCGTCGAAGATGCGCCCGTGTTCCTCCAATTGCCGGGGTGAGGTGACGACATGAAGACCGCCGAACCGCGTGACGTGGAACGCATCGCCGCAGAGTACCGGGCGGACGGCTACGCCGTCGTCACGCCCGAATCCGGACAGGTTCCGCCGTTTTTAAACGGCCACCGGCCCGCCCTGATCGCGACGCGCGGCACCGAGAGCGCCGTGGTCGCGGTGTACGTCAACGGGTCGGCGTGGCGGGCCGACGCCCACGCGCTGGAACTGGCCGAACTGACGAACGCGCAACCGGGGTGGCGGTTTGATCTTGTCATCCTTGAGCGGGACAATCCCGTCAACCGCTTCGTCGAAAACGCAAAAGAGCCGACGGACGGGGAATTTCACGCAATGATTGATCGCGCGCGGCGCGCGGCCCGATCCGGTTTGACGGACATGGCATTGGTGTCCGCTTGGGGGGCGTTGGAAGCCGCGATGCGGCGCTTGCGGGACGACGGAGAATTGTCCGGCCGCCCGACGCCGATGCAACTTCTCAGCACGCTTTACGGGAACGGACTTTTAACCCGCGACGACTTCGACTTCGCCCGCCAAACGTGGACGGCCCGCACACAGGCCGCGCACGGCTTCATCCCCCCGGCCGTCGAACCGGCGGCGGTCGAAAATCTGTTGGCGCTGGCCACAAAACTGATGGGCCGTCCGCAGTTCGAAGCAGCGGGCGTCGGGTAAATTTTGCCGGCCACCCGGACGACAATGGAGCTTGTCGCAACAAGCCACGTCACACGGGAACAGGTTCGCGGTCCTCCGTCGGCGCATCAGCCTTCGCGTCGGCCGGCATCACCCACCCCAGCACCGGCCCCGCCGCCATCGTCGTGCCCAGCGCCATTAATACCATCATGGCAAAAAGCGTCGGCGTGACGACGCCCAGTTCTAGCCCCACGTCGATGACGATTAACCCCATCAAACCGCGCGTGTTCATCAGCGCGCCCAGCGCCGTGGCCGAGCGCCACGACTGGCCGGTGAACCTCGCGGCGGCGACGGTGCCGCCGAATTTTCCGACCGTCGCCACCACGATGACTAACCCGCACCACAGCCACTGGTCCACGCCGTGGATCAACCCCACTCGCGTGTTCATCCCGGTGACGGCGAAGAACGCGGGGAGCAGCAGGACCGTCACCACGTCGTGCAACTTGCGCCGGCACTCGGCCGCCAGCCGACTCTCGGAGGGGAGAATCGCCCCGACGAGGAACGCCCCGAAGACGGCATGAATGCCGATCATCTCCGTCGCCAGCGCCGACAGCAGCACGGCGACCAACACGGCCGGCAACACCGCCCGCGGCAACGGCCCTGTCTCCCAGCGCGCGGCCGCCTTCGCGGCCAGCGGCTTGACGACCAAGAACATCGCGGCGACGTAGGCCGCCGCCCCGAGCGTCACCAGCGCCGCCCCGCCGACTTGGGCCTTGGCGACGCCGACCACGAACGCCAGCAGGCACCACGCCGTCGCGTCGTCCGTCGCGGCGCAACCGAGGGCGAGAACGCCCACCGTCGTCTTCTCTAACTTGCGGTCGGTCAGGATGCGGGCCAGCACCGGGAAGGCGGTGATCGACATGGCGACGCCCATGAACAGGGCGAAACTCGTGAACGGCACGCCGTCCCCCGCGAAGACCGGGTACAGCCCGAGCGAGAGGGCGGCCCCGAGGACGAACGGCAGGACGATGCCCGCGTGCGAGATGGCGACGGCCGACCCGGCCTCCTTCTTCAAGGCGCCGAGATTGAGGTCCGTGCCGACCAGGAACATGTACAGGCACACGCCGAGTTGGGCGATCATCTGCAGCGACCCGCGCACGCGGCCGGCCGGGTCGTCGGCGCTGGAGGGGATCAACAAGTGCATCACGTCCGGGGCGATTTCCCCGAGGACAGACGGCCCGAGCAGCAGCCCGGCGACGATCTCCCCGATCACCGCCGGCTGGCCGACGTACTTGAACGCCCGGCCGAGCAAATGCCCGAGGCCGATGACCGCCGCGAGCGTCGCCAGGACATGCGGCAGGACGTGCAGCTTCGCCGGCTTGTCGGCCGCCGCTACGTCCCGCGCCGTCTCCGGCTCCAGCGTGACGCCGGCCGCCCGAATCAGAAAGAACAGGCCGACGCCGGCGGCCAGCGTGACGAGGTAAAAGACGGCGACCCGGCCGGGCCGCCGCCCGGATCGGGCGTTCATTGGTTTGCCACCATATGCGAGAGAACGGGGGCTGTAACCCCGGTTCCGGATTTCGTTGGAGTCCCGGCTTCAGCCGGTCTTCGGCGGCCAATGCGAATGAACGACTGTCGCCGACGGGCGGAAGGTTTAAAGACCGGCTGAAGCCGGGACTCCAACGAAGACAAGACACGTTGCCGGCTGAAGCCGGGACTCCAACGAAGACAAGACACGTTGCCGGTGGGCGGGTCAGTTCGCCGCCGCCGCCGCCGCCTTCTGGGCGAGGTAGGCGGCCTTCTCGGCCCGCATTTCGTCCATCAGCGGCCACAGCACGTCCACGTCGTCCTTGAACAGGTCGCCGATCAGCACGTCCGTCACGAGGCCCTTCATGTCCGGGTGCTTCTTCACGAACCGGCCGAAGCTGAACCCCTCGTAGAACTCGACGACCAGCCGCCGCATCCGCTCCATCCCGGCCACGTACGCCGGCTCCCACTTGCGGAGTTGCGCCTCGGACGTGTCCCCCTTGGCCAACCCCTCCGCGATGCAGTCGGCCGCCATCTGGGCCGACGTGAGGGCGAGCAGTACACCCGAGGAGTACAGTGGGTCGAGGAAGCCGAAGGCGTCCCCGACCAGCGCCCACCCGTCGCCGGCCGCCTTCGTGGCGCGGTAGGAGTATTCCTTCTGCGCCCGGAAGATGTCGCACCGCGTCGCGTTGGCGATCCGCGGCTGCACGCCGGGGCAGCGGGCGACTTCCTCGTTGTAAATCGTCTCGTAGTCCTTGGTGCCGCGGTTCTGGAACAGGTACTCGTGGGCGGCGACGACGCCGACGCTGACGATGTCGTCGTGCAGCGGGATGTACCAGAACCACCCCTTCTTGTCCTTCGTCTGGATGACGATCGTAGCCCCCTCGTCCTGGCCCTGGTCGCGGTACGCGCCCTTCCAGTACGTCCACACGGCGGCCTTCTTCAAATCCGCGTCCCACATCCGCAGGTTAAATTTGTCGATGAGCATGGAACTCTGGCCGCTGGCGTCCACGACGACCTTGGCCCGCACCTCGCGCTCGACGCCGTTTTCAAGCTTCACGCGCACGCCGACGGCCCGCGACCCCTCGAACAGCACCTCCAGCACGCGGGCGCCCTCGTGGACGGTCACGCCGTGCTCCTTGGCGTTCGTCAGCAACAGGTGGTCGAACTCGCTGCGGCGCACCTGCCACGTCTGGGACGACTCCTCCGGCTTGTGGTCGCAGAAGTAGAACGGCTCCGACAGCTTGCCGTGCTCGGTGACGAACTGGACGCTGTACTTCTTGACGAAGTGGCTCGTCTGCATTTTCGGCAGCATGCCGAGCCGCTTGATGACGTGGTACGTCTGCGGGATGAGCGACTCGCCGATGTGGAACCGCGGGAAGTGGTCCCGCTCCAACAGCGTGACCGTGTGCCCGTGCCGGGCGAGCAGCGTCGCCGTCGCCGAGCCGGACGGGCCGCCGCCGATGACGACGACGTCGGCGTCTCAGCGTCAATTACGGGTCGACCGATGTCGACAGCCCAACCGCCGCTGCCTCGGGTTCGACCGTCAACTACCGCACGATCGTGCCGACCGACGATTTCG
>JAYTTY010000538.1:0-15539 GCA_043744795.1 Zavarzinella sp. | reverse complement strand
GGATCATGCGGTGGCGCTTACCCGCTTGCTCCCCCTTCCTTTTTAGGGAAGGGGGCCGGGGGGTTAGGTGGCCTTTCGCGGCGAGCGCGAAAGACGTTCCGCGTCAGCCCCCGATCGCGTGCATGGTCCGCGCCGGCTTGAGGAACTTCGCCGTGTTGATCTCGTGGCCTTCCCACTTGTCCCGCACGCTTTGACGGATCACGCGGGCGACCTCTTCATCCGGGGCGTGATCGCGAAGAAGCGATTTCACGTCCGTCTCGGCCAAGGCGAACAGGCAGTTCCGCAGTTTGCCATCGGCGGTCAGTCGCAGACGGTTGCAGGCGCCGCAGAACGGCCGAGTGACGGAGGCGATGACGCCGAAGCGGCCGTGGCCGTCGCCGTACTCGTACTCGGTGGCCGGGGCCGACGGGTCTTGGCCCGGCACAAGGCGAGAGGGGCCGAACGCGGCGGCCATCTGATCCAGAATCTCGGCGGCCGTGAAGACGGCCCCGCGGTCCCACGGGTTGGCCCCGATGGGCATCGACTCGATGAGCCGCAGTTCCAGCCCGCGGTCCCGGCAGTAGCGGGCCAGCGGGACCGTGTCTTGGTCCGTCAGGCCGCGCAAACTCACGGCGTTGATTTTAATGCGGTCGAAGCCGGCGGCGCGGGCCGCGTCGATCCCGGCCAGCACACGGCCGAGGCCGTCCCGGCGGGTCAGTTCGCGGAACCGGCCGGCGTCCAGCGTGTCGAGACTGATGTTGAGCCGCGTCAGCCCGGCGGCCCGCAACGCGACGGCTTGTTCGGGCAGCAGCAAGCCGTTGGTCGTCAGGCCGATGTCCGTCAGACCGGGAATGGCATGGAGTTCGGCAACAAGGTCAGGCAGGGCGCGCCGCATCAGCGGCTCGCCGCCGGTGAGGCGAATCTTGTCGATGCCCAGCGCGACGGCCACTGCCGTGAATCGCACAATCTCCTCGAACGACAACAACTCACTGCGGTCCCGGAAGACGACGTCTTCCGGCATGCAGTACGTGCAGCGGAGGTTGCAGCGGTCCGTGACGGAGAGGCGCAGGTGCGTGTGCCGACGGCCGAACGTGTCAACCAAGCCCGGGCCGACGGGCCGAACGTCGCCGGCCGGGCGGGGTGATACGGAGTACAGGGGCAGGGCCAATAAGTTCATATCTGGTTCCCCCTCTCCGCCGCGGAGAGGGGGTTAGTGGGTGAGGTTGCCTTTGATGGTGAGGTCGGCTCAAAAACCACCTCACCCCCCGACCCCCTCTCCGCGGCGGAGAGGGGGAGCAAGCGGGTAAAACTCTCCGTGTCATCCTACACCCGGATGCACCCATTCGGTACGCCCGTCGGCCCAATGTTCCTGTTTCCAGATGGGGACCAGTTCTTTCAATCGGTCGATGGCGTACCGGCAAGCCTCGAACGCTTGCGCCCGGTGCGGGCAGCCGACGGCCACGCCGACGCTGATTTCGCCGACTTCCAAGCGGCCGAGTCGGTGGACCATGCGGAACTCGCCGACGGGCCAGCGCTCGCGCGTTTCTGTTTCGATTTGTCTCATCCTCGCTTCAGCCATCGGGCCGTGCGCCTCGTAGTCGAGCGCCGTCGTGACGGCTTCGCCCGTGAGGTCTCGGACTGTGCCCAGGAACGTGACGACCGCCCCGCTGCCGGGCTGCCGGACGGCTTCGGTCAGGTCGGCGTGGGAGATCGGGTCGTGGGTGAGGAGGATCATGGTCGTGAATTTTGTTCGCCGTTCCGTTAATGCCCGTGGGTGGCGGTCCCGCCAAAGGCAACCTCACCCCCCGACCCCCTCTCCGAAACGGAGAGGGGGAGCAAGTGGGCGGGAGCCGTCTTGGTTTGGTCCCCCCTCTCCGCTTCGGAGAGGGGGTTAGGGGGTGAGGTTGTATTCGCGGCGGGACCGCACTCTCCTAAATCCTCCGCCAACAAAAACAGCCCGCCTCGCGGCGGGCTTCCTCGTCAGTGACTCAACCGACGACTTAGTCGAGCAGCAAACTCGGCTCCCAGCCGACGCGCTCGGCGCTGGCCCGCAGTTTTTCCAAGGCCCGGTTCTGGATCTGGCGGACCCGTTCCTTGCTGATGCGGAGCAGGTGGCCGATCTGGCGCAGGCTGTGGGTGCCGCTGCCGGTGAGGCCGAAGCGGAGGTCCAGCACTTTTCGCTCCCGCGGGCGGAGGTTTTCCATCAGGAACCCGAGGGCCTCTTGGCGCTCGTTGTTCGTCTGGGCGGTCGTGCTGGTGTTGTCCGGCATGGCCTCCGTCAGCTTGAAGTCGCTGTCGTCGTCCAGCACGGCGTTCAGGGACACCGGGGTCCGCGTGGCCGTTTGCAGGTGCGTCAGGTGTTCCAGCGAGCTGCCGGTGCGGGAGGCGAGTTCCTGCGGGCTGGGCAGGTGCTTGCCCCCGTGGGCCAGCGCTTCGCTCTCCTGTTGCAAGAGGCCGAGTTCCTGCAAGTGGTGGGGCGACAGGCTGACCAAGTGGCTCTGGCGGGCGACGGCGATCTGGAGCGTTTGCCGAATCCACCACGTCGCGTACGTGGCGAGGCGGGTGCCGTGGCTCACGTCGAAGCGGTCGATGGCCTGCATCAGGCCGCAGACGGCTTCTTGCAGCAAGTCCGAGTAGCTCAGGGCGTGGTGCCGGAACCGCTTGGCGACGTGGGCCGCCAGCCGGATGTTCGCGGACGCCAGCCGGTGCTTGAAGTGGACGTACTTGTCGTGCAGCCGGCGGATGGCCGGCGACTCGGTGGTGCATTCGTCGGTGCAGAACTCGCGGATGAACTGGGCCATCGGCCACGGCTCAAAGGGGGGCCGGCTGTCCTTGAGCATCGGCTTGTGGCGCATCAGGGTGCGGACCAACTCGCTCTTGCAGTCCCAGAACGTGGACAGTAACTCCCGCTCTTCTTCGGGCGTCAACAGGTCGGACGAAAAGGTGGCGTGGGCCGGCGTCTCGGCGTCCGTCGCCCCCGCGGCCCTGGTCTTCTTCTTCGCAGCAGACTTCATGGCAATCTTTCCCCGGTAGAGATTCAACAGTAACGGGTGTCACGCGGACATAATGGTTAGGGGAGGACGGATCGCTCGCGAGACCACGAATCCCTGCGATCATCTTTCCGCCAAGGGCAAGCCCCCGCGAAGAATATCCGTCTCCGGGAAAACCCATTTTCCCGGGGTCGAACGACACCTCCTTGCGTCTCATGGGCCGTCAAATCCGTGACGGCCCAATAGCCTTGATGGCTCCCCGAATCGAAACTCGATTGTAATAAGCAAAAATGGCGGTCGCAAGAGTTCACCTGTCAAAATCACAGTTTTGTCCGATTTATTTGCAGATGCCCTACAACCGGAGCGACCAGCATCGCCCGAACATCTTATCAGGCATCCACTTTGGCGAGTAAGGAGTATACACAATCCGCCGGCCCGTTTCGTCCTTTCCTGACGCCTTTTGACCCCCTTTCGGCCGCCCGAAGGCCGCACAACCCCGCCAGCTTCTTGCACTCGCCCAAATACCCGGCTCGCCCCGGGCGCGAATTTCCCGTTCCATTCCGGTTCTCCGGGTGCGGGCCGGAAAAATGAGTTATGCTGATTAGGACGGCTTCCCTCCCTTAGCTTCGCCGCTGAGCCGTCCCCGCCACCCCCAACAGAAGTCCGCCCGTGGGCCGATTCAAATGCTCCCTGCTCTTCGTGGATGACGAGCCGGCCCTGGCGCAACTGGCCAAGAGCCTCCTCTCGGCCGACTACGACCTGCGGGTGGTGGGGACGGCCGAAGAGGCCCAATTGCTCCTCGCCCGGCACGACGTGGACATCGTCATTTCGGACCAGCAACTCCCCGGCCTGCACGGCATCCCGTTTTTGGAGTGGTGCCGGGAACACACCCCGCGGACCGTCCGCATCCTGATGACGGGCGCGTACAGCATCGAAGAGGCCGTCGAGGCCATCAACTCCGGCTTGGCCCAGCGGTTCCTGTTCAAGCCGTGGCGGCCCGAGCAACTGATGAACCTCGTCCGCAACTCGGCCCGGACGTTCCTGCTGGAGCTCAGCCACGAAAACTTGTTGGACGAACTGCGGCGGCTGAACCTGGAACTGGAAGAGCGGGTCGCCGAGCGGACCCGCGAACTCGAACACATCAACCGCCAACTGGAGCAGCGCAACTCGATGCTCCAGAAGATGGCCCTGACGGACTCCCTGACCGGCCTGCCGAACCGCCGGGCCATGGACCGCTTGGCCAAGACGGAAGTCCTGCGCCGGGCGCGCGTGACCTCCCCGCTCGCCATCGGCCTCGTGGACGCGGACTTCTTCAAGGACATCAACACCCGCTACCTGCTCCCCGGCGGCGACCACGTGCTGGCGTGGCTGGGGAACACGCTGACGGGCGCCGTGCGGACCATCGACACGGTCGGCCGGGTCGGCGGCGAAGAATTCATGATCGTCGCCCCCGAAACGAACATGGACGGGGCGACCGTCCTGGCCGAGCGCGTCCGCCGGGCGGTCGAGATGAGCTGCACCGAGTTCAACGGCGAGACGATCCGCATGACCGTCAGCGTCGGCATGGTCGTCGTCGAGCCGGACACTCTCGTCGGCTTCGACCAGATGCGCCACGCGGCCGCCGCCGCCCTAAGCGAGGCGAAAACCACCGGCCGCAACCGCAGCGTCGTGAAGACGCTCACCATGCTTGACGGGCCGTCGTCGCGGTGACGTCACCCCGCGGCCCGCAACTCTTCGCGGAGTTCCATCAGCATTTGCCCGAGCATGTTACGGCCCGACCCGTCGCCGCCGTCGCCCCAGTACGCGTCGTTGACGGTGTGTTCGACCAACTTCGCGTCCCCGGTCCCGAGCAACAGGGCCTTCAATTCCTCGTATTGCGTGAACTTCGCCCGAACCGCGTCCCGCATCACGCCGACTTTGACGCTCTCCCACTCCCGCCGCAACTTCTGCTTCCGCGACCGCCCGAGCCGGGCCGCGATCATCGGCGATTTGGCCGTGCGAATCTCCTCCCGGTACGCCGCGTCCTCGAACTTCTGCGCCTGAAAATAATGCTCGCTCGTCGGCCACCGCTTGCCGCCGAGTCGGATCGGGAAGCCGGCGAAGTTGGAAAACTCGCCGTAGGCGTCGGAGACGGAGTAGAAGTTGATGGCGGTCATGGGCAACCATTTGATTGTGATTGTGGCGATGTGATGGGGGACACCGGAGCGGGCAAAACGGTTCACCGGGCGCCGAACAATCGGAACGGCTGTCCGGCCGCCGCCGAGTCATCGCAAGTCAAGTTCACGGGCCGGCGTCCGGCCTCCGAGCGAACCACGCCTGTCTGGCCGCCCACCGCGACTCTTCGGACTGCTGCCGCGGCTCTGCGAACACGGCCTCGAACGCCCCCGCGCCGTGCCGGCTGTTGACCTCGTCGGCCAGGACAGCGTTGTGCCCCATGTCGAACGAGTCCGGCCCCGCCCGAGTGATCGCCGTCAATGACCGCGGGCGGCGTCCTGAAGAATGTGGGCGAGGATGCCCATGATCCGGCCCAACTCCGCGATGAAGTACTCCGACACGTCGAGGGTGACCTCGGCGTCCGACAGCCGGAGGAACTTCCACGCGCTGCCCGTCGTGACGACTCCGTACACGACCGCCACCCCGGCCGCTGACTTGGCGTTGAACTCCCGCGCGGCGACCATCGCGGCGATGCACTGTCCCAACCCCGTGCGCAGGTTGTCGTTTCTGGCCTCGGCGATGGCGACGACTGGCGCCGTGAGCACAGACTGCAATGGCGAGCGCGTGAGGATGAAGTCGCAAAACCCGGACAACCCGCGGGACGGATCGACGTCGAATTGCACCCCGGAGAACAGCCCGAAACTGCCGCCGAGCCGCCGCCGCAGTTCCGACAGCACGGGGGCGATGATGAACTCCGACCGCGCCTTCTCCGTGTTAATGGCGAGGGCGAGGGCGATGTCAGCCCGCATTCGCTCTGCGAACGCCGAGGACAATTCGAGGGCAGGCGCGTCGCAGAATAAGTCCGCCTCGCGCAACGTCAGTCCCAACGACTGCTGGACATCGGGGAAATTGAAGTCGCTGAACGCCATGGTTTAAACCAAACGAAAAAATGCCCCGCCGCCGCATCCCCCGTCGGCCGCCTTGACTCGGGGGCAGGCCGGCGATCAGAATTCATTGTACCGCGGCCGGCCTTCCCGGTCCCAGTACACACCTTGAAACGACGGAATAGTCGCGCCGGCCGACAGTAGCAGTCATCCCAACAGAGAAATTCTCGTCCCGCTTTAAGTGGCCTGCTTCCCCATCACCACCACCACCTTGTGCGTCCCGCCGTCGTCCGCCAGCGGGACGGCGTTCCCCTCGACGGCCATTCCATCCAGGGTGACGGTCTTCACTCCGCGTTCGACCTTGTCCGGGTTCTGCACGGTGACATGGTAGGTCGTCTTCCCGTGCCGGTAGGTCAGCTCGAAGCCGGGCCAGTCCGGGGCGATGCACGGGTCGATCTTTAACAGGCCGGCTTCGCGGCGGAAGCCGAGGATGCCTTCCAAGCCGACGCGGTACATCCAGCCGGCGGAGCCGGTGTACCACGTCCAGCCGCCGCGGCCGGTGTGCGGCGGGACGCCGTACACGTCGGCGGCGACCACGTAGGGTTCCACCTTGTACTTGGCGACGCCCTCCGGCGTTGAGGCGGCGTGGACGGGGTTCAGCAGCCGGAACAACTCGACGGCCTTGGCCCCGTCGCCCAATAAGGCGGCGGCCAGCACGGTCCACGTCGCGGCGTGCGTGTATTGGCCGCCGTTCTCGCGGATGCCGGGGACGTAGCCCTTGATGTAGCCGGGCTGGAGTTTGCCCGTGTCGAACGGGGGGGTGAACAGCAGGCTGAGGCGGTCCTCTTTGCGCACCAAGCGCTGGTACACCTGCTCCATCGCCTCACGAGCGCGCGCGGGGTCGCCGGCCCCGGAGATGACGGACCACGACTGGGCGATGGCGTCGATCTGGCACTCGTCGTTCTCGTGGGAGCCGAGCGGGGTGCCGTCGTCGAAGTAGGCCCGCTTGTACCAGTGGCCGTCCCACGCTTGTTCTTCCACGGCCACTTTGAGATTGGCGACCGTCTCCGCGTATTTGGCCGAACGCTCCTGTTCCCCCCGCTTCTTGGCGAGGTCGACGAACCACGGCAGCATCGACAGTTGGAACCAGGCGTTCCACACGCTCTCGCCCGTGCCGTGGTTGCCGACCTTGTTCATCCCGTCGTTCCAGTCGCCGATCCCCATCAGCGGCAGGCCGTGCGGGCCGAACTTGAGGCCGTTGTCCAGCGCCCGGAAGCAGTGTTCCGCGACGGTGGCAGACTCGTCCGTTACGCCCGGCAGGCCGTAGTCTTCCTCCTGGTCGGGCCGCAGTTTGGCCCAGTTCAGGAAGTGGGCCTTCTCTTCCAACACGGTTTCGTCCCCGGTGACGGTGATGTATCGGCTGACCGCCAACGGCAGCCACAGGAAGTCGTCCGTGAACTTGGTGCGGACGCCGCGGCCGAGCGGCGGGTGCCACCAGTGCTGCACGTCCCCCTCGGGGAATTGCCGGGCGGCGGCCCGGACAATGTGCGCCCGCGTCTCGCCGGGCGTCAGGTGGACCATCGCCATCAAGTCTTGCAGTTGGTCGCGGTACCCGTAGGCCCCGCCGGACTGGTACGTCGCCGACCGGCCCCACACGCGGCAGGCGAGGGACTGGTACGCCAGCCAGCCGTTGAGCATCACGTCCATCGCCGGGTCCGGCGTCTTCACGCGGACCGCGGAGAGGATGCCGGCCCACTTCTCCTTCACGGCCGCCAGCGCGCCGCGGGCCGACGGCGGGTCGCGGTACGCCTTCGCCAGCCGGGCGGCCTCGCCGCGGTCGGCGGCCTCGCCGAGGACGAAGACGGTTTCCCACTCGCCCCCGGTCGTCAACTCGACCGGGGACAGCAGGGCGGCGCACGGGTCGAGCGCCGGGTCCGTGCGGCCGGAGAACTGCGGCCGGCGCAGGCCGGCGGGCAGGCGCACGGACCCGTTGCGGCCCAGGAACTCGGTGCGGTCCGTGGTGAAACTCGACGGGCGCGGGCCGGCGTCCGCGAAGGCGACCGCCGCGGGGAAGTCCGCGTTGAACGGGTTGCGGGCCAGGAGGCGGCCGCCGTCCTCGGCCTCGGGGATCACCTGCAAGGTGGCCGCGTCGCGGGTCGTGCCCAGCACCCACTCCGCGTAGAAGACGGCCGAGAGTTTCCGCGGCGCCGGCCCCAGGTTCTTCAATTTCAGGTGGTAGATTTTCACCGGATCGTCGGCCGGGACGAAGACGGTCAACTTGCTGGCGACGCCGTTGATTTCGCTCTCGAAGACCGTGTACCCGAACCCGTGCCGGACGAGGGTTTCCCCGCCGAGCGGCAGCGGCGTCGGCGTCCAAATCTCCCCGGAGGTGTCGTCCCGCAGGTAGACTACTTCGCCCGGCGAATCCGTCACCGGGTCGTTGCTCCACGGCGTGACGCGGTTCGTCTGGCTGTTGCCGGCCCACGTGTTCCCGGCCCCGGTCTCCGAGATCACGAACCCGGCCGCCGCGTTGGCGATCACGTTCACCCACGGCGCCGGCGGCAACCCGGCCGGCGGGGAGACGAGGACGACGTACTCGCGGCCCTCGGCCCAGAAGCCCCCTTGGCCGTTGCCGAATTGGAGCGTCGGGGACTGACGCTTCCCCTTCGCCTTGGCCGGCACGGGGCGGATGCTCAACTGCCGGCCGGCCGGCTTCACTTCCGGCTCCCGGCGGTCCACTTGGCTGGCCAGCGTCCCGCGGCGGCCGTCGAGGACGACGCGCGCCGACGCCAGCAACAGCCGGCGGTCCTCCGGGACCAACTGGTCCCCGCGGCGGATGAAGATGCCGCCCGGCTTGTCGATGAGGTTGTGCGAGTCGCACGCCCGCGCCAAGTCGAGCAACTGGTTGTTCAGACTGTCGAAGTAGTCGGACGGGTGGTCGTTCAGCACCACCAGATCGGCCTCGAAGCCCTGTTGCCGCCAGTAGGCGTGGGCCAGGAAGAGTTGCCGGACTAGCGCCACCTCGTCCGGCTCGTTGAGGACGACCAGAGCGATGGGCTTGTCCCCGGAGATGCCGTGCCGCCACAGGCCGGGCTGACCTTGCTGGTTGGCGGCGATCACTTCCTTGCCGGCCCGCAGCGTCGTCCCGGCGTAGATGACGTGGGCGGCCAACCGCTGGAACAGGTGGGCGTCCTCGTCGGACAGGTGCAAGTGGCGAAGTTGCACGCGGGAGTGGGCCCACGCCAACTCGAACGCCCGGTTGACGCCGTGGAAGTCGTTGTAGCGGTCGGCGAGGGTCAGCGCCTCCTCGCGGCTGAGGGCCACGGCTGTCGTGAAGGCGACGGCCACCGACCCGCCGGCCGGCACGCGCAAGCGCCGCCGCAGGCTGAACACCGGGTCCAGCACCGGGCCGGTCGTGGCGGACAACTTCGCCCCCGTGTCCATCGCCGCCGGGGCGGCCGGCGAGCGGCCGCGCCCGAGCCAGCACGCCCGGTCCGTGTCGTACTCCACGTCGCCGACGACGGGGCCGTCCGCGGCCACGACGTGCATCGCCCAAATCGGCTGCTGGTCCGCGGCCCGCAGCCGGCGCCGGCACAGCATCGCGTCGTACCCCGGCACCCACTCGGTCTCCAAGAACAGTTTGCCGAACGCCGGGTGGGCCACGTCGGCCCGGTGCGGCAGCAGCACCACCTCGGCGTAACTCGTCAACTCGATTTCCCGCTCCGCGTCGCCGTGGTTCAGGACCGTCACGCGGCGGACTTCGCAGGAGTGCTCGGGGGAGACCGTGATCTCCATGTGCGTCTCGACATCCCCGTCCCGGCGCCGGAACTCGGCCTTGTCCGTCGAGTAAATCACCTCGAAGTAGTCGGGCTTTACCCCGACTGGGTGGTGCCCCGCCGACCACACTTTGCCGGTGCGCACGTCCCGCACGTAGACGAACTGGCCGGCGGAGTCCGTCGTGCGGTCCTCGCGCCAGCGGGTCACGGCCATGTCGGCGCACAGCGAGTAGCCGCCGCCGGCGTTCGTGACCATGACGGCGTACCGGCCGTTGGACAGCAAGTGCGTCCGCGGGTGCGGCGTGTCGGCGCTCGTGATGCGCCGGCTCATCGGCAGGGCCGTCTCGCGCACCACGGCGAGCGGGTCGGTCTCGTCCTCGTGGGCGTCCACCATCGGGGCGACGCGCGGCAGCCGCTCCTGCAACAGCAACTCGGTGGCGCGCACCATCGGCTCGGTGTGGAACCGCTTCGCCATCGGCTCGCCCAGCAGGGCTTCGGCCAGCGCCGTCAGGGCCATGCCCTGGTGGTGGGCCATGTAGGAGCGCACGACGGCCGACTTTCGCTTCCACGCCACGCGGTCCCGCGTGTAGTCGATGGCCTCGTAGTAGCCGTACTGGCCTTCGCCCTTCTCTTCCGTGATCGCGGCCAAGTTTTCCAAGACGGCCTTGGGCCGCACCATCACGGCGAGCAGCGTGGCGTACGGGGCGATCACCAAGTCACGCGATAAGCCGCGCTTCAGCCCGAGGCCCGGCACGCCGAACGACTGGTACTGGTAGTCCAGCCCGGCGTCCAAAGCGTTGTAACCGGACTCGGACATGCCCCACGGGATGCGGTTCTCGTGGCCGAACTGGATCTGCCGGGCCACCGAGCCGCGCAGGCTTTCTTCGATCAGCGTGCCGGGGTAGGCGTGCATGAACAGGCGCGGCATCAAGTACTCGAACATGGTGCCGCCCCACGACACCAAGGCGACGCCGCCGGGCACCTTCGTGAGCAGCCGGCCCAACTGGAACCAGTGCTTGCGCGGCACGTCGCCGCGCGCCACGGCGAGGAAGCTCGTCATGGACGACTCAGACGCTAACAGGTCGTAGTGGGACTGGTCGAGCCGCCCGGCGGAGCGATTGAACCCGATGGAGAACAGGTTTCGCTGCCGGTTGTACAGGAACTTGAAGTCCATCGCGGCCCCGAAGGCGTCGGCCCGCTCCGCGAGGCGGTTCATGGCCTCGGCCGGCGTCGGGGCGGCCAGCTCGGCGGCCCAACTTTTCGCCTGGGCGTTCAGCCGGCCGACCCAGTCGGCGAACATCTTCCGCCCTTCCGTCGGCTTCTCCAGCGCGGCGAACTGCTTCAGCACGTCCGCGGAGCAGGTCTCGACTTGGCCGAGCCACTCGGCGACGTCCGCCGGCCCGGCGGCCACGGTGTCCCGTAGCTTTTGCAGGTTGCAGCCGGTCGGGCCGGCCGTCCAGTCCGCGTCCAGTGTCTCCTTGAAGGCGATGCCCTCCTCCGCCAGTCGCAGCGTGTCGGCGAGGCCGTCCCGGACGGTGGCGAGGTTCACCGGCTGTCCGGCTTTTTCCAACAGCCCTTGCTTCAGCGTGACGAAACACCCGAGCATGTTGCCGCTGTCCACCGTGGAAACGTACGGGGGGTTCAGCACGGCCAAGTCGGCGGTGCCGTACCAGTTGAGGAAGTGGCCGTTGAACCGCTCCATCGTGTCGAGCGTGTCGAACGTGTCGCCGATCCGCTTGGCCATCTCGCCGGGCGTGACGTACCCGAAGTCGTTGGCGGCCATCGTGGAGATCAAGTACAGGCCCATGTTGGTCGGCGACGTGCGGCGGGCGAGCTGCCGCTTCGGGTCTTCTTGGAAGTTGTCCGGCGGCAGCCAGTGGTCGTCGGCCGTCACGAACGTCTCGAAGAACAGCCACGTCTTGCGGGCGACACGGCGCAGGGCGTGCCGCTCCGCGAGTGTCAACTGGTCCTCGGCCTCACCCGCCAACGGCTTGCTGACGTACCACGCGACTGCCGGGGAAATGGCCCAACATGCCAAGAGCGGGATCGCCGTCACCAATACGTCAAAGCGGTTCCACGTCCCGGCGACCGTGACGGCCACCGCGACCACGCCGGCGACCGCGACGGCGGGCCACATGGTGGCGTAAAAGTACCCCAAGGTGGTGCGGAGTCGCTGATCGGCGGCGGCGGCCGTCTCCCACTCCAACAGGCGTCGGCGCGAAATTAGCAGTCGGTACAGCGTGCGCCCGATGGCATCGACGAGGTTGCGCGCCTGGTCGGCGAGGAACACGACGCTGAACAGGAGTTGGCCGAAGGTCGAGCCGACGTTGCCGCGCATCTCGCGGAACTGCATGCGGCGGCCCTCGCTGAACGCCAGGCGGGCCGCGGACTCGCCGAGGAACAGCAGGAAGGGCAGGGCCAACACGCCGAGGGCGAAAGCCGTCCACGCCCACGCCGGGCCGGGCAACACGGTCCACCCGAGGGCGAGCAAGACGATCAAGGCCGGCGGCGTGACGCTGCGGCGCAGGTTGTCGAAAATTTTCCACCGCTCCAGCGCGGGCAGCGTGTTCGGGCGGCGGGCCGGCTTATCGGCCGGGCCGGGCGCTCCGGGGGCAATCGGCTCCGGGGCGGTGGCCGGGGCTGGCACGCGGCCGAACGCCCAGCGGAAGATTTGCCAGTCGCCGCGGACCCAGCGGTGTTCCCGGCGGGAGTAGGCGTTGTACCGGGCCGGGAAGTCGTCCACGAACTCGATGTCCGTCACCAGCGCGCAACGGGCGTAGTTCCCCTCGATCAGGTCGTGGCTGAGGATCTGGTTTTCGGGGAAGGCTTTTTCGGTGGCGGCCTCGAAGGCGTCGAGGTCGTAAATGCCTTTCCCGGTGAACGTGCCGCGGCCGTACAAGTCTTGGTACACGTCGGACACGGCCGTCGTGTACGGGTCCAGTCCGGCCGACGACGCCAACACGCGGGAGAACAGGGAGCGCGTGCCGGCCAGGAGGCTTAGCGTCACGCGAGGTTGCAGGACGCCGTAGCCTTCTGTCACGCGGCCCGTCGCCGGGTCGAAGTGCGCGTGGTTCAACGGGTGGGCGAGGGCGGCCACCATGCGGCGGGCGGTCTCGCGCGGCATCTGCGTGTCGGAGTCCAGCGTGATGACGTAGCGCGGCCGCGGCAGCGCGGTCACGTCCCCGACGACGGTCGTGTAGCTCGTGTCGGCCGCCCCGCGCATCATGCGGTTGAACTCGGACAGTTTGCCGCGCTTGCGCTCCCACCCCATCCACTTCCCTTCGGCCGGGTTCCACTGCCGCTTGCGGTGGAAGAGGAAGAAGCGGTCGCCGTCCGGGTGCGGGTGGCGCTCGTTCAGGGCGTCGATGCGGGCCGACGCCGCCGTGAGAATCTCCTCGTCCTCAGGCTGCGTCTCGGCGTCGGCGTCCGCGAAGTCCGTCAGCAGGGCGAAGCGCAGTTGCGGGTCTGGGTTCGACAGGAAGTGAACCTCCAGCCGCTCGGTCAAGACGACGGCCCCGTCCACGTTGGTCAGCATGGTGGGGATGACGACGGCCGTCGGGCAGTCGGCGGCGATGCCGTCCTTGAAGTCCAATTTCGGCAGCACCCGCGGCGGCAAGTAGTGCGTCACGAGCCAATTCGTGAGCGACGCGCCCACGTCGAACGCCGGCAGGAACACGGCGAAGCCGGCGAGGATCATCCCCCACCACGCCGCCCCGGAAGTCCCCGCGACGACGACGGCCCCGGCAACGACCGCGGCCGTCAGCAGGAACATCGAGCCGAAGTAATAGAGGTTCGGCTTGCCGGTCACGGCCTCGTGAATTCGTTCCCGAATACCGGGGCGGTAGTCGAGGCGCTTGGCGAACGCGGCCCGGCCGGGGCCGATCAGGTGGTAGCCGACGTGCCGGGCGACCGCCGGGGCGACCGGGGCCGCCTGACAGGCGGCGAGGACGGCGTCGGCCACGGCCGTCTCGCCGTACTCCGTGCCGCGGCTCAACTGCTCCACCCGGCGGCGGTAGCGGTCCTTCGTCGGGAAGTCTTGGCGGGCGTACACCTTCGCCGGGTCGCGGCGCAGCGTCGCCTCGACCACGCTCGTCGTCTCGAAGAACTCGGCCCAGTCGAGGTTCGAGAGCAGCCGCAGGCTGATGACGCAGTTCCCGACCGAGACCTGGTCGGCCGCCTGCCGGCGGTGTTCCCGCCGCAAGACTTCGGCGCAGTCGTCCCCCTTGCAGGCCAGGTGGTTCTCCAGCCACGCGACGTGGGGCGTGGCTGCCGGGCCGTGGTCGCGGAAGAGTTGCAGCACGTGCACGTACCGCTGGTCGGACCAGTCCGGCGTCCAGTTCGGGGACGGCGGCGGGGCGTCCGAGGCGGCGAAGCGCTCGTCGAACCACGACTTCGCGGCCTGCCGCTCGTGCCGGTGCCGGACGAACTGCCCGGCCAGACGGGTCAGGTTCTCCAGCAGGACGACGCGCAGCATGATGGGGACGGCCCACAGTTCGCCGATGGTCAGCGTCGTCACCTCCTGGAACACGCGGACGAACCGGGTAATGTTCCCCTCGTCCAGGCCGCTGTCCGTGTGGACGATCAACTCGACGGCGATCGCGTACACGCGCGGCAGCCCCTCGTCTTCCCCCGCGGCGACCTTCGGCAGGCGGGAGTAGTACCCGCTCGGCATGTCCTCCTTCACTTCTCGCAGGGCTTCCTCGATGATGTGGAAGTTGTCCAGCAGCCACTCGGCGTCCGGCGTCAGCGCCTCCTCCTTGCGGTTGGCCTCGACGATTTCCGCGTGGGCCTCCAGCAAGTCCCGCTCGATCACGGGGAACCGCTTGAGCAGGGAGATGTCCCGGGCGATTAGCTTGGTGTCGCGGGTCGTCTCGGCCAGCCAGCGGGCGTGGTTGTCCAGCCCGTCCCCGCCGAACAGGTCGGCCCGCAGCGGCTGGTCCGGGGGGATCAACTTCGACGAAGAGACGGAGCCTTCCAGCCGGGAGACCGTGAGGGGGCCGTCGGCCAGTCTGACCGACGAGAGGGGGCCGTCGAAGTGTTTGGACAGGGACGCCGGGCCGTCGAACGTGACCGCGGAGCCTTGGGCGTCGTTGAGTCGGGGAGAGGAAGTCGGGCCGTCCGGGCGCGTGGCCGGGTCAATCATCGGTGCGGAATCCGTTGGCCCCGCGGGCGGCCGCCCGCCGCGTGTGGCGCTGGTGATGTACCAGCCATGATAGGCAAACGGCGGGCCGGCGTTCCCCCCGGCCGGCGGTCAGAGCGCCAGCCAAATCAGGAACGTGGCGTGGGCGGTCGCGCAGAGGACGAACACCACTTGATAGGAGACTTTGAGGTTCTTGTGCCGGACGACGTGCTGGGCCGCCAGCGAGCCGGGCCACCCGCCGAGCAACTCGACCGCGTGCAGCGTCCGCTCCGAGATCCGCCACTTGTTGTTGGTCGCCCGCCGCTTGTCCAGCGCCATCAAGACGGCGCTGGCCGCACTGGCCGCGATCGACACGGCGACGACGAGTTTATTCAAGAAGCCGAGCAGCGCCCCGACGACCATCGCCGCCAGGATGACGGCGGCGACGGTGACGGGGAAGCGGTACGGGTGCGGAGATTTTCGGGGCATAGGGTCGTCCGTGACGAAGTGCGTTCCGTCTTTCGGCCTGACGGGCCGTTTATACTCCACTCGCGGTGAAATGACACAAATTGCTCTCGCAACAAATGAGGAAAATGCAGCAAGATGGCAGTGAATCCGGGGAGGCCGACGACGGTCG
>JAYTTY010000537.1:0-3932 GCA_043744795.1 Zavarzinella sp. | reverse complement strand
CGAAAACAAGACACGTCGGGCTGACGCCTCGACGCTCGCCGGGCTGACGCCTCGACGCTCGTCGGGCTGACGCCTCGACGCTCGCCGGGCTGACGCCTCGACGCTCGCCGGGCTGACGCCTCGACGCTTGCCGGGCTGACGCCTCGACGCTCGCCGGGCTGACGCCTCGACGCTCGCCAGTCTCCTGACTTTGGTTTTCAATTCCGCACTCCGAACTCGTCAAACTCCCCTTGCCCCCGTTCCCCGCCCCAAGTTACACTCCCCCTTTGACGACGCCCGCCGCTGCAAGGACGCACCGTGCCAGACAACGAGAAACCGGCCAAGGCCCCCTCTTCCTCCGCCCCGCTGCCGTGGCTGATGCTCACGGGGCTGCTCGGCGTGTTCGCCGTCGCCCCGGCGGTCGCGCCCAAGAAGCCGGAGGACAAGAAGGAGGCCGAGCCGCCGTCGCGCGTCACGGCCGACAACCCGCTGAAGCCCGTCTTCGACTTCCACAAGACGCACGACCACACGCTGTCCCCGGAAGAGGAACTCAAGCGGCGCATCCACGGGTACGACACGGAATTCCTGATCGCCACCGTCCCGGACCCGATCGACTCCCCGCACGCCCACGCCTTCGACCAGGCCGTGGACTCCATCCAGCGGGCCATCGAGAAGAAGGACGGCTACATCCTCGACCGGTGCTGGCTGCCGTGGGAACTCGACCGCAAGGCGAAGCCCAAGGACGCGAAGGGGGACGACGACAAGGCGAAGCCGGCCGACAAGCCGACCAACCTGCGGGAGACCAACCCCGGCGTGCTGCTCCTGCGGCACGGGCCGGACAAGGCGAGGGGCGTCGCCCGGCCGGGGCTGTGCGTCGTGTTCCTCGTCGGCGAGACGCCGATGACCGGCGTCCACAAGCAGGCGTTCCACAAGGCGCTGCGCATCATGGCCGACGTCGGCCACCCGGAGGGCCAGCCGGTCCGCGTGGTCGGCCCGTACTTCTCCGGGTCGCAGACGTCGCTGCAATTCGTGCTGGGGGACTGGTGGGCGCTCTCGAAGTCCCCGTACTACTTCGCCAGCCACCCGGACTACACGTTCTCGATCATCACCGGGAACGCCTCGGCCGTGCGCGCCAAGGACTTCTTCGGGTACGAGGCCAACAAGTCCAACTTCCCGGACTGGAAGCCGGACGGCGTCACGTTCGCGTCCGCCATCGTCCCGACCAAGATCACCCTCAACGGCATGCTGCGCTACCTGACGCGGCGGGACGCCTCTTCCAGCACCGACCCCATCGGCGGGGACTTGACCCTGCTCCCCGGCAAGGTGGCGCTGCTCACGGAGTCCAACACCGGGTTCGGCAAGGCCGTCGCCGGCCTGCGGAACGACCAGATGATCGTCCTGCCCTTCCCCATGCACGTCTCGCGCGTGAAGGCCGAGAGCACGCTGGCGTTCAAGAAGAAGGACGAGAAGGCCGGCCTCCTGACCGACGACCCGCTGACCGTCCCCATCGCGGACGACCAGGCCCCGAACGAGGGGGTGCCGGCCCAAGGCGGGTCCACGACCTCGGCCGTCAACGGCCGCGTGCTGGCCAACATCTTCGCCACCATCGCGCGGGAGAACTGCCGGTACGTCGGCATCGTCGCCACGGACACGCGGGACAAGCTGTTCCTGATCCGGCTGATCCGCGAGTACTGCCCGGACGTGCGCATCTTTTTGACCGGCGGCGACCTGCTGTTCAGCCACCCGGACTACCGGTTCCACTGCCGCGGCGTGATCGTCGGGTCCACGTACCCGCTGATGCCGCGCAACCAGCGGTGGGTGAACGGGGAGGCGTCCGACCGCGTGCTGTTCCCGAGCGTCGGCGCGCAGGGGTACTACAACGCGACGCTCATGCACTTGGGGATGGACAGCGCCCTCCTGGAGTACCGGGCGCCCGCGTTCGCCCTGCAAGAGGCGGACACGCCGGCCGTCGCCGAAGTGCGGCCGCCGGTGTGGATCAGCATGGTGGCCCCGAACGGGTCGCTGGTGCCGCTGCACCTGTACACGAACTACGACGACGCGACCGGGTCCGTCGCCCACCGCAAGCACTCGGACGCCGACCGGACGAGCGTCGAGATGTCCGGCATCGACTACCCCGGCGCCATGCTGCCGGTCGGCCTCGCGCTGGCCGTCGTCTGGGGCCTGCTGATCTGGCAGGCGTGGGCCAACCCGTACGCCCGGCTGTTCTGGCGCGGCGGGTCGAAGTTGAAACTGCCGGACTTGGCGTACCGGAACATCATCCTCGGCGGGCAAGTGATCTTGGCGGCCCCGGTCCTCTGCTGCGTGTGGACGCACGCCGAGGTGCGGCGGTGGGAGTCGTGGTGGAGCATGGGGCTGTTGGCCGCCACGCTGTTGGCGGCGGCGGCGTTGGCCGCGGGCATGGTGAAGCCGCTGATTCGCCGCGGCCTCGGGCGATTGATCCGCGGCAAGGCGTTGCCGGGCGACTCGGCCATCTTGCGGGCCGGCCCGCCGGTCACGCGCGGGGAGATCGTCGTCTGGGTCGGGCTGAACGCCCTCGTCATCGGGCTGGCGTTCGCGGCGGCGGCCGTGTTCGTCGGCCGGTTCGCCTTCGCCCGCGACTTCACCGGGCGGGTGCTGTTCTTCCTGCGGGCGACGGACTTGGCGTCCGGCATGTCGCCGTTCGTGCCGCTGGCGTTCGTGAGCGTCGCCTTCGGGTGCTGGGCGTTCTTCCAGTTGAAGCGCGGCCACATCGAGGAGCTCTACCACGTCCCGAACCCGTACCCGGACGAGGACCCGTTCGCGGCCGTCTGCCGGGCCGACGACGCCCTGCGGGACGAGGTGGGCCACGAGGCCGTCGCCCTGAAGCACGGGCCGGCCATCGCCGGGGCGACGATCATCCTGGGCGGGTACTTCGTGGCGGTGTGGATGCAGGCGCTTCCCACGGTGGAAGGCTGGGCGTGGGACGCGCTGTTCTTCGTCGGGTTCGGCGCCCTGTTCCTGCTGTCGGCCACGACCTTGATCCGGCTGTACTTCATGTGGCAGCACGTCAAAGGGCTGTTGGCGACGGTCGCCGCGCTCCCCACGATGCGGGCGTTCGGCAAGCTGCCGGCCAAGGTGGCCGAGGTGTTCGGCAAGTACCTGACCACGCAGAAGCCGCAACTCGTCCACTTGCAGTACCCGGCCCACCAGCTTCGCCGCATGGTCGAGACCGCCCAAGCCGACCCGGACGGCCCGCAGTCCTTGCGGGACTTGGGGCCGGTGTCGGCGGAACTCGACGGCGTGCTGGCGAAACACCTGACGCACGGCACCAGCCGGCGCGACATGGTCCGGGCCGAGCGCCAAGCCCGGCAATTGCTGACGACGGCCGCGGGGAGCTGCCTGCGCGTCATCACGCCCTACGGCAAGAGCCTCAATGTTGATGAAGCCTTCGGCGGCGAGACGCGCGACGCGAAGAAGACCGAGACGCCGACCCCCGAGTGGCTCAACCTCGCCGAGTCCGTGGCCGCCACGCAAGTCGTCGTGTACGTGTCGCAGTTCTTCATCCAACTTCGGAATCTGGTGTGGGCCGCCGTCGTCACGTCGTCACTCTTGCTCTTGGCCGCGACCAGCTACCCGTTCCACCCGGAGAAGTTGCTGCTCATCGGCCTGATCGCCCTGAGCGCCGTCGGCCTCGCCGGCGTGTTGTACGTCCTGATCGAGATGAACCGCGAGGAAGTCATCAGCCGCGTGATGAAGACGACCCCCGGCAAGTTTTCGCTGGATGGCGGCTTTATTGGGTCGTTCATGACGTACATCGTCCCGGCCGCCGGGCTGGCCGGGGCGCAGTTGTCGGGGAGTCTGGGGATGGTGCTGGAGCCGCTGATGCGGGTGATGAAATAGGGGTGAGGGATAGGGGATAGGGGCGAGGAAGAAGCCAAGCGAAAAGGTGAGCCGAGCGGCGTCAGCCGCCGGGT
>JAYTTY010000536.1:0-3963 GCA_043744795.1 Zavarzinella sp. | reverse complement strand
GTGGGTGAGGCTCGGCGAACCCCGGGAACTCGTTGCCCCGTGCCCGGCAATGACTCTCCCCCTACAACCATCCCTGTCGCCCACTCACTCTT
This sequence comes from Zavarzinella sp., assembly GCA_043744795.1. GTDB lineage: Bacteria > Planctomycetota > Planctomycetia > Gemmatales > Gemmataceae > Zavarzinella. The sequence goes on along the minus strand of JAYTTY010000536.1, from coordinate 3,871 downwards.
CCTCTCCGAGATCATCATGCGTCTGCTGAGTTTGGCCGTCGCCCTGATCGCCGGTTCGTTCGCGTTCGCCGACGACAAGAAGGACGGCGACAAGATCCGCGTCGCTTGCGTCGGGGACAGCATCACCTTCGGCGCCGGCGTCGAGATGCGGGAGGTGAACAATTACCCGAAGGTGTTGGGCGGGCTGCTCGGCCCGAAGTACGACGTGCGCAACTTCGGCGTCAGCGGGGCCACCCTTTTGACCAAGGGAGACTTGCCGTATGTGAAGCAGACGGCCTTCGCGGACGCCAAGAAGTTCCAGCCGAACATCGTCGTCATTAAGTTGGGGTCGAACGACTCGAAGCCGCAGAACTGGAAGTTGGAAGACCAATTCATCGCCGACTACAAGGCCTTCGTGAAGGAGTTCCAAAGCCTCGACTCGAAGCCGCAAGTGTACCTGTGCCTGCCCGTCCCGGCCTACAAGGGGAACTTCGGCATCACGGAACCCGTCGTGAAGGGCAAGGTGAAGCCGAAGGTCGCCGAGGTCGCCAAGGACTTGAACCTGCCGGTGATCGACCTGTACGCCGCCCTGAGCGACAAGCCGGAAATGTTCCCCGACCAAATCCACCCGAACGCCACCGGCGCCAAATTGATTGCCGAGACGGTGAGCGCGGCGTTGGCGGCGAAGAAGTGACCCTCCCCGATCCGCCCGCCGATCCGCCTTGACGTGCCGCGGCCGTCGTGGCATCCTCAACAGATGATTTTCGGGCGGGCCGCGGCGCGCCGTTCGGGGGAGTGTCCGTGAAGAACATCGTCCTGCTCGTCGTGTCGGCCCTCTCGCTGTTCGCCATCTCGGCCGGCCTTTCGATGTATCTGAACACGCCGGACGCCGGAGAGACCGCCCGCGTCCCCGACCCGGAACCCGTGAAGCCCGTCTCGGCGCCGGTCGCCAAGTCCGACACGGACGCGGTGAACGTGGCGGCCGAGTTGAAAGAACGCCTCGACGCGGTGACGGGCCGCGAAGCGACGTTGGCGGCCCGGCAAAAGCACATGGACTTGGTTCTGGAAGATATTCGCGCGGAGCGCGCGGCCTTGGATATCCTCCGGCAACAAGTCGCCGCCGAACTGAAACGGGCGACTGACCGGGTGGGCAACCGGGACCAAAAAACCGTTGAAGTCAGCCCGGAAAGCAAAGCGCCGGTCGCCGCGCCCGACCAGAGCGAGTCGCCGAACGTCCGGCGCATGGCGGCCCTGTACGACGCGATGGCCCCGGAAGTCGCGGCCAAGGTGTTGCAACAGTTAATCGGGTCCGGGAGGACGGACACGGCTGCCAAGGTGCTCGCCCAGATGCCGCCGGCCAAGGCGAACCGCGTGCTGGTCGAACTGAAAGACCCGGCGCTGGCCGCGGACCTCTTGGAAAAGATGAAGAGCGCCAAGCCCGCCCCGGTCACCACGCCCGGCGGCTGACAATCACTTTTGGCCTCGACACGGGATTTCCCCGACGGTATGGCGGCGACCGAGACCATAGCGGTCCGGCGGCGCGCTGACTCCCGGCCCTCTCCGCGATCCGAATAATCAGTGTGTTGACCCGGTCCACGGAAGGAGCCAGGGATGCGTGCGCGACAAGTCATGTTCGCCGGACTGCTGCTGACGGGTTCGACCGGCGGCCTGACCGGCTGCGCCCAACTCCGCACGATGTTCGGCCCCGCGGACGACACGACGCCGTGCGCCGCCTGTGCGGCCAAGCCCGGCCCGGTTGACGCCACGCCGCGCACTCTGCCCGACCCCGGAGTGATGCCAGACGCCGTACCCGCCCCGACGCCGGAAATTCAAATTCGGCCGACACCGCCCGAGAACCCGGCGCCGATCCCGTTGATCCTGCCGCCGAAAAATGAGGACGGCAACGTCGCGCCGCCGAAGATCGACGACGGCACCGTCCCGCCGCCGCCCCGCGTCGTCGAGCCGAAACGGCCCGTCGAACTGCCGAAGATTTACAACGGTGTGCGGCCCAAGGAGACGGCGCCGCCGCCGAAGACGGAAGCATTGCCGAAGACCGAAACGCCGCCCACGGCCGGCATTCCGCCGAAAAAAGAGGCGCCGGCCAAGGCGCCCTCCGCCGACGCGAACGCCAAGCGGGCGGCCGACTTGGCGAAGCAACTCGACGCCCGCGAGGCCGAGAACCGCACGCTCACGTTGCGGGTGAAGACCTTGGAAATCGCCCTCGAAAACCGCGAGAAGGCCCTTCAGGACGACGAGAAGGAACTCGCGAAGAGCGCGCAGGACATGGCCCACGCGCAAGCCGAATTGACGCGCCTCAAGGACGCGTTCGTGAAGGTGAAGACTCGCCTCAAACACGTCGAACAGGAGGACATCGACACCCTCAAGGCCGTCATCGCGGCCTTGGAACAAATGGTCGCGGCGGCACCGCCGGGGCTGTAGGCGGCCGGCGACTTGGCCGGCCGCAACGATTTTGTCACCGCGCGGCAAATTTGCCGGGGCGCCGGCCCTCGCACCGGCGTATAATCTCATCTAAGCTGCCTACGACGATCCCCCCAAACACCTTGCCGGGCACTCCCATGAAGTACGCACTCGCCTTGGCCGGCGGCCTCCTCGCCACTTCCGCTTGGGCCGAAACGCCGCCCGCCCCGAAGGGCGACCCCGTCCGCCTGCCGCAGTTGATCGAGCAGTTGGGCAGCCCGCGCTACAAGGACCGCGAGAAGGCCGCCTCCGAACTGGTGCGCATGGGCCGGGGGGCGAAAATCGCCCTGCAAGACGGGGCCAAGAGCGTCGACCCCGAGGTGAGTTCCCGCTGTCTGCAACTCCTCCCGCAGGCCCTGACGCTCGACCTACTGCACCGCATCGACGTGTTCCTCAAGGACACGGACGGCAAAGAGAAGCACGACCTGCCGCTCTGGAAGGTCTACCAAGAGAAGATCGGCGGGGACGTTGAGTCCCGCAAGCTCTTCGCGGAGATGCTCAAGGCCAACGCCGCCCTTTTGGAAGTCGTCGAAGAGCAGCCGGACAAGGCGACGCAGCGGATTCAGCACCGCTTCAACGAGATGTACCAAGAGATGTTCGGCAACCAGTTCGGCGGCCGCGGCGGCTACCGCCCCAACGCCCTGAACCCGGCCGAACTCGCGGCCGTTCTGTTCGCGTGCTCCACCCCCGCCTATAAGCCGGTCCAGCCGGACTGGATGCTCTCCAACCTGTACAACCAGCAGCAGTTCACGACCCTGCTGAAAGACGAGAAGACCGGCGTCGGCTACCGGAAAGTCTTCTTCACCTACCTCGAAGGCCGGATGGACGACAACACGCTCAACCAGTGCGTCTGGATGCTGGCCCAGCACAACATCAAGTCGGCCGCCGACGTGATCGCCAAGGCGCTCAAGGACGGCAAGGCGACGCAGGTCTACACGAAGGCCAGCGCCATCTGCTGCGTCGGCACCCTCGGCGCCAAGACAAACATTCCGGTCTTGGAGCCGTTCGCCAAGGACACGACCCAACTGCAAGGCTTCGTGATCGGCGGCAACCGCGGCGAGGTGAAAGTGCAGGACGTGGCCCTCGCCAACATCATCCACCTGAGCGGCAAGAACCCCAAGGATTACGGCTACAAAATGTGGAACGTCTACCCGAACCAACTCATCCAGTACCACCAACTCGGCTTCGCCACCGACGACGACCGCAAGGCCGCGTTCAAGAAGTGGGACGACGAGAAGACGGCGAAGAAGTGAGCGGGTGCGACCTGATTCAAGAGCCACAGACATCGGGAAAGGCGCTGCGGGCGGTTCGCATTTCAAAGAAGACATGACGCATCGAGGGCGCCATCGTCGCTTTTCGCTCCGCGAAAAGTTTTGACCTCCCACATGCGGCGGACAGCCCCCGCGGCGGGAAG
>JAYTTY010000535.1:0-3969 GCA_043744795.1 Zavarzinella sp. | reverse complement strand
GTCTTCGGCAGCGGCGTGCCGGACGGGTGACACCGTTCGCGGCGGAAAGTTTTGAAGACCGGCTGAAGCCGGGACTCCAACGAAGGCCGAAACCGATTTTGCCCCATGCGCTGCCGACGGTTCGCCCCGGGCCGCTTAAAAGCGGGACTCCCACGCGACCGCCTGACGGCGGTACAGTGAAAGCCATTCATGCGCCACACCGTCCTCGGCTTCCTGTGCGCCGCCACGGTGTTCGCCTACGTCCAGCGCACGGGGCTGACCGGGTCCACGAAGGCCATTGAGGCGGAGTTGGAATTCGGCCCGGAGACGATGGGCGTCATCATGGGCGCGTGGTACTGGGTCTACGCGCTCATGCAGTTGCCGGCCGGGTGGGTCGCGGACCGGGTGGGGAGCCGGCCGGCGTTGCTGGCGTTCGCGGTGGCGTGGTCGGTCCTCACGGCGGCGGCGGGGTTGGCGACGGGATTTACCGCGCTGCTCGTCCTCTGGGGCCTGATGGGGGCGGCGCAGGCCGGCCTGTTCCCGTGCGCGACGAAAGGGATCGGCGCCACGTTCGCCAAGGGGGAACAGGCGTTCGCGGCCGGCGGGCTGGCGGCGTGCATGGCGTTGGGGGCGGCCGTGTCGCAGGTGTCGTCCGGTCGGTTGCTCGGGCCGTTGACGTGGCAGCAAATCTTGGCGCTCTACGCCGTCCCCGGACTAATCTGGGCCGTGGCGTTCGCCGCCGTCGTCCCGCGGTGGGCGGAGCCGGCGCACAAGCCGGCCGGGGCGGCGGGCGGGTGGGGCAAGTTGGTCACGGACCCGCAGATGCTGATCCTGTGCGGCCAGCAGTTCTGCCGGGCCTCGGCCGTGGCCTTGTTCTACACGTGGCTGCCGCGCTACTTTCAGGAAACCCACCACGTCTCCAAGGAGCGGGCGGGCGACTTGGCCTTTTGGCCGCTGATTGTCGGCGTTGCCGGCGGGATGATGGGCGGGATCGTGTCCGACAAACTGTTAAAGTGGACGAACAACCCCCGCGTCGCCCGGCAAGGTCTGTCCGGCCTCGCGATGGTGGTGTGCGCCGGCCTGGGCTTGGTGGCGTACCAGGTGACGGACCCGGATGTCGTGATGGCCCTTCTCTGCGTCATCGCCTTCGGGGCGATGGCGAGCGGCGTGAGCGGGTATTCCGTCGCCATCACGTACGGCGGCCGGCGCGTGGCGACGGTGTTCGCCACGATGAACATGAGCGGGAACATCGGGGCCGGCCTGTTCCCGTTCGTCGTCGGCCGGCTCGTCCGGCATACGGGGGACTGGAATCACGCCCTCTTGGTGTTCGCCGGGTTGTTCGCCGGGAGCGCGGCGTGCTGGGCAATCCTGAACCCCGTGGGTACGCTGTACGGGGACGTGGACACTACGGAGGAGACCGCATGACGCCGCACGTCGAAACGCCGCAGACTTATGGCCGGGCCGGGTTCGCCCGGGCCGACATCACGCCGCCGGCCGGCATTTATCACCGCATGTGGGGCGCCGCCCTGCACGACCGGGCCACGGGCGTCCACCGCCCGCTGACCGGCACGGCCCTGTGCCTGGAAGCCGCCGCCGGGACGGCCCGGCGCTTGGTCATCGGTCTGGACCACTGTCTGCTCGACAGCGTCGAGTTCGACAAGCTGCGCGAACACGCCGCCAAAGCCGCGGGCGTTCACCCGAACGCGGTCCACATCGCCATGTCGCACACGCACGGGTCGGCGTGGATGTCCCGATCCCGCGCACACCTCCCCGGCGGCGACTTGATCGGCCCGTACTTGGACTCTCTGGAAATCACCTGCGGCAAACTGGCGGCCGACGCCGTGGCGGCGGCCGTCCCCGCGACCGTCATCTACGGCACGGCGCGCTGCTCCCTCGCCACGCACCGCGACTTCCCGGACGCGGCGACCAACCAAGTCGTGTGCGGCTTCAACCCCGCCGGCTTCGCCGACGACACGGTGATGGTGGCCAAAGTCGTTGACGAAGACGGCAAAACGCTGGGCACCGTGGTCAATTACGCCTGCCATCCGACGACGCTGGCGTGGGAGAACACGCTCATCAGCCCGGACTACGTCGGGGCGATGCGGGAAGTGGTCGAAGGGCACACGGCGGCCCCGTGCCTGTTCCTGCAAGGGGCGTCCGGCGACCTCGGCCCGTGGGAAGGCTTCGTCGGCGACACGGCCGTCGCCGACCGCAACGGCCGGCAGCTCGGCTTCGCCGCCCTCTCAGGCCTGGAGTCGCTGCCGCCGCCGCGGACGCACTTCGAGTACGCCGGCCCGGTCGTCTCCGGGGCGACGCTCGGCCCGTGGAAACATCGGCCCGCGCAAGCCGAGTTCGCGGAGACGGCCGGCCAATTCCACGCCCGCGAGTTCACGGTGAGCCTCCCGTACCGCCCCGAGTTGCCGACGGAGGCGCAGACGCGGGCCGACTTGGCGACGTGGGAACAGGAAGAACAGGCGGCGCGGGCCGCGAACGACACGCTGCGTGTGCGGGATAGTCGCGCGCAGGCCGAGCGCATGACCCGGCAACTCGTCCGCCTCGCGGCCTTGCCGGAAGGCGCCGCCTACCCGTTCCCGGTGGCCATCTGGCACATCGGGCACGCCGTCTGGGTGTTCACCCCCGGCGAGTTGTACCAGCGGTTTCAAATCGCGCTGCGGGAGCGGTTCCCCGACGTGGCCGTGATCGTCTGCACGATCACGGACGACTGGCAACCGGGCTACGTCCCCCCGGCCTCGGCGTTCGGCTACGGCATTTATCAGGAAGTGATCGCCGCCACCGCCCCCGGCAGCATGGAAGCGCTGACGGAGGCGGTGGGGCGGGAGATCGAGAAGCTGATCGAGAAGAGATAACGGGAACGTTTCCCGTAGTAAACCCCGGGTTCGCAAAGCCTCACCCACGGGCTACAGTCCGTCGCCCCATCCGGGGCTGAAAACCAAAGACAACGTCTTAGCCCCGGATGGGGCGACGGAGTGTAGCCCGTGGGTGAGGCTTTGCGAACCCCGGGATCTTTGGTCGCGAATGCCTAATGTCACTTCCGCACCGGCGCCGGCGGCAGCAACTCGGCCGCGCTCGTCGGCAGCGGCGCGCCCATCTTGTTCAGGCGGGTCGCCAAGTCGCCGGCCCGCTTGAGGTCTTTCTCGGTGGCGTGCTTGCGGAAGTCGTCGTTGGCGATGCGGTCGTTGGAGATCACCGCCCCGTCCAAGGACACGCCGGCGAACAGGCCGCGGCTGCGGGAGTACGACACGATCTCGGCCTCCAGTTTGCCGTCCGTAGCGACGGCGGCCTGACGGCCGACCGGCCCGGCGGCGATGGCCGCGTCCCCGCCGAGGGTCAACTTGTCTTTGCCTTCCAAGATGCGGTCGAGACTCTTGCGGCCGCGGAACACCAGCACCACGTCGGTCGATTCGACGCCGGCTTGGAAGCCGACGCTGGCGCCGCCGATGGCGATGAACACGGGCGGCGCCCAGTTGCCGGTCTTGTCCTTCGTCATCACGACGCCGTAGCCGCCGCGCCCGGCGAACACGAACCCGGCCTTAATGACGCGCGGGATGATCGCCACCCCTTGGGCGTCCGCCAAGAGGGCCGGCGGGATGCCTTTGATTTGGAGGGCCGCGAGGTCGTCGAGGACATCGACGGAGTCGGCCAAGATGGCGGACGTGCTGGGCGGGGCGGCCTGCGCCAACGGGGCGAACGCGGCAAGGGCAACGGCGGCGAGTAAGGATCGTTTCATGCGGAGTCTCCTCTTGAGGTTTCGTCCCCGGCGCGGGCGGCACGGGGACACGTCATGAAAAGGAAGCATATCACGGGCCGACTTGCGGGCCGGCTCGGAATTGTAAAAATTGCAAGCCGCCAACGCGGACGGGTCGTGCGGGTTGGGAAAGATGCGACGGCTTGGAAGCCGAGCGGAGCGAGTGCGGCGAGCCAGAAGCGTTAGCGATTGGCGGCAGCGCGCCTGTGCGAGGAAGGGAGCAT
>JAYTTY010000534.1:0-15787 GCA_043744795.1 Zavarzinella sp. | reverse complement strand
CCCGTACCGCTGGACCTACAACGGACGCCCGTTGGCCGCGTGAATCTGGGCAATCGAATACCACAATGGCAGCGGGATTCGGTCGGGCACATCTAGGGTTTCACTGGGAATGGTGGCTCTTAGCCGTGTGGGTCGCCGGCGGGGCGGCAGTGTTCGCCCGCATGACGCGGGACACGTGGCGGTTCGGCCGGTTCGCCCGGCACGCCAAGAAGGCCCCGGACGAACTGGTGGCCGAGGTGGCGGTCGTCGCCAACCGCCTCGGGCTGCGGCCGCCTGCCGTGAAGAAGTTGGCCGGGCTGGCCTCCCCGGTCATGTGGTGCGTCGGCCGGCCCATGCTGCTGTGGCCCGCCGACTTGGACAAGCAAGTGACGGGCGACGGCCGGCGGGCGGTGATCGCCCACGAACTCGCCCACCTGCGCCGCCGCGACCACTGGGTGCGCCGGCTGGAAATGTTGGCGGCCGTGGCCCATTGGTGGAACCCGATTTTCTGGCTGGCCCGCCGGCGGTTGCGGGCCGACGCCGAGTGGGCGTGCGACGAGTGGGCGGCGGCGCAGGCCGACCGCCGGGCGTATGCCGAGGCGCTGTTGGCCGTGTGTTCATTTCAGCCCCGCCGCCGGCCCGCCCCCGCGGTCGGAGTCCTGGGGGAAGGGAAGCGGGACATGCAAGAAAGGTTGACGCTGATTATGAAACCCACGACACCGAGTCGGGCGGCCTACGCCGCCAAGTTGTGCGTGTGCCTGTTCGGGCTGGCCGCCGTCCCCGCGTGGACGCTCGGCCAAGCCCCGGCCCCGGCCAAGCCGGAGGCCACGAAGGCCCCGGACCCCGACGCGCGGCCTGACCTCGGGGCCCTCCGCCTCTTCAGCATCGCGGTGCCCACAATGGAGGAGGACGCCGCGGCGCAGGCGATCCAAGACCAGATCAAAGCCCTCACTGTCAAGTTGGAAGCCCTGCGGCTGAAGCAGCAGCAAGCCGAGTTCAAGGTGCGACTGTACGGCGCGGGGGACCGCCCGGCGGCCGCGGGCGAGGACTTGAAGCGGTATGAAGCCGAGTTGGCGCGGGCGAAGGCCGCCGCGGACCGGGCCAACTCGGCGACCCGGTTTACGGAACTCATGAAGTCCGTTAAGGCTGCCGGCGCCCAGCAAAAGCTCATCGCCGGGCAGAACGGCGTCAAGGTCATCGGCCCGGACGGCAAGGAAATTCCGGGCGTGATCGTCATCATCGACGACCGGACGGGCAAGGTGATCGCCCCGGCGGCGAAGCCGTTGCCGCCGATTGCCGTGACCGTGCCGGGCGGCGTCCCCATTGTCCCGGGCGAACATCCCGGCTGGCCGGGGTACAAGCCGCCGGGGATCGAAAAGGCCGAACCGTCGGGGTGGACTCCCCTCGCCAAGCCCCAACCGACCGCCGCCCCCGGCACAATGACACTCTCGCGGGCGACGTACAAGTTGCCGAAGGAGCAGGCCGCCCTGCTCGCCACGCTGCTGAACGGCCTCAAGCACGCGGTGATAGAAACCAAGACGGACAGCGACACCTTGGTGGTGACGACCACGCCCGAGGCGCAGGCCGTGGTGCAGCGGTTCGTGGCCTTGCTCGCCGGGGACACCGTCTACGGCTACCGGGCCGACCTCAAAATCTCGCCCCTTACCCTGCCAGCGGAGACGCCCTTAAAGGTTGAATTCCGGCTGACGGATTCGCCGGACGACGCCACGTTTTTTCGGCGCGTCATGCTGGACTTGCGCGGCACGTTGCCGACCGCCGAGGAGATTCGCGCGTTCGTCGCGGACCAGGACACGGACAAGCGGACGAAGCTAACGAATAAGTTGACCGACGCCAAGGCGGTCGAACGTGGCGTCCGCTGGCTCGGAATCATGCAAGGGTCCAAGGCGGCGGAGCTGGCCCCCGCCCCGCCCGGCAAGCCGGAGCCGACGAAGAAGCCGTGACGTGAGTTTCATCGAAGCCGTGAATTCAACAAAGGAACCTCTCATGCGGAAACTGACGATGCCGAGCCGGGCGGCTGACGCCGGCAAGTTGTGCGCGTGCCTGATCGGGCTGGCGGCCGTCCCCGCGTGGGCGCTCGCCCAAGCGCCGCCGGCCAAGCCGGAGCCGGCGAAGTCGCCAAGCATCACCGCGGACCTCAAATGGGTGGACGTGTCGCCGAAATCGGCCGAGGACGCCGAGACGCAAGCGATTCAGGAGCAGATCAAGGCCCTGACGGCCAAGTTGGAAATGCTGCGGCAACAGCGGCAGCAGGCCGCGGTCGCGCGACACCCGGCCATTGAAATCGAGGCGGCGCGGGCCAATGCCGAGTGGGCCCAATCGCGGAAGAATCTGTCAGCCGCGGAGAAGCAAGTGTTCGCGGCCCAGTTGGCGGAAGCCTTGGCCAAGGCCAAGGCCGCCGGCGGCCCCCAAAAGCTCGTCGCCGGGCAGAACGGCGTCAAGGTGATCGGCCCGGACGGCAAGGAGATGCCGGGCGTGATCGTCGTCATCGAGCCGCCGTCGGGCGCGGGGGCGAAGGCGCCGGCCCCCGCGACGGCCGAGGGGAAACGCAACGTGTTGATTCTCTTGGACTCCGCCACGGGAAAGGTGCAGGAAGTGAACCCGGCCGCCGTGAGGTCGATAGCCCCGGCCGGCCCCATCGCCCTGTCGCGGGCGACGTACACGCTGCCGAAAGAACAAGTCGCCGCGCTGGCCACGCTGCTGAACGGCCTCAAGCATACCGTGATGGAAACCAAAGCCGAGAATGACACGTTGGTGGTGACGACCACCCCCGAGGCGCAGGCCACGGTGCAGCGGTTCGTGTGGATGCTCGCCGGGGACAAGACCTACGGCTACCAAACCGGCGAGGGCGGTCGGCGTATCTTCCTTCGAGAGGGGCCGGACGGCGGGCCGGTGCGTATCAACCTGACCGCGCCGGCAAAGCCGGGGACCGCCGACCTCGACAAGGGGCTGGGCGGCCTGCGGCTGTACTTCGATCAGGAGGCGAAGCCGAAGCCGGCCGACGTGCGCAATACCGAGGCGAAACCGGAGGCGACCAAGGCGCCGGCGAAGACCCCGTGAGGCGAGTCAAAGGCCGGTAAAGCCCATGGACGGCCGTCCGTGGGCTTTCGCCCCCGCCATACAGAAAGAAAATGCCTCACCGCTTCGACGCCAGCGCCAGGGCCAGCAGCGCGCCGATGAAAAGAATGCCGACGGCCATGATCGCCGTGGCCACATAATAGAGGCGCTGGTTATTCTTGGGCCGCGGCGGGCGCGGCAAGGCGGCGTCGGACGGGAGGCGGAAGAGGCTGTCCGTGTCCTGCTCGGGCGGCGGCCGGAGGGCGGCGCGCGGGTCGTCCGGCGACGGGTCGTCCGGGACCGGGACCGGAGCCTTAAAAGTGGGGGCCGCCTTCTTCGGGATGAACGCCTCCAAGGCCGTCGCCACCTCGCCGGGCGTCTGGTAGCGCTGGTCCGGTTTCTTCGCGGTCATCTTCGCCAGCACCTTGTCCAACCCCGGCGGCAGGTCGGCCCGCTTCGGCATTGGGAACGGCTCGCGGGCGTGCCGCACCATCTTCTCCGTCGGGTTCCCGCCGGGGTACGGCACGTCGGCCGTCAGCAGGAAGTACAGCGTGCAGCCGAGGGAGTACACGTCCGAGCGGATGTCCGCGTCTTGCGAGTTGCGGGCCTGCTCGGGGGACACGAAATCCGGCGTGCCGACGACCAGTCCCTCCTTGGTGATCCGGCTGACGGACTCGTTGCCCGCCACGTCGTCCAGCCGGGCCAGCCCGAGGTCGGAGATTTTCACCACGCCCGCCCGGCTGACGAGCAGGTTGGCCGGCTTGATGTCGCGGTGCGTCAGCCCTTTTTCGTGCGCGTGCTGGAGGCCGAGCGCCGTCTGCCGGACGTAGTCGCACGCCTCGGCGACCGGCAGCGGCCCCTTCTGGATCACCAGCTTCGACATGTTGGAGCCGTCCACGTACTCCATGGCGAAGAAGTGGACCTCCCCGGCCTGGTCGGCGTCGTACGCCATCACCACGTTCTCGTGGGCGAGGGACGCCGCCGCCCGGATCTCCCGCCGGAACCGCTTGACGGCGTCCGGGCTGGCCATTTTCTCCCGGCGGATCACCTTCAGGGCCACGTCCCGGTCCATGCGCGTGTGCTTGGCCCGGAACACTTCCCCCATGCCGCCTTCGCCGATCTTGTCCATCAGCAGGTATTGGTTCAGGTACAGGTCGGCCGCGCGGCCGCGCCAGAAGTGCTTCACCTGGAAGGGGGTCAACAGGCCTTGTTTGATGATGTGCTTGGCGGCCGCCTCCGGGTCGGCCGGCTGCGAGGCCGCGTGCTGGCGGACGCCTTCCAGTTGTGACGGCGTGAGCAGCCCGCTGAGCCGCACGGAGTCCAAGAAGTCGGCCAAACGGTCGGCGGCCATGCGATCCCCGGGGGAGTAGTCGGTCCGGCGGCGGCCCGGCGGGCATTCTATCAATACCGACGAGCCGGGGCCGGCGCCGGTTGGCCGGCGAGGGCGAACGCCGGCAGATTTCCCACGTCCGCGGGCACTGCTTCGGCCAACGTGACCGACCCGTACCGGGCCAGCAGCGCTTGCAACCGCTGACGGCTCTTGCCGATGCCGACGTACGTGCGGAAGCGGGACAGACGGCCCAACGGCAGTTTCGGCTGGCCCGGGTCGAACTCCCACGGGTGGAAGTAGAGCACGGGCAACCCCGTCGGTTCCCGCAAGGTTTGCCGGATCGCCGCCCGCATGATCGCCGGGGGGAACAGGCGAAAATACCCGCCCCCGGCCGCCGGGACGTTCTGCCCGAACTTCCGCCACGTCACGGGGGGGATTTCCAACAGCGACCGCGTCGGCCCCGTCACGACAAACGGGTGCCGCGGGGCGTCGGGCACGCCGTAACGGTCGTGCTTCACCGGGAAGATCGAGGAGTCGTACCGGAACCCGGCCTCGGCCAGCACGTCCACGGCCCACGCCGTCTCCCGCGTCACGCTGAACGTCGGCGCCCGGTAGCCGACCACTTCGCGGCCGCCCGCCTGTTCCAAGGCCGCCTTCGACCGCCGCAAATCTTCGCGGAACGTCTCCGGCGTGAAGTGGTGGACGCGGCGGTGGTCCCACCCGTGGCTGGCGATTTCGTGCCCGGCGTCGGCCAAGTCCCGCACGAGTTTCGGGTGGCTCTCGGCAATCTGCCCCACGATGAAGAACGAGGCCTTGGCCTTCGCCTCGGCCAAGGCCTCCGCGATCCAGCGGGTGCAGACCTCCATGCGGCCGGCGTAGGTTTGCTTCAGGTCGGGGGGACAGTCGTACCCGGCGGCCGCCTCGATGCGGTGGTGTTCTTCAATGTCGAAGGTAAAGACGACGGGGTTCATGGACGTGACTTCGCTCCCGAGCGCCGCGAGGAAGGCGAGCCAGAAGCGTTAGCGACTGGAGGGGCTTCCTGGGTGAAGAGACGGAGGGCGAGTCTTCGAAGCCCGACCCCTTGGGCGAGAGGCGTCGCCCGGAAGCGAACCTCGAAGACTCGGTTCGCGGCGCACTTACCCGGGAAGCTCCTCCAGTCGCTAACGCTTCTGGCTCGCCTTCCTCGCGGCGCTCGGGAGCAACGTCACCTAGCCGCCGCCATCTCCGCCCACTTGATGTCGCCGCGGGGGTCGCCCTCGTCGGCGGTCAGCACCACGACGCCCATCGGGGTCAGGGCCAGCGTGTGCTCGACGTGGACGCTCGGCAGGCCGTCGCGGGTGATGACGGTCCAGTGGTCGCCCAACACTTCCACGTCGCTGCGGCCCATGTTCAGCATCGGCTCGACGGCCAAGACGATGCCCGGTTCGAGCCGGAAGTCGCCGTTCTTGCGCAGTTCCTTGGTCACGAAGTTCGGCACCTGCGGGGCCTCGTGCATGTCTTGGCCGATGCCGTGGCCCACGTACTGCTCGACCATCTTGAAGCCGGCGTCCTCGGCCTTGCGCTGCATGCGCTGCGCGACCTCGGACCACCAGCGGCGGCGGCCGATCTCCTCGATGGCCGTCTGAAGGACCGCCTCGGCCACCTTCACCAATCGCATCCGCTCGGCCCGCACCGTCCCCACCGGAACGGAGACGGCGGCGTCGGCGCACCAGCCGTTCAGCTTGCAGGCGGTGTCGCACTTCAACAGGTCGCCGTCCCGCAAGGCGCGCGTGCCGGGGATGCCGTGGACGACTTGCTCGTTGAGAGAAATGCACGTCACGGCGGGGAAAGGGGTGCCGTTCGTGCCGGGGTCGTAGCCCTTGAACAGGGAGACCGCCCCGTGGGCCGTGTACAGGTCTTCGACGGCCCGGTTGATGTCCGCGGTCTTGACGCCCGGCTTGGCCATGTCCCGGCACAGGCGCAGGGCCTTGGCCACCACTTTGCCGGCCGCCCGCATCATTTGCATGTCGCGGGGGGTCTTCAACGTCACCGGGGTCTGAATTTCTCGCCGCTGCACGGGGTCTGTTCCGTCCGTTCGGGTGGTGGGCGCCGTTGAGGCGAGCGGGGGGCGTCAGCCCCCTGTCTTAATCAATGCAAGAACAGGGGGCTGACGCCCCCCGCTCGCCTTGGAGAAGGCTCAGTCTTCCGTCAGGCCGGGGTAGCCGCGCATCACGAGGTGGCTGTTGATCTTCGTCACCAAGTCGAGGCACACGCTCACGACGATCAGGAGGCCGGTGCCGCCGAAGAAGCTGGCGATGCGCGGGTCCACTTCCAGCTCGGACTGCACGATGGTCGGGATGATGGCGATCACGGCGAGGAACGCGGCCCCGACGTAGGTGATGCGCGTCAGCACCTTTTCCAGGTAATCCGACGTGCTTTTCCCCGGCCGGTAGCCGGGGATGAAGCTGCCGTAGTCCTTCAGGTTGTTGGCCATGTCCTTCGGGTTGAAGGTGATGGCCGTCCAGAAGTAGCAGAAGAAGTAGATCAGGGCGATGTACAGGATGTTGTACACCCACCCGCCGCTGCGCTGGAAGTTGGACCCGAGTTCGGCCGCCCAGTCGGCCCCGCCGCTGCGGCCGATTTGCAGGAACAGGAAGCTCGGGATGATGAGCAGACTGCTGGCGAAGATGACGGGCATCACGCCGGCTTGATTCACCTTCAACGGCAGGAACTGCCGGGTGCCGCCGTACACGCGCCGGCCGCGGACGTGCTTGGCCGACTGCGTCGGGATGCGGCGCTGGGCCTTGGTGATGGCGACGACGCCCATCACCACCGCGACGAACAGCGCCATCAGCATGACGAGCTTCTCGAAGCTGATGTCCCCCGTGCCGGACCCGAGGGTGAACAGCGATTCCTTCAACCCGCCGGTGACGGAGTCGAACAACAGGCTGCGGGTGGCGTCCGGGATGCGGCCGACGATGCCGGCCATAATGATGAGCGAGATGCCGTTGCCGATGCCGTACTCGTCGATCTGCTCGCCGAGCCACATGAGGAACAGGGTGCCGACCGTGACGGTGAGGATCGCGGAGAACGCGAACCAGTAGTAGTTGAATCCGGCCGCGTCGTACCCAGGGGCCATCAACCCCATGCCGGTTGGCTCCGGCGCGATGATGCCGCGGATCCAGAACGTCGCCTGGATGATGGTAATTGGGATGGTGAGGTAGCGGGTGTACTCGTTGATCTTTTTCTGGCCGTTCGGCTCCTTGCGGAGCTTCTCCAGGTACGGGGACAGCCCCGACGCGGACAGCAGTTGCAGGATGATGGAGGCCGAGATGTACGGCATGATGCCGAGGGCGAAGATGCAGGCGTTGGTGAGGTTCCCGCCGGAGAACGTGGACACGAGGCCCAGCACTTGCCCGAACGCCCCGCCGGACTGGGCGGCCATCTTCTCGGCCAGCTTGGCCTGATCGACCACGGGCAGGGGGATGCAGTACCCGATGCGGTAAACGATCAGGAACAGCAGCGTGATGTAAATCTTGCGCCGGAGTTCCGGGATCATGAAAATCGTCATCAACTTGCGCATCGGAGGTTCCCTTCGCCCGCCCGTCCATGGCCATAGGACGACAAAGTCGCCCACCCCGCCGGCGTGCGCGGGATTTACCCAGAAAAAATAACATAGGGAGCCGGGCCGGCCGCGGCGACTGCCTTTGACCGTCACTTCCCGCATTGCCGGCCGCGGTTTCGGCCCCGAGCGCACCGAGGGCGGCGAATCGGAGGACGCCACAACGGACGGCGGCGTGTTGTCATCCCCCCGCCGCACGCGGTTCGTACATTGACGGGACCGGGCGGGAGGGCGTTCAATGACCGACATAAAGCGGATTTTGGCCAAGGCCGTCGCCGGCGAGCGCGTCACCTTCGCGGAAGGCGTGAAGCTCTTCGACTGCATGGACTTGCACGCCCTCGGCCGGGCGGCCCACGCCGTCACGACGCGGCTGCACCCGGAACCGTACCGCACCTACAACATCGACCGGAACGTCAACTACACGAACGTCTGCGCCGCCGTGTGCGACTTCTGCGCGTTCTACCGCAAGTCCGCGGACGCGGACGCCTACGTCCTCACCCGCGAAGAACTGTACAAGAAGATCGAGGAGACCATCGCCCTCGGCGGGGACCAAATTCTGATGCAGGGGGGCATGCACCCGTCGCTGAAACTCGAGTGGTACGAAGACCTGCTGCGCGACCTCAAGGCCCGCTACCCGACGGTGAACCTGCACGCCTTCAGCCCGCCGGAGGTCTGGCACTTCCACAAGATCAACAAGATCCCGCTGAGGGAGGTGCTGCAACGCTTGAAAGCCGCCGGCCTCGGCAGCCTGCCCGGCGGCGGCGGCGAAATCCTCGTGGACCGCGTCCGCAAGGAGCTGACCAAGGGCAAGGCCCTCTCGGACGAGTGGTTGGAGGCCAGCCGCGTCTGGCACCAACTGGGCGGCAAATCGACTTGCACGATGATGTTCGGCCACGTCGAGACCGTCGCCGAGCGCGTCGAACACCTCGACCGCCTGCGCGCCCTCCAAGACGAGACCAACGGCTTCACCGCGTTCATCTGCTGGACGATGCAGCCCGGCCACAAGATGGCCCACTTCCCGCAGGTCGGCGTGTTCGAGTACCTGCGCACGCAGGCCATCGCCCGGCTGTACCTGGACAACATCCCCAACATCCAGTCCTCCTGGGTGACGCAGGGGGCCAAGGTCGGCCAGGTGGCCCTCTTCTTCGGGGCCAACGACATGGGCTCCCTGATGATCGAGGAGAACGTCGTCGCCTCGGCCGGCACGGTGCATTACCTGACGCTCGAACAGATCAAGCGCTCGATCCGCGAAGCCGGCTACGTCCCCCGCCAGCGCAACGTCTACTACGAGTTGATCGACGACGGCCCCTCGTCCCCGGTGAGCCTGCGAACCAACGGCACCCCGGGGCGGTCACTCCCCGTGATCGCGTGACGGAAAATGCGTCACGTGGACGGGGCTTTCCTGGATTTGGCTGGGCTCCCGTTTGACAATTTGGGCGCCAGTCGCTTCTTACGGGACTGACCGCCGAGTTGCATCTTCGTCCGCACTGCCCCGCCGCCGGGGGTCCGTGAGGCGAGTTTCGGGGCGCTGAGGAAAATTTCCAACAGTCTTAAAACCGGCCCCTCGGCCGGAATGGCGCCCGCCTCCAGTTTCTCGATGACAGCCGGCTCGACCATCATGGCGGCGGCCAAGCCACTCGGGGTCAATTTGAGTCGCTTCCGAAGGGCGACGATTTGGTCAGGCGTGACGGACGACACGTCCGTCGCCACTAAGGCTTGTTCGCCCCGCGCGAACCGAATGCCCTCTTCCAAACCCGCTTTCAGGCGCTCGAACAGCCGAGGATGTTCTGGCGACTTGCTCATGTCGACTCCTCCTGTGGTTTTGATTGTGTGGCGAGGATGGCCTCGGCTTTAAACACCTGTGCCAACTCCGCCAAGACCTTCCGCTCGGCGGGCGAGTCGGCCGCTTTTTCACCTTTGCCGTACACGTCCACGAAAATGACCCAGTTCGCCTCCGGCACATGCAAATATATCACCCTCGCGCCGCCCCGCTTGCCTTTCCCGCGGCCGGGGATGCGGATTTTGCGAAGGCCGCCACACCCCTTGATGACATCGCCGGCGTCCGGGTTGGCCATTAATTCCTGCTGAAGCTCGCTTAACGTCTCGTCCAACGATTCTGGCTGATCACCGACCCACTTTGTGAAACTGGCCGTTTCGACAAATCGTTTCGTCACGGGCAATCTCCCCTGTTACGCCTTGACGGGTCAGTGGCGGCATACGTTAACACAACGGCGTTCGCCCTGAAAAGCCCGCTTATTGAACCTGTTTGCCCGTCTCGCCGTCTACTCGGGTACGCTTACGTTTCGGGCCAACGGTCTGCCCGACTCGCCGTGGGGACAGATTACATGCTGGTCATCGACGGGTCACGCGGCGAGGGGGGCGGGCAGATTCTGCGCACGGCCCTGTCGATGTCGCTGCTCACCAAGACACCAGTTCAGATTCACAAGATTCGGGCGAACCGGAAGCCCAAGCCGGGGTTGCAGCCGCAGCACTTGATGAGTGTGCGGGCGGCCGCGGAGATCGGCAACGCCCGCGTGGACGGCGACCGGATCGGGTCGGGCGCGTTGACGTTCATCCCCGGCGATATGAAAGGGGGCGAGTACCGCTTCCCCATCCGCACGGCCGGGGCCACGTCGCTCGTCTTGCACACCGTTTACCTGCCGCTGTTCCTGGGCGCAAAGGAACCGTCCCGCATTGTCATCGAAGGGGGCACGCACGTTAGCCATTCGCCGTGTTACCACTTCTTGGAGCGGACGTGGGCGACGTATTTGGGCCGCCTCGGCTTGCCGATCACGCTGCGGATGAACCGACCCGGCTTCTACCCGCGGGGCGGCGGCGAGATTGAAGCGGCGATCACCCCCGTCGAAAACATCTCCGCCGTGAACTTCACGGACGCGGTCACGCGCCCTCGCGCGGAAGTCATCGGGGCGGTGGCCGGGCTGGACACGGACATCGGCAAGCGACTGGCCCGCAAGGCGACGGTGCTGCTGCGCGATCAAGGGTTGGAAGTGGAATCGGCCGTCGAAGAATGGCAGAACGGGCCGGCCGCCGTCGTGTTAATTACGCTCTTTGGCGGCCCGGTCCCGACGCTGGCAGCCGGCTTGGGGTCGCGGGGGAAGCCGGCCGACGCTGTCGCCGCGGACGCGGTCGATGAGGTCAAGCGGCACATCGCCAGTCACGCCCCGGTCGATCCGCACAGCGCCGACCAACTGCTGTTGCCGCTCGCGTTCGCGGACGGAGAGTCGGTCTTCCACGTCTCGGAAGTGACGCAACACTTGTTGACGAACGCCGAGGTGATTCAGATGTTCGGGACGGCGACGATTGTGATCGAGGGAGAGGACGGGGCGCCCGGTTTGGTGCGGGTCCGGCCACGCGGGTGATTCACGCCGTCCCTGGCGCGCCGTCACTCGGGGCGGCCGGTTCCGGCGGTGGCGGTTCCGGCGGCGCCGGCGGCCCGAGGCGGCGGCGCCAGAGGGCGCTCGCCGGCGTGGCGAAGGCGTACCACATGAACAAGAGCGGGACCGTGATCTGCGGCAGCACGAAGATGACGGCCAGCGCGAACACCACCTTGATGAGGTACGGGCCGTTCCGCCGGCCGCGGACAATGTAGTGGAAGGTGTTCGGGTAGCGGACTCGCGACACCATCAGGAACGCGATCAGCAGCGACACCGGCGGCAACAGCCGGGCCGCCAGCCAGTCGATGCGGCCGGCGAATTCGCCCAAGATAAAATTGTCGGGGCTGATCTCCAGCGACTTTACGCCGAACACCATGAGCGGGAAGGACGCGACGGTGCCGGCCGCCGCCGGCGAGGGCAGGCCGCGGAAGGAGCGGTCCAACGGGATGTCGTCGGCCTCGACGTTGTACCGGGCCAGCCGCAGGACGACGCAGGCGACGTACAGGGCGGCGACCAGCCAGAGGAGCCGCATGTGGAACCCGGCCGCCAGTTGCAGCATCAACAGCGCCGGGGCCGCCCCGAAGCTGATCGCGTCGCACAGGGAGTCGAGCTGGGCGCCGAACTCGCTCGTTTGCTTCAGCCGGCGGGCGGCGCTCCCGTCCAGCACGTCGAACACCATCGCCATGAAGATCAGGCAGGCCGCGACGAACAGGGAAGTGTCCGGGTCGAACCCGGTCCACCGGCCGGCAAATGTGATGGCCCCGAACCCGCACACCGCGTTGCCGAGCGTCAGCAAGGTCGGCAGGACGGCCACCGTCCGCCGCGCCATCGCCCGCCGGACTTCCCGGGCCGCCAGCCGCCGGCGGGCGATTTTGCGTTTCGACATTGGCGCCCCCCGGTCAGTGGTCATTAGTCATTCGCAGTGTACGCCGCCAACACCGACCGGCCGGCCTTCACCTTGTCGCCGAGTTTGATCTTGATGGTCAGCCCGGCGCGCGGCAGGATCAGTTCCGTCCGCGAGCCGAGCTTAATCATGCCGAACTGTTCGCCGCGGGCCAGTTCGTCGCCGGGCTTGAGCCAACAGACGATGCGGCGGGCGATGGCCCCGGTGATCTGCCGGACGACGAAGCGCCGGTACGGGGCGGCCGTCTCCTGCATGCGGACGGACAGTTGCTCGTTCTCGCGGGCCGACTCGGGCCGCAGGGCGTTCAGGTATTTGCCGGGCTTGTAGCGGACGCCGACCACGCGGCCGGCCACCGGGGCGCGGTTGATGTGGACGTTGAAGATCGACAGGAAGATGCCGATGCGGACGGCCGGCCCGCCGACGAAGTCGTCGTCGTCAATGTCGTCAATCGCCACGACCTTGCCGTCGGCCGGTGACACGACCAAGTCAATTTCGCTCGGGACGCGCCGCGGCGGGTCGCGGAAGAACCAGACAATCAGTGAGCCGATCACCGCCAGCGTCGCCACGCCGAGCCAGCCGGCGGCCAGGAGCGGCCACGCGATGTCGTCGCCGGGGCCGGCCAACCACAAGGCCAAGAGGGCGGCCGGGCCGAACGTGATGAGCGAAAACACGAACAACTCGGCCAACCCGGAGCGGGCGAAGGGAATCTTGTCGCGCCACCGGAACGGGTCGTGTTCGGGCGCCCAGTGATGGCCCGGCTGATTGCGGAAGAATTTCACGTCCCGCGGGTCGATAACGTCGTGCGGGCAGCCGTTGACATCTCCCTGACGGGTCGCGGCCATCCGGCGCACATAGCCGGGCCGGAACGTCTTCAGCCAGAACCGCCGCCAACGGCCCCACGCCATTTCGAGGCGGCAGACGACCCCGCCCCCCGGCTGAATCCACGTGAGCTGTGGGTCCATCGGTTCGAGTGGGAGCGGCCCAAGCGGCGTCGGTTCGGTCACGAGGCCGGGGCGGCGTCGGCGGTCCGCTCGAATGTCATTACACTGGCCGGCGGGATGTTGAGCCACACGCGCTGCGGGGCGAGGGCCTTGAAGCCCTCGACCACGAACCGCCGCCACGCCCGCCGGGAGTACGTGAACTGCACGTAATTCCGGCCGGGCAGCAGGACGCCGCGGACGGCCGCGAGGATGCGCTTCGACAAGTCCGGCGGGAACGCGAGCAGCGGCAGCCCGCTGACGACGGCCCCGACGTCTTCCCTCGCGATGTTGAGGTCATTCAGAATGCCGTCCAACTGCGCCGCGTCGCCGCGGACGACCGTGACGGTCGGGAAGGCCTTTTCGAGGTGGGCGGCGTAGGCGTCGATGATCTCGACGGCGATAATCCGGTTGTTCGGGAAATGCTTCAAGAGTTCCCGCGTCGTGACGCCCGTGCCCGGCCCGAGTTCGACGACGACTTGCCCCGGCTTAATTTCCCCGGCCTTCCGGGCGATCGCCCGGGCCAAGGACTTGCCGCTGGGGGCGATGGCCCCGGTCGTCTTCCACCGGGTGAAGGTGTGCGCCAGGAACAGGATGGATTCTTTCATGCGCGGTTTCGGTAGGTGGCGGGCGGCGGGGGGCTTCGGACGGCGTGGAAAACCACGAATACCTTCTTACCGGCCCCACGCCCAATCGACAACCGCGAACGCCGCTCCCCGGACGCGGTATAATCTCCCGTGAT
Source organism: Zavarzinella sp. (assembly GCA_043744795.1). Classification (GTDB taxonomy): domain Bacteria; phylum Planctomycetota; class Planctomycetia; order Gemmatales; family Gemmataceae; genus Zavarzinella. Next base: position 1,784 of record JAYTTY010000534.1, on the reverse strand, counting down.
GACCGACTTACTTCTGAGCGTCGCCCAAATCGTCCCGGCCACGGAGGCCGAGGGGCCGGGGCGACGGTTCGCTTTGTGGTTCCAAGGCTGCCCGCTGCGGTGCCCCGGCTGCTGCAACCCGGAGTTCCTGACGTTCAAGGGCGGGGAACAAATTCCGGTGTCGGCCGTCATCGAACAAATGCTTCAGGCGCGGCGGGACGAACAAATCGAGGGCATTTCCCTCCTTGGCGGCGAACCCTTGGCCCACGCGGCCGGGGCGGCAACGCTGGCGACGGCTGCCCGCGAACATGGCCTGAGCGTGATGGTCTACAGTGGGTATGTGCTGGAAGCCGCCCACGAGTTGCCCGACCCGGCGGTGAGCGAACTGTTGGCTTTGACAGATATTTTGGTGGACGGCCCCTATGTCCGCGAACTGCCGGACACGACGCGGCGGTGGGTCGGGTCCACGAACCAGCGGGTTCACTTGTTCACGGGCCGCTACCGAGAAGACGACCCGTGCTGGCGGGCGCCGAACACGCTGGAAATTCGCGTGCGGGGGGCGGACATCAGCGTGAATGGCTTTCCCGCCCCGCAGGCGGTAGGATTGTGGAAGAGGCCCCGCCGCGTGGAAGGGTGACGTGCGACCATGAGCGACCCGGCCGACGTGCGGACCGTCTCCCGCTTCGAAGCGAACTTGCTGCGCATCGCCCGGTTCATCTTGAAACAGTCCCCGGTCGAGCAGGCCCAACGGCTCCTCCTCGACAAGATCGACCGGCCCCCGTGCCTGAGCGGCGACTGCCTGCACCTGTTGCGGGATTCGCTGCGCAAAGGCACGGTGCTGTGCCTGGTGCGGGCCGGCGGCTGGAAGCGCGACCGCTACCTGCGAACCGCCGTCCCCAAATTCGGCCGCCTGTGGGAGCGGATCGCCCCGGAGCGGTTGGCCCTCTCCTTCGGCAAGCCGACCGTGGAATTCCTGCTCTGGCTCACGTCGGCCAAGGCGAAGGAGGAGAAGCCGTTCTGGCGCGGGGAGATCGCCAAGCAGTCCGTCGGCGACCAGTTCTTCACGTTCCTCGCCTACGAGGCCCTGAAACTGTGCGACGCGGAATTGGCCGCGGCCATGCGGACCAGCAACATCTGCTTGGAGAACGCCCTGATCCGGCTGGCCTACGCCGGCGATTTCGCCACGGGCCAAGCACTGCCGGCCCCGTCCTTCAAGGCTTGGCTGGAAGAACCTGGCGTCTATGTGTTGGAAGCGTTGCAGCCGTTCTTGGAAACGCGCTGGCTGGACATCGAACGCGGCAAGGGCCAAATCAGCGACTGGGGCGCGCTGAACCAACAAGGTCTCGCCCAACTCCAAGTGTTGGGCGCCTACCTGGACGCCGTCGATCAGGCCGGCCGCCGCGACTTGGGGCGATTCCTGCTCGGCGTGCTGTCCCGGTTGTTGGCGAACAACGACATGCCGGCCAGCTTCTGGACCGGCGGCCTGCAAGGAGCCGGCCCGCCCCGCTTGGCAGAACGGCTGGAGACCCAGCGCAACGCCCTGAGTGTCCTGCGACAAACGACCCGGTTGCGGGCGTGGGAGCAAGCCGCCCGCCAGTCCGGGTACATGGACGAGGATTACGCCGTCAGCCAATTTTGGCTCGGCGAGTGGGAGCGCTATCAATTGGGGACCGTCACTGAGCGAGCCGAGCGCGTGATGCAACAAGTGGAACCGCTGCGGATCGGGTAAAAAGCAAAACCGTTTGCCGCCAAGACGCCAAGGCCGCCAAGAAGACACGAAAAAGATCTTCTTTTGGTCTTCTTGG
>JAYTTY010000533.1:0-4004 GCA_043744795.1 Zavarzinella sp. | reverse complement strand
GTGAAGCGGCTGCCCCATCGTCTCATGTCAAGCTCGCCCCGAGAACCCCAATCGGGTAAGCTACTTCCTGCCGCTCGCCTTACGCCTCGACGCTCGCCAAGAATATTGGCGGCGGTCTTTGAACGCGCTCCGCTCCGCAACGCCTCCGCGTCGCGGCTAACAAGAGTAGACTACACATGCTCCCCGCCCTCTTCCTCGCCGCGGCCCTCGCCGCCCCCGACCGCGAGCGGCCCGCGCCGCTGGTGGGGGCGACGGTCTTCATCGTGAAGCCCGACCATAGTATTGAAGTGCCGACGGTCACCTCCCCCGCCGGGTTCCCGGTGTTGCACCAAATTGCCCACATGGATTTCGTCGTCACCCGTCAGGACGGGGACCGCCTGTGGGTCATCTTCCAAGGCGTGCCCGTGGCGCTGAACCGCCGGGACGTGGTCACGGCCAAGGGGGCCGTCGCCGCGTACACGGAACTCATTGCCCAAGCGCCCCAGAATACGACGTACCGCATGAAGCGGGCGAAGGCTTACGAAGTCCTCGGCCAGTACGACGAGGGCGTCAAAGACTACGACGAACTGGTCAAACTGTCCCCGCAGAGCGCGGCGTACTGGAACAACCGCGGCAACCTGTTCCTGCGCAAGAAGGAGTACGAGAAGGCGCAGGCGGACTACGAGAAAGCGATCCAAGTCGCCCCCAATTACGGCACGCCGGTCGGGAACCTCGGCAACCTTTTTTCGATCCGGCACCGGCCGGACGAGGCAGTTGCGAAGTACACCGAGGCGCTCCGACTCACGCCCGCCTATTCGCGGGCGTTCAGCGGCCGGTCGGCCGTCTACCGCGAGCGGCGAGAGTACGACGCGGCCCTCGCGGACGCCGAGAGCGCCGTGAAGTTCGACGCCGTCTCCCCCCACGCCTACGCCGCCCGCGGGGCCGCCCGCCTGCACCTGAAGGATGAGGCCGCGGCGCTGGCGGACTTCACGAAGGCGCTGGCCCTCGACCCGAGTTACGCGGCCGGTTACCTGTTCCGCGGCACGTACCACCTGAACCGCAACGAACTGCAAGCGGCGATCCGCGACTTCGACGCGGCCATGCGGTGTTACCGCGAGTACGGCGCGGCAATACTGCGGCGGTCCGAGGCGTGGGCGAAGGCCGGAAACTACCGCCAAGCCCTCGCGGACGCGGACACGGCCATGAGGTGGGACGGGGAATCGGCGGTAGCGCACCGCCGCAAGGCATGGGTCTTGGCGACGGCGGCCGAATTCCGAGACGGGAAACAGGCGTTGGAATTGGCGACGAAGGCGCTGACCTTGCCGCGCGGGGACACCGGGGCGACCCACGACGCCCGCGCGGCCGCCTTGGCGGAACTCGGCCGTTTTGATGAGGCGGTGACGGCCCTGAAGAAGGCCGCCGACGACAAGGGGTATCACGCCGAGCACGCGGAGGCATTGACGAAGCGGCTCGCGGAGTACGAGGCGAAGAAGCCCCACCGGGAGTGAGGCCGGCGGTTACAGTTTCGGCGGGGCCGGCGCGTCTTTGGCCGGCGCGTCCGGGACCGCCTTGTCCTCGACCTTTGCCGGCGGGGCCATCGGCGGGACGGGGGCGATGCCGCCGCCGGCGAAGCCGAGCATCCCGCCGTTGGGGAGGAGGTCCGGGTTAATTGGCCCCTTCGGGGCCGGCACCAAGCTTTCGCTGTCCTTCAACTTGTCGGCCCGGGCCTCGGTCGTCACGTAAATCACGTTGCCCATGCGGGCCGGCTTCAGGTCGGCCATTTCGCACATCAGCCGGACGGCCGCCTCGAACGGGATGTCGTCCGCTTGCAGCGTCACCGGGTTCATCACCGTCTTCGCCTTCACGGCCTTCGGGTCGAACACCACGTTCACGCCGCACTTCACGGCCAGTTCCTTGACGGCCGTCTGCAAGGGCACGTTGTCGTAGTTCACGTCCACGCGCTGCTTCAGTTGCCGGTACACGGCCGTCTCTTCCGTGGTGATGAGCAGCGTGCCGTCCGCGACGGCGAAGGTCAGGTTGTATTGGCTGACGAGCGCCCGCAGGGCCGTCCGCAACTTCGTCTTCTTCATGTTCAATTCGACAATCATCTCTTCCGGCGAGATCCCCATCTGCATGACGGCGTTGCGGTCGATGATGATTTGGATCTTGTACTGCTCGGCGATGGTGGCGATGATCGCTGCGAGGTTCAGGTCCTTGAATTCGAAGTCGTTCGGCGAGTCGAGGGCCTTGCGGATGGCGTCCGGCGTCGTGCCCGTGGCCTCCGTCTTCTTCACCTCGGGGTTCGGGGCCGGGGCCGCCCACAACGGGCTGAGGGACGCGACCACGGCCAACAGGCCGCCGGCCGACAAGAGACAGGCACGACACGACATGGCAAACGCTCCGTGCTTCGATGGGAGGTGACAGGCTTTAGTATACGGACCGCGTCCGGATGAAGATGAAACGGGTCACGGGGGCAAAACCGTGGGGCCGGACGGCGGAATACTTGGAAAAACAGAAATGATGATCGCGGGCGCTCACGGCATCATCATGGAATACCGCCGGGCCAGTTCGCGGGCCTGCTCGATGGCGATGCTCGTTTGCCGTTCCGGGTCGCGCTCGGTCACGTCCGGGGAGACGCCGGCCCCGTGGATCGGGTTGCCGTTCGGGGAGAGCAGGCGGGCGACGGTCAGCCGCATGCCGGCCCGCGGCTTCGGCTTCCCGGCCCCGTCGTCGGGCTCCTCCCCGGTGTTGAACCGCACGACGTTTTGCAGCGCCCCTTTTCCAAACGTCGGGGTGCCGACCAACTTGGCCCGCTGGTTCTCCCGCAGGGCGACGGCGAAGACCTCGGCGGCGCTGGCCGTCTCGCCGTTGACCAGCAGGACGGCCGGCAAGTCCGTCGCGGTGGGGCCGGCGAGGGACGTGTAGACCTTCGTGGCGTCCGGCCGCGCCCCTTGAGCGGTGACGATGATGCCCGCCGGCAGGAACCGCTCGGCGGTCTTCACGGCGGCGGAAAACGAACCGCCCGCGTTGCCGCGCAGGTCAATCACCAAGGCCTTGGTCATGCCCATCGTCGTCAGGTTTTTCACGATGGCGTCCACTTCCTGCGGGGTGGTGACTTCGAACCGCAGGATGCGCAGGTAGGCGACGTTCCCTTCCTGCATGTTGAGTTCGACCGTGGACTGCGACAGGTTGGCGTCCTCGGCCGTAAGTTGGTTCGCCGGGAGGTACGCGGAGTATTCGTCCAGCGAGTTGCACGCCCCGCAGATGAACTCCAGCACGACGACGTTGACCGACCGCAGCCCGAGCAGCCGCTTGGACGCGGACGCGACCTCGGCCACGACTTCGACGGCCTGCCGGACGTTCGACACGTCCCGCCCGCCCCACGCCTTCTGGACGCTGCCGCGGAACTTGGCGACGGCCACGGCGTCCGCGCTGCGCAAGTACTGCTCGGCAAAGGCCGGGTCGGCGAGGGCGGCGAGGTACTCGTCCATGCCCTGCCGGAACAGCCGGGAGACGCCGGCCTTGCCGGGGTCCACGTAATGGATTTGGATCTTGCGGAGAACCTCGTCGTAGAGTGCCAGCACGTCGGCCTGCGGCATGGCGAGGATGCGGGCTTGGAAATCGGGGTCGCGGTGGCGGTGCGTTTGCAGGGCGTGGCGGACGCACTTGGCGAGGCTGGCCCGCGCTTCTTCATTCCCCCGGTCGGCCGCCAAGACGCGCAGCCACGTCTGGAGAGCTTCTTCCCAGTGTTGTTGCTTTTGCTGGGAGCGGGCGAGTAGGACGAGGTCGTCGGTCGCCGAAAGGATCGTGGGGACGGCGGCCCCTTGGGCCAAGATGAAGGCGGGGCCGGCAATCAAGGCCGTGAGGGCCAAGCCGGTCAACCGAACTACCGAATTGTTGATCGCCATCCCGGCCCTCCGAAACGTTCCACTAGATGTGCCCGACCGAATCCCGCTGCCATTGTGGTATTCGATTGCCCAGATTCACGCGGCCAACGGGCGTCCGTTGTAGGTCCAGCGGTACGG
>JAYTTY010000532.1:0-15825 GCA_043744795.1 Zavarzinella sp. | reverse complement strand
CGACCCCCGCCTAAATTTCCCTCTGCCCCGGCCGGAAACCTACCCTTGTAAGCCCCCCGGCCCCCTCTCCGCGGCGGAGAGGGGGAGCAAGTGGGCGGAGGCCGTCTTGGTTTGGTCCCCCCTCTCCGCCGCGGAGAGGGGGTTAGGGGGTGAGGTTGTTTTGGCCCGTGTCCACGAACGCCGTCGTGGCAACTCCGCGGCCGGGCGACGACTCACTCGAAAATGCGGTTGACGGCCATGAGGCCCAACTCGGCGACTTGCGTGGGCTTCAATTGCCAGAAGACGGGGTTGAAGGTCTCCAGGGAGACCCAGCCGTCGTAGCCGATTTTCCTCAGCGTGTGTGCGAGCGGCGCGAAGGAGAAGTCGCCGTCGCCGGGCATCACGCGGTCGGAATCGGTCATTAACTCGCGGGGAATTCCGGCGATGTCGGCGACGTGGACGTGGAAGAGGTTTTCGGTCGTCAGCCGGGCGAGGTCGTCCGTCTTGCTCGGCCCCTTGTAGAAGTGGAACCAGTCGAGGCACACGCCCACGTTCGGCTCGGCGGCCTGTTCGGCCAAGATCAGCGCCGTCTCCAGACAAGAACAGAACGTGTCCGTGCCGCGGAACTCCAGGGCGAGCCGGACGCCGTAGCCGGCGGCCCACTGGCCGGCCTGCTTCAGCGAGACGACCGCCCGCCGCAAGGCTTGGGCGTCCACGCGCTGGGCGAAGTCGGCGACGACGACCATCGTCGGCACGCCGAGGGCTTGGCACAGTTCCAACCGCTGGCGAAAGTGGTCGAAGCCCGCTTTGCGCTGCTCCCCCTGGGTGAGCAACAATCCCCCCTGATAGGCCGCGGCGGCCGGGCGCAGGTGGCGGCCGGCGAAGAGGGCTTTCAAGTCGTCGAGCGGGTGTCGGTCGAGGTGCTGTTCGATCTTCGTCAGCCAGAGTTCCGCGCCGGCGGCGCCGACGTCCGCGAAGGCGGCCAAGTCGTCCGCGGCCCCGGCCGGGAGGGTCGTCGCTTGGGAGAGGCAGACGTTCATTAGTCCATCGGCCTGCGAGGTTTTGTCACCTTCTTCGTGTCGGCCTTCTTCTCGATCTTGTGTTCCTGGGGATTCTCCGGCGGCCGCATGAACGCGAACCAGTTCGTCATCCAGCCGACGAGCAGCAGTACGCCCGAGCCGTGCAGGAGCAGGCCGGCGATGATCCACGGCACCGACTTCTTCGCCTTCACCTTCGGCCGGGCGCGGGCCGGGCCGCTGCTGGTGAAGTGGTCCTCGCCGTCGTGGTGGTGTCCGTCGTCATGGTGGTCGTCCAGCGGGTGGATTTCCGGTTGCGGGCCGTGTTCGCCGTGGACGGGGCCCGCGATCGGGAAGGCCGCGGACGGGATGCCGGGCTTGGTGAACGTCTCGCTCGCGGACAGGACCGCCGCCGGCGCGGGCAGCGGCCGGGCCGTCGGCTCGCCGTGCGGCAAGAGGGCGGCGGCGATCTCGTCGGCCGCCGGCCGGTCCAGCGGGTCGCGCGACAGGCACCGGCGCATCAGCACCGCCACGTCGGCGGGCACGTCGGCGCGGAGCGATTCGATCGGCGCCGGGTCGGCCTGCTGGAGTTGCAGCATCACCTCGACGGCCGAGGCCCCGGCGTACGGCGCCCGGTTGGCGAGCAGGAAGTACAGGCTGGCCCCGAGGCCGTACAAGTCCCCGGCGGCCGTCGGCCCGGCCTCGGTCATCCGCTCGGGCGGCAGGTACGCGACTTCCCCGAGCCGTGAGGTGTCGCCGTAACTGACCTCGCCCAGCGGCGGCCGCTGCGGGGCCATGCCCAAGTCGGCCAGCTTGATCGCCGACCCGAGCCGCGGCCGCACGGACACGAAGCCGCTCGCCTCGTGGACGACCCGCTTGACCGGCGTGAGGATCAGCGTGAACGGGGAGACGGCCCCGTGCGCGACGCCCGCCGCGTGCGCGGCCCTCACGGCGATGGCCGCCTGCCGGGCGTACTCGGCCGCGAGCGACAGCGGCATGGCCCCCATCTCGGTGACCAGTTGGCTCAGGTCGCACCCGTCCGCGTACTCCTGGACGACGAAAATCGTCTCGCCGTCCCGGCCGGCGTCCAGCACGTTCGTCAGGTGCGCGTTGTTCACCAAACAGGCGGCCTGCGTGCGGGCGACGTAGTCGTCAATGTTGTCGGCCGGCGGCAGCCAGCCCGCGTCGATCACGCTCAGTGAAACCGGGTCGGGCAACGCGGGGTGGGTGGCCTTATACGTGACGCGGCCGGGCGCCTCGGCCAGTTTTTCGACGAGGCGGTACGCCGCCACCATCAGCCGGCCGCCGCGGCCTTCCCGCAGTTCGGTGACCTGGTACGGACTCAGCCAGCCGCGCTGCTGGGCGTGCCGCGCGAGGCCGTCGGTGTCCCCCGCGTCGGCCTCCGGCAGCCGTTGCAGTTCGGACAGGCGGTCGTCGTCCAGCAGCCGGCTGGAGCGGAGGCCGTCCAAGTATTCGAGCGTGGTCGGGTGCGACATCTCAGCGTAGTCTCAGCGGGAACATGCGTCCGGGCCGGTGGGAGTGAAGTTTATCGTACAAGAATCGGGCGGGATTAGGGGGTGAGGCGGCCTTTCGCGGCCACACTTTTCAACTTCACCAGCCCGGCCGTCCCGGCCATCAGCAGCGTGGACACGACCACGATGGTCGGGCCGGTCGGCATCGACACGCCGCGGTACAGGCCGCCGATCCACTGGCTGAGGAGCGCGCCCAGCACGCAACTCGCGGCCCCGAACAGGCCGGCGAGCGCGGTCATCACGCCGAGGCGGTTGGTGAGTTGCCGGGCCGTGGCCGCCGGGGCGACGATCAGGGCGCTCATCAGCACGACGCCGACGCTCTCCAGGCCGATGACGATGCCGGTGACGATCAGCCCGGTGAGCAGCAAGTCCCACACGGCCGTGCGCCAGCCGAGGCCGGCCGCGAAGCCGCGGTCGAAGGACACCAATTTGAACTGGGGCCAGAAGAGGGCCAGTACGGCCAACACGACCGCCCCGGTGACGGCGATGATCTGCACGTCCTTCGAGAGCATGATGGCCGCCTGCCCGAACAAATACCGCTCGATCCCGGCCGTCGCCGTCTTCTTCGTGAGGCTCATGAGCAGCAGGCCCAGCCCGAAGAACGAGGCCAAGCCGCCGGCGAGGGCGGCGTCGAACGGGATGCGCGTCGTCCGCGTGACGGCGTTGACGCCGACCATGCACGCCAAGCCGGACACGACCGCCCCGGCCAGCAGCCAGCCCGGCTCGCGCCCGAAGAGCAAAAACGCCCCGATGATGCCCGGCAAGGCCGCGTGCGACGCCGCGTCCCCCAGCAGACTTTGCCGCCGCAGGACGGCGAACGTGCCCAGGCACCCGGACACCAGCCCGAGCATGGCCGTGCCGCCGAGGACCGTCATGAGCGTGGGGTCAATCGTCATGCGGATGTGATACGCCGCCGGCGGCCGCGGGACCAATGCCCTCAACGCGGGTCATCGTCGCTTTTCGCTCCGCGAAAAGGTTGGCCGCCGGCCCAGTGGCGACAGTCTCCCGCGGCGGCGCGCCGACCTTTTCGCGGAGCGAAAAGCGACGATGACCCGCAACGGGGCGCCCCGTGCCCATTCCGTTGACCTCTCTTCAACTGCGGCCGTTGGCCTGGGGACAGGCGGCGCCGCCTATCGGTTGTCCCCAGTGATCGCCACGCAGAACGGGGCGCAGCCGGTCTCCGGGGCGGCGTTCACGAAGTCGATGGCCTTGATGGCCTTCTTCGGGCTGGGGTTGTCCCACGTCAGCCGGTAAAGTTTGACCTTCGCCTCGAACCCTTTGCTGGGCTCGTTCTCGCCTTCCCACGCCGTCACGCCGCGCGTCGGGCCGGGCTTGTCCGGGTAGGCCCACCAGTCCACCACGTCCTTGCCGTAGACGATCTCGATCTCGGCCTTGGTGTCGTCCGCGTAATGCACGACGTACTTGCCGACCACCGTGTCGGCCGGCGCGCTGTAGCCGACGGCGTGCAGGAAGTGGACCTTCTTGAACTCGCGGCCGACCTTGATGCCCTCGATCTTCTCCGGCTTCTTCTCCACCATGCTGCTGCCGAGTTGCAGGTAGGTTTCGCCGACCAGGAACTCGACCTCGCCGTACTTCTTGCGGCCGGCCGGCAGCGCCGCCAAGTTGTTGTTGGGGTAGTTGTTCGAGTGCAGGTTTTCGTTCAACTTCGCGTTGGCGGCGGCCTTCAAGTCGAGCAGGATGACAGGGTCATCCTTCGGCGCGGGGGCGGCGACGGCCCACGCGGCTACGGACACGAGGGCGATGACGGACAACCGACGGTGAGGCATGGAAATGTCCTGACAAGAGAGAAGTCTACCGATGATGCCCGATTTGGGCGGCGAATGCAAGAGGGGCGAAGAATTGTTTTGTTACATGACGAGGCGAAGGCAACCTCACCCTCAAAGGAGCCGCGCCAAAATAACTCACCGAATTTGTCTTGCTTAATTTCATTGATGACTGTCAGGTTACACGGAGGCAGGATGCAAGAAAGTCCGCGTTGATTCGCGTCAAGTTCATCGACTTGTGTGACGACCTTGACGAGCGTGGGCGGCGGCGGTCGCGGCCCGGGCGTTGGGCCGGTCCCGGGGCGGGTTCGGGACGAAGATCCATCTGGCCGTCGACGCCTTGGGCAACCCGGTGACGGTGACGCTCAGCCCCGGCCAAGACGCCGACATCTCGCACGCCCCCCGGGCCTGCTGGCCGGCCACGAGCCGGAAGCCGTCTTGGCCGACAAGGGGTCCGACAGTGACGCCTTCGTGAAGGCGGCGGAAGGCCGGGGGGCCGAAGCCGTCATCCCGCCGCGGAAGAACCGGACGGACCCGCGGGACTCCGACCGGGCCACCGACAAGGAGCGGAACAAAGTGGAGCGGTGCGCGGCCTCTTGAAGCAGTGCCGGCGGGTGGCGACGCGGCACGAGAAGACGGCCCGCAACTTCCTCGGCCTGGTCCTCTTCGCCGCCATCAATATCTGGCTGAAATAGCCCGAGGCGGGCGTGAAGTCGCCTGCCTTAAATCAACACGGCCAAGGCAGCGGCGTGAAAATGATCGGCCATTTTCACGCCGCTGCCTTGGTACCGTGTTTCAGTCCCGGATGGGGCGACGGAGTGTCGCCCGTGGGTGGGCTTTGCGAACCCCGGGAAGTCTGAAATTTATGTCGAACGCGCCCACGCGCGATTTCTTCCCGCCGACACGTTGCGTCCCCGCCCCTCATCGGCGATAATACCCCTCTCTCCGAGGGCGTGCGATGTTGAACGTCGGCCGACAGTCAATCTCTCGCCGCGGCGTGTTGCAGGTCGGGGCGTCGGCCGTGCTGGGGCTGTCGCTGGCGGACTTGCTCTGCCAGCGGGCCGCGGGGAGTTCGCCGGGGTCGGCTAAGGCCGTCGTGCTGCTATGGCTGTGGGGCGGGCCGAGCCAGTTGGACACGTTTGACCCCAAGCCGCACGCGCCACTTGAGTACCGCGGGCCGTTCGGGACCATCCCGACGAAGATTCCCGGCGTCCGCTTCGCCGAGTTGTTCCCCAAGATCGCCGGCGTGTCGGGCCGGCTGGCGGTCATCCGCTCCCTGTTCACCACGTCGAACGATCACGGCGTCGCCGGGACCATCGGCCTCACCGGCAGCGCGGCGGGCGGCACAGGGCTGGACGGCAAGCCGTTGCCCGGCACGCCGCGGCCGGCCACAGGGTCCGTCGTCGCCCGCGTGCTGACGGGCGCCGGGGCGAGGAAGTCGGCGAAGGAGCAGTTGCCGCCGTTCCTCGTCGTCGGCGGGAAGTTGCACCAAGGGAAGAAGCCGATCATCGGAGAAGGGGGCGGGCCGCTCGGGGCAATTTACGACCCGTTTCGGCTGGAGTACGACCCCGTCCGCGGCACCCAAGTCCCCGCGTTGCAACTGGACCCGGACTTGACGCCGGACCGCCTCGGCGACCGCCAGGCGTTGATGAAGACCCTCGACGACGCGGAGCGGGCCGCCGCCCACGGTCAGCGGGTCGGCGCGCTGGACCAGTACCGGGCGCAGGCGTTCGCCATGCTCACCTCGGCCAAGGCCCGCGCGATGTTCGACTTGGAACGCGAGCCGGCGAAGCTGCGGGACGAGTACGGCCGCACGCGCTTCGGGCAGTCGTGCGTCCTCGCCCGGCGGCTGGTGGAGCACGGCGTCCCGTTCGTGCAGGTGAACTGGAGCGACCACGTCGAAGCGGAAGAAGACTCCGGCGACGGCGGCTGGGACCACCACTACCGCAACTTCCAGATCATGCAGGACCGCCACGCCGCCTGGCTCGACCGGGCCGTGTCCGCGTTCCTGCAAGACTTGGAGACGCGGGGTTTACTGAAGACGACGCTGGTGCTGGCCGTCGGCGAGTTCGGCCGGACGCCCAAGATCAACGACAAGGCCGGCCGCGAACACCACCCCGGCTGCTACTCGGCCCTCGCCTTCGGCGGCGGCGTCGTGGGCGGCCGAGTCATCGGCGAGAGCGACGCCAAGGCCGAGCGGCCCATCGACAATCCCCTCACGCCCGCTGATTTGTGCGCGACCGTCCACCACGCCGCCGGCATCACGAGCGACGTGTCGAATTCGCTGGGTGTGGGCACCGGCGGGAAGGTGATCGAGGGGCTGTTTTAAGGCGCTGCCGTTTCGCCGCGACGCGGCGTCTTCGGAGCGGCGCGCGGGCAACCGGATCCCGCCGGTTGGCCCCGGTCATGTGAGCCGCGACGCGGAGGCTTTGCGGAGAGGAGCGCGTTCTGCGACCACCACCCATATCATCGGTCGTCGGACATCGGTGACGGCCATTGAACGCGCTCCTCTCCGCAAAGCCTCCGCGTCGCGGCTCACACGGCGGGACATCGACGCTGGCGGGTTCCGGCCAACGCGCTCCGCTCCGAAGCCTCCGCGTCGCGGCGAAACGGCCGATGTCAGTTCGCCGCCTCACTTCGCCGCGCCAGCGCCGCCTTCGCTTCCGTCGTCAACACCGCTCCCGCGAACCCCGTCGCCCAATGCTTCAGCAAATCATCGGCGGCCGGGGTGGCGGCCACTTCGGCGATTTCGACGGCGCGGATGGCCCGCAGGTCGGCGGGGGTTTTCTGGTCTTCGACTTCGGCGAGCCGTTCCAAACGGGTGCGGCGTTCCTGGCTCATGGGGCGGCGAAGTTCGTCGCGGATGATCGCCCGGATGGGTTGACCGAGGGCCGCCAATTCGCGGCTGGCCATTTCCCGGCGGCGGTACTGGTCGTGGTCCAAGTCAGCGAGCAGGATCTTCACACGGGCGGCGTCCGGGCCGACGGCCGGCGGGAGTTTCTTCTTCAGCAATGGAACGGCCTGAGCGGGGTACGCGGCCAGCAACCGCACGGCCGCGAACGCCTCGTCGCACTTCGAGCCAGCGAGCGATTCCCACGCCTTCAGGGCCGCCGCGTCGTCCGGTTCGCGGGCGCCGGCCGGGAGGGCGAACAAGTTCCACAGGAACACCGGACCGCCGGGGACGGCCGTGGCCAGCGTCTTGCCGTCCGGGGAGAACGCGGCGGCGCGAACCTCTTCCATCGACAAAGTCAACCGCACGCCGGCCCCGTGAAGATCCCAGACGGTCAGCGTCTTCTCGCCGTGGCAGGCCACCGTGCGGCCGTCGTGGGAGAATTGGCAGTGCGCGCCGGTATAGGGAAGTTGGAACTTGATAATGGCTTTGCCCGTAGCCGTTGAAAGCACTTGCAGTTCTTCCGGCTGATCACGGTTGGCCGCCGCAATCGAGTCGTACGGCAGTTGCCCCACGACGGCCACAAACGCCGCGCCAGGGCCGACGGCGGCGTGCCGCGGTTGGTCGGTCACATCGAATGTCCGCCGGCGCACGCCGGCAGCGGTGTCCCACACTTCGACGGTGTTCTCGGTCTGGCCGTTTGACGACACGCTGATCGCCAAAAACTGTTCCCAGACTGCGGACACGGTGCCCCACTGCTTTCCGTCCGACAGTTTGTGAAGGATGCGGCTTTTCCCAGTGGCGAAGTCGTGGCACACGAGGGCGTTGCCGTCGATGTATGTGACGGTCGTCGCCGTGGTGTCCGTCACGGCGACTTCGGGCGATCGGGTGTTCCCGTCCGAGCGGAACACATTGTCGCCGATGCCGGAGCCGACACGGAGGCGGGAAAAGGTGCGATCCGTGCGGTAGACGGCGAATCTGCCGTCCGCCGCAAGGCTGACGGGCGTGTTACCGATGGCCTTCGGGGGCCGGATGAACGCGGCTTTGCCGTTCCTCACGTCCCACTCGACCCACCCGCCCCACGCCGGCAGGCGGCCGAGCAGGCGGTGCGGGCCGCGGAATGTCAGGGCGTCCGGCAAGTCCGGCGGGTCGGCCAGACTCGGCGGGTCATCTCTGCTCCCAATGCTTTTGAGAGAGAGCGTGTCCCCGGCCTCATAAAGCAGGGCTGGTTTCCCGGCGATAGTGACGTATTGCCCATCCTTGGGGGCCGAGTAATCCGACGTGTGGCCAAGCGCGAGGTTGTGCTTGGTAACACTGCCTCCGCTCGCCGAAAACTGTGTCTTGCCGTCCGGCGAAATGTGGATGATCGCCCCGAAAAACGGCCACTCCGCGATTTTGCACCGAGTGTTCAAGTCCCACATGGCAATGCGGCCGGGGTTCAGACCGCGGTTCAGGTCGTCGCCCGCGCGGGCGGCGGCGAGCCAGTCGCCGGCCGGCGAGACGTAGACGGCCACCGGGTCGCGGTCGTCGTCCTTGTCGCCGGCCTTCACGGCCGGGGCGAACGCGGCCACCTCCTTGCCGTCGCGGCGGTGCAACAACTTCACCTCGCCGCCGTCACTGACCGCCACCCAGTCGGTCTTGGGCACGAAGGCCAGCCCGCCGAGGGGGCGACTCGACACGTTGGCCGTCCAAACGACTTCCGCGGTTTGGACCTTGTACAGGGTGACGGCGCCGGTGCGGGCCATGAGGGCGTGCTTGCCGTCGTCGGAAAAAAGCAGGGCATCGTAGTTGTCCGCGTGGGCCGGCCAACTGCGGGCGAGGAGGGCGCCGCCCGGCAGGGCGTACTCGCTGAACGCCCGCTTGTTGCCGCTCGGGGCGGAGCCGACCATGACGAGCGTCCCAGCGCTCGTCACGCGCCCTTCGGACGGGTCCATGTCCGCCGGGAACTTGAAGCGGCCGACGACCGCCCGTTTGGCCACGTCCCAGACCCAGACTTCGTCCCGCGTTGCCGAGACGGCCAACCCGGAATCAGCGTTCACCCGGAACCCGCGGATCGTGTCCCGCATCCGCCGGCGACCGTCGCCCAACCGCTTCGCACCGGCCGGGGTAGGCATGACTTCCGGCGTCGTGATTGGGACGAGACTGCCCGGCGGCCGGCCGTCCAACCGCGGGAATGCGGCGAGGTCGCCGGCCGTCAGCGCGGCGCCGGCGGCCAGGAAATCACGGCGTGAAAGGGACGGGGGCATGGGCGACTCGCGGCGAGACGGGTGGAATGATTACACCACGCCGGCCGCCGCGAGTCAAACGGATGGGTTATTTCGCCGGGGCCTTCTCGCGGACGGCCAAGCCGGCAACCGTCTTCGCCAACTTCTCTTGGCCTTCCTTGTTCTCCGGCAGCGGCTTGGCTTGGAACGCCGGGAGCAGCTTGTCCCACACGAAATTCAACTCAGCCTGCATGTTGCCGGTGTCGGCCGTGATGGCGATGACGGCGTCTTGTTCCGGCAGCACGATGCAGAACTGGCCGTCCTTGCCGTCGCCGCGATACGCCCCGTGCCGGCACCGCCAGAATTGGTAGCCGTACCCTTGGTCCCAATCGCTCTTCGGGTTGCTGCCGTTGGACGTTTGCCGGGCCGTCGCGGCCGTCACCCACGACTCGGGGAGGAGTTGCTTGTCCTGCCACTTCCCTTTTTGAAGATAGAGTTGGCCGAACTTGGCGATGTCTTCCGTGCGGACGAACAGGCCGTACCCGCCGAGGGAGACGCCTTGGGGGCTGGCGTCCCACTTAGGGTTCTTGATGTCGAGCGGGTCGAACAACTTGGGCTGAAGGTATTCCAGCACGGTCTTGCCCGTCACCTTCTGCACGATGGCCGAACACATGTAGGTGGCCGGCGTGTTGTACATGAAGTGCGTGCCCGGCTTGTGCGGGACCGGGTGGGTCAGGAACGCCTGCACCCACGACACGTCTTTCGGGATCGCGCGCAGGTTCAGTTCCGTGCCGTGTCCGGCGGACATGCTCAACAGGTCGCGGACGCGCATCATCTTCAGGTTCGCGGACGGCTCCTTCGGGGCCTCGTCCGGGAAGAACTTCAGCACTTCGTCGTCCAGCGACAGTTTGCCGTCCGCGATCGCCATGCCCACCGCCGTGGACGTGAAGCTCTTGCTCAGCGACCACAGCACGTGCGGCGTCTCGGCCGCCTGCGGCTTCCACCACGCCTCGGCGACGACGTGCCCGTGCCGCACCAGCATGAAGCTGTGCATCGTAGTCACGCCCTTGTCCGCCGCCTCGATGTACTCGCGGACGGCGTCGGCCGAAATGCCCTGCTCCTCAGGCGAGCTGCGCGGCAGCCCGGCGGCCGGGGCCGATGACATCGTGACGAGGGACAAGAACACAGCGGGAAAGAGAATTTTGATCGTCATTGGGTGTCTCGGATGGTCATGCCTTACCGCAGGTGCTTGTCCCGCAGTTCCCGCAGCCGGTCGAGGGCGGGGCGGATCATGCCCTTGGCGTCCACGAGGCCGGCGTTGGCGAAGCGGTGCGGGTCGGCGTCGGCGAAGTGGTCCCACGTGACGCCGTTGACGAACGACTTGCACAGGGCCAGCGCCGTGAACGCCCCGGCCCACTCGGCTTGGACGGCCGACGTGAAGTCCTTGTACGTCCCGCGGGCGCCGAGCGGGTCGCCCTTCTCGGCGTTGGCGTCCGGCAGGCGCGAGGCCGGGTAAGAGCCGGAAACTTGCAGCGGCACGCCCAAGAGGCCGAAGAGGTCGAGTTGCTTCGACACGTCCAAGAGGTCGCGGGCGTAGCTCACCCGCGGGCCGGCGCCGAAGTGCATCTCCAGTTCGAGGCCGGCGAACGGCAGGCCGGCCCGCAGCAGTGTGTCGGCGTACACCCACGCGGAGAATTCGAATGCCCGCCGCGACATGTACTCGCCCCACGGCTGCGACACCCCCAGCACGATCGACAGGTTCGAGTCGATCTGCCACGCGCAGTCCGCGGCCATCGCCGACAGGCGGATCAGGTCTTCCTCGGTCAGGCCCATGACGCCGGAGCCGTTGGCCCCCGACGTGATGACCCACTTGCCGACCTTGCCGTGGTAGCGGTGGACGACGGTCTCCACATACTCGCAGATCAGGCTTTTCAGCGTGACCGGGTCGGCGTCGCCGCGCAGCACGTAGTCGGGCAAGCCGCGCTCGCTGAAGTCGATCAGCGGGCCGGCCTGCACGCGGAAGCCGCGGTCGGCGGCCCACGCCACGGCGGCGTCGGCCTCGTCCCAGCGGAATTGCGATTCCGTCGGCTCGATGTGCCGCCACGTCAGCGGGACGCACACGGAGTTGAACGTCAGCCGGAACACGTCGTCCAGCCCGCGGGCGGGAACCTTGGCCAACCGGCAGCCGAGCAGGGAGTCAAATTTGGATTGCCGCAAGTGCCGCATGCGGAAGACTTGCTCTTGGTACGCCGTCACCATTTCCTCGGCGGCCGTGACCGCCAGGCCCAAGCCCTCGGCGGCCCGCGGGGAATTCGGGGCGGTGGCGGCGTCCAGGATCGTGTCGTTCATCGCCTTCAAGGCGAGCTTCACCGTGGCCTCGGCCTTGGGCGCCGGGTTGAGGCCGCCGACCAGCCAGTCCGCGTACTGGTTGCGGACGCTGTTGAGCTTGCCGCGGGTGAGTTCAAGAGGAAGGTGGTACGGCTTCGGGCGCTCCATCAGGCCGCCGGTGGCCGTGATGAGGCGGCCGTAGCCCGGCACGTCCCACGGCACCCACACCGGGCCGCTCTCGCCGGCGTCGCGGTCGAGCGTCAGGCGG
Organism: Zavarzinella sp.; assembly: GCA_043744795.1. Lineage (GTDB taxonomy): Bacteria > Planctomycetota > Planctomycetia > Gemmatales > Gemmataceae > Zavarzinella. The sequence goes on along the minus strand of JAYTTY010000532.1, from coordinate 3,824 downwards.
CCGTCGCGGACGGCCGCCGCCGTGAGGGTCGGGGCGCGGTCGTGGCCGCCGGCCACGTAGGAATCGGGGAGCGCATCGACGGCCGAGTCGCTCAAGCCGGGCGGTAACTGGAAAAGCATCCGGCCCATGCGTCATCAAATCCCGGGTAGGGAGTGGGGGCTTGCCGCGGGGAAAAAGCGATTGCTGTCGGCCGGCCCAGTTTGCCTATTTTAGACGCGCCGCCAATTCGGCGATAGTCACGATTCGCCGGCCGGGCGATTTTTCGGCCGGCCGGCCCTCCCAATCACACGTCGCAGAGCTGCACGGCCTGCGTCAAACCGGCCAGCGGGTCGCGGGTGGGGATGAACTCTTGCCCCACGTAGCCCGCGTACTTGATGTCCAGCAACTTCTTCATGATCGGCGGGAAGTTGATTTCCTGGTTCTCGTCCAACTCGCACCGGCCGGGGTTGCCGGCGGTGTGGATGTGGCCGATCACGTCCTTGCACTCGTCAATGCGGCGAATCACGTCTCCGTGCATGATCTGCACGTGGTAAATGTCGAACAGCACCTTGAGCCGCGGCGAGCCGACCTTGCGGACGATGCCGGCCACATAATCAAGGTCGTCCCCCTGGTAGCCGGGGTGGCCCTTCATCGGGTGCGTGTTGTCGCGCGTGTTCAGGTGTTCGACGCAGATGGTGACGCCCTTCTTCTCGGCGTGGCCGACCACCCGCTTCAGGCCGGCGATGCAGTTCTTCGCCCCGTCGTCCCGCGAGATGGTCCCGCTCTTGGGGTCGTCCGGGTTGACGAACTCGTACCCGTTGAAGGCGATGACGGCCGGGCAGCCGAAGTCGGCGCACTGGTCGATGACCTTGGTGGTGCGTTCGACCAACTCGTCGTGGAACTTCGGGTTGTTGAACCCGGTCTTGAACGGCGCGCCGGGCATCGTGTTGCCGGCGATGGCGCACGTCAGCCCGTGCTTCTTGAGCGTGGGGAAGGCTTCCGGCCCGATCAACTCGACGGACGGCACGCCGAGGTCGTTGCACACCTCGCACAGCTTGTCGAGGGACCACGTCCCCTTGTCCGTGGCGGTGAAGCACCACGCGACGACCGACTGCTTGATGCGCCCGTTCTTGACCGCTTTCATGGGAGGTTCCGCGAGAAGAGGAAGGGAAGACCCGGCGACCAGCGCCGCCCCGGCGACAATCGCGGCCCGCCGCGTGAGTTCTTGAGACATCGGGGCCGCCCGTCCGGGGGAGAGTGATTGGGATTCGTTGTATGAAGGCGGAGCGGGGAATGACCAACCGGGCTGAGAGAGGCGACGCGGCCGGAGTGTGAAGGAATTGTGAAGCCCTGCCAAATTGTCTGCCATTGCGCGCGACCCATTTGGCGAAATCTTGGCAATCCGAGCGGTTTGGTCTCGCGGCCCGGAGGGGCATCGACTACCCGCTTGTAATGGCGCGCAGGTGGTGGAATGCGATTTGCGAGAGTTTTTGTCCTCGGGCGCCATGCCACGGCTCTGCGTGGGCATGTTTGGACTGCATGCTTTGAATCGATTCGCAGTGGGTTGAGTCGTTCTCATGAGTACACACAGCCGTGGGCATGGCGCCCGGCGTACCGCGGCGACGACTCGTTTCGACACGAAAAGCCTCGGAACGGCGCGGTCAGCGGGCGTACCGCTTGACCATGGTGATCTCGTTGCCGGCCGCGTTGTACCGCACCTCGTCCATGAACGACTTGATGAGGATCAGCCCGCGGCCGCCGATCCGCTCCAAGTGGGCGGGGTTCGCCGCGCCGTCGTGCTCGGCGTGCGGGAAGCCGGGGCCTTGGTCGCGGACGGTGAAGACGGCCGCCGCCCGCGTGACCTTGGCGCCCACGAAGACGCGGCGGTCGCGGTACTGGGCCTGCTTCCGCCGCCGCGCCACCTCCTCGTAAAACGCCCGCTCGTCGTCCCCCTGGCGCAGGTCGGAACTGAGTTGCAGGTTGCCGTGGTGGATGGCGTTGGAGACGGCCTCGTGCAGGGCGATGCCGATGCGGATGAGGCCGGTGCCGTCGTCCAACTTCAGGCGCATGAGCATGTCGCGGACGTGGCCGTTCAGGGGGGCGATCAGCGACGTGTCGTTGTCCAGCACAAATGCGGACTCGGCCTCGGTCAGGCACTCCAGCAGCCGGTGCTGCTGGCGGTTGTCGCCGGAGACCTCGAGGATTTGCGAGAGCGTCCCGGCGATGCCGGCCGCCATGTCGCGCTTGGGGACGTAGCTGGCGGCCCCCGCCCGGAGCGCCCGCATGGCGATGGCCTCGCTCCCGTTGGCCGTCATCAGGACGACCGGCGTGAACGGGTGCTTCGCCCGGACCGCCGCGACCAGTTCGAGGCCGTCCATCTCCGGCATGTCGAGGTCCGTCAGCACGACGTCCGGGGCGTGGGCGGCGACGGCGGCCAGCCCGAGGCGGCCGTTCGCCGCGACGGTGACGTCGAACCCGGCGTCCTCCAGGATGAACCGAATCTCTTCGGCCTGGGTGCGGCTGTCCTCGACGACAAGTACGCGGGCCATGAGTCACTCCGGGTTCGGGGCCGGCGGGGCCGCCGGCGGTTGACGGCGGCCGCCGAGCCAGCCGGCGCGCCAGTAAAAGACGACGACGGCCGCCCCGGCCAGGAGCGTCAGGCCGACGCCGGCCGCCCCGCCCCACGGCTCGTCGAGCCACGGCAGGTGGGTGAAGTTCATGCCGAAGATGCCGGACACCAGCGTCATCGGCATCAGGGCCATGGACAGCATGGTGAGGGCCTTCATCACCCGGTTCGTTTCGAGGCTCAACTCGTTCATCCGGTTCGAGAGCACGGACAGGTACCCGTCGCGGACGCCGGCCAGGCTGTCCCGCAGCAGGTCGAGTTCCTCGTGGATGTGGTTGAGGTGGTCGTAGACGTTGCGGAAGTAGTACCGCTCCGGCTCGGTGATCTGCGGGAAGTCCCCGCGGGCCACCTTGGCGGCCATGTCGCGCTCGAGGCCGACGAGCCGCCGCAGCCGCAGCAGCCGCTGCCGGGCGGCGTGGACGCGCTGCAACACGTCCGGGGCCGGCTGGGCCAGCACTTCCTCTTCCAGCGCGTCCACGCCGGCGCTGACCTCGTCGGCCACGGCCTGGTACTGCTCGACGAGCCGGTCGAAGATGACGCAGAAGACGTGCGCCACGCCGGCGCGGAAGACTTCGCGTGGGTTGCGGCGGGCCTGTTCCTGCAGTTCGCCGACCGCCGGCATCGCCGCCAGCCGCACCGTCACCAGCAGCGGCCCGCGCAGGAACGCCGCCAGTGTCCGCGGGCCGGCCGGGTCCACGCCGTGGACGATGAGGAACACCGTCGGGCCGTACTGCTCGACCTTCGGCAGGTGCCGCTTGTTGAAGCAATCGGAGACGGCCAGCGGGTGGAAGTGGAAGCAGTCGGTGAGCAAATCGACTTCCGCCGCCGTCGGGAGGGCCAGATCGACCCAGACCGGGTCGCCGCCGTCCGCGGCGGCGGCCAACTGGTCGGCGCCGAGAGCTTCCAGCCGGTCCTGGTCTCGGGAGTAGCGCACGGCGCGGATCATGGCGGAAAGGTGTTGTCAGTGATTGGGAACGAGTCGCCCGTGATTATATGCCGGCGCGCCGCCGATGTCATTCCCGATCCGCCGTCAGTCAGGGCGCGGCCGTCACCCACACGTCAGACGCCGGGCGCCCTGACCACGGCTTTGCGTGGACAGGGCGCCCGGCGTCTGACGCTGTCCGGCGTCGGGTACTGGCACGGTGAAGAACCCGACCCTGACAGCGTCGGCTCACTAGAGCATTTTCAGTTTCCGTGTGGCGGCCGGCGTGTGGTGGGG
>JAYTTY010000531.1:0-15869 GCA_043744795.1 Zavarzinella sp. | reverse complement strand
CGTGAGGGTGAAGGTTTGAGCACCAACACTCTACCGCCGGCGCTCAAGCCCCGCCACTCCTTTTCAACCCGCCAAAAAGTGCGAAAGACTAGTCCGACATCTTGCCTCACCCTTCGAAGGACGGATCTTTCATGGCCGAGACCCTTCCCCAGAAGTCCGCCATTGGTTCCTTGCCCCTGCCGTTGGAGCGGGACGTGTTCCTGCGCACGCTGCTGCGCCACCTCGCCGGGACGCTGCAAAAAGTCGTCGGCCTGGAGGAGGCCTCCGGCTTCATCAGCGTCGTCGGCCAAGAGATGGGCGACGAGATGAACCACGCCTACAAGGAGGCCTTGGCCGTCGATCATCTGAGCCGGGAACAGGTGGGCGAAGTGCTCGTGGACCTGAAGCGGCGCATTCAGGGCGACTTCTACGTCATCGAGCAGGACGACGAGAAGATCGTGCTGGGCAACCGGGCGTGCCCGTTCGCCGAGAAGGTGGTCGGCCGGCCCGCGCTGTGCATGATGACCTCCAACGTCTTCGGCAGCATCGCCGCCGACAACCTCGGCTACTCGAAGGTGGTCATCGAGCAGGCCATCGCCCGCGGCGACGCCGGGTGCCGCGTCGTCGTCCACCTCAAGCCGACGCCGGCGGCGCAGGCCGCCAACGGGCGGGAATACTTCCAAGCGTAACGGGGCGGACCGTGACACCCGACCTGTTTCTGGCGTTCGCCGACCCGCTGCCGGAGCCGATGCTCCTCTTGGCGGCCGACGGCCTCATCGTCGCGGGCAACCGGGCCACCGAGGGCCGGCTGGGCGTCCCGCTGTCTTCCCTGCGCGGCAAGCGATTGGCGGACGTGGTCGCCGACCCGCCCGACGAAGTCGCCCACTATCTGCGGACGTGCGCGCGCAACCGCACGATGGTCCTCGGCGCGCTCACGCTCGCCGGCGGGGCCGGCGCCGCCGTCGCGTGCCGGGCCGAGGGGACGGTCGTGCGCCCCGCGGCGGCGGGCGTCGAGGCCTTGGTGATGCTGCGCCTCCTCGCGAAGGAGTCGGCCGTCGGCCAGTTCGTCGTCCTGAACCAGCGGATCGAAGACCTCGGCCGGGAAATCCAGCGCCGCAAGCAGGCCGAAGAAACGGCCCGCCACCAGGAGGAACGGCTGCGTGTCACGTTGTTGAGCATCGGGGACGCGGTCATCGTCACGGACCCGGCCGGCCGCGTGACGGCCGTAAACCCGGTCGCCGAGGCCCTGACGGGGTGGGCGGCGGCCGACGCGGCGGGCGAACAACTGGAAGCAGTCTTCCGCATTGTCAACGAGGCGACGCGGGCGCCCGTCGAAAACCCGGCCCACCGGGCGCTGCGCGAGGGCGTGATCGTCGGGCTGGCCAACCACACCGTCCTGATCGCCAAGGACGGCTCCGAGCGGCCCATCGACGACAGCGCCGCCCCGATCCGCGACGGGGACGGCCGCGTCGTCGGGGCCGTGCTGGTGTTCCGCGACATCACCGACCGGAAGCGGGCCGAGGCCGCCCTGCGCCGGACCGAGGAGCAGTTCCGCACGATGGCCGACAACATCCCGCAGTTGGCGTGGATGACCCGGCCGGACGGCCACATCTTCTGGTACAACCAGCGCTGGTACGACTACACCGGGACGACGTTCGCCGAGCTGGAGGGCTGGGGCTGGCAACGCGTCCACGACCCGGCCGAGCTGCCGCGCGTGATGGACAAGTTCACCACGCACATCGCCCGCGGCCTGCCGTGGGAAGACACGTTCCCGCTGCGGCGGCGCGACGGGGCCATGCGCTGGCACCTGAGCCGGGCCATGCCGATCACGGACGCGCGGGGGCAAGTGCAAGGGTGGTTCGGGACGAACACCGACGTCACGGAGCAGCGGGACGCGGAGCGGGCGCTCCAGGAGGCCGACCGCCGCAAGGACGAGTTCCTGGCGACGCTGGCCCACGAGCTGCGGAACCCGCTGGCGCCGCTGCGCAACGGCCTGCAGGTGCTGAAAATGGCCGGGCACAACGGCCAAGCCGCCGAGCAGGCGCGGGCCATGATGGAGCGGCAACTGACGCAAATGGTGCGGCTGGTGGACGACCTGCTCGACATGAGCCGCGTCAGCCGCGGCAAGATCGAGCTGCGGCCGGCGCGCGTGGAATTGGCGGCCGTCGTCCGCCAAGCCGTCGAGACCAGCCGCCCGCTCATCGAGGCCGCCGGCCACGACCTGACCGTCACGCTGCCGCCGGCCCCGGTCTTCGTGGACGCGGACGCCACGCGGCTCGCGCAAGTGTTCGCCAACCTGCTGAACAACGCCGCCAAGTACACCGAGGCGGGCGGGCGCATCCGTCTCGAAGCCGACGCGGACGAAGCCGGCGTGGCGGTGACGGTGGCGGACAACGGCGTCGGCATCCCCGCCGAGGCGCTGCCGCGCGTCTTCGACATGTTCTCGCAAGTGGACCGCAGTTTGGAGAAGGCCCAAGGGGGCTTGGGCATCGGCCTGTCGCTGGTCAAAGCGCTGGCCGAAATGCACGGCGGCCACGTCGAGGCCAAGAGCAACGGCCGCGGCTCGGGGAGCGAGTTCGTGGTGCGACTGCCGGTCGCCGGCCCGCCCGCCGCGGCCCCCCGCCCGCCGGACGCCACAATCGCGGCCAAGCCCCCCGCCCGCCGCATCTTGGTGGCCGATGACAATTTGGACTCGGCCGCCACGCTGGCGATGCTGTTGCGCCTCCTAGGCAACGACACGCGGACGGCCCACGACGGCATGGAAGCCGTGGCCGTGGCCGAGGCGTTCCGGCCGGACGCGGCCCTGCTCGACATCGGCATGCCGCGCCTGAACGGCTACGACGTGGCCCGCCGCCTGCGGGCGCAGCCGTGGGGCGAGGACATTCTGCTGATTGCCCAGACCGGCTGGGGCCAAGAGGATGACAAGCGCAAGTCGCGCGAGGCCGGCTTCGATCACCACTTGGTCAAGCCGATCGACCCGTCCGCGCTGGAGAAGTTGCTGGCGGAGCCGCGCCCGGCTAAGAAAGGGGCGTGATGCCACCCCCCGCGGACCGAATCACTGACGCGAATGCACCGGACGCCGGCCCGCCGGCGGCCGACCGCCTGGACGACCAGCGCGAGTGGTTCCGCGTCGCCCTGTCCAGCATCGGGGACGCCGTCATTACCACGGACGCCGGCGGCACGGTGACGTGGCTGAACCCGGTGGCCGAGACCCTCACCGGGTGGGCCCAAGCCGACGCGACGGGCCGGCCGCTCGACGCCGTCTTCCACATTGTCAACGAGCGGACACGCCTCCCGGTCGAGAACCCAGCCCTGCGGGCCTTGCGCGACGGCGCCGTCGTCGGGCTGGCGAACCACACCATTCTGGTCGCCCGGGACGGCGCCGAGCGGGCCATCGACGACAGCGCCGCCCCGATCCGCGACGCCGCGAATCGAGTGATCGGCGCCGTGTTGGTGTTCCGCGACATCACCGAGCGCCTCGCCGGAGAGCGTAAGCTCGTCGAGAGCGCGGCCCTCAAGGCGGCCATTCTCGAAACGGCCCTCGACTGCATCATCACGATGGACCACGCGGGGAAGGTCGTCGATTTCAACCCGGCCGCCGAGCGGACCTTCGGCCACCGCCGGGCCGCCGCCATCGGCCGGGACTTGGGCGACCTGATCGTGCCGCCGGCCATGCGGCCGCTGCACCACAAGGGCATGGCCCACTACTTGGCCACGGGGGAGGGGCCGGTCCTCAACAAGCGGCTGGAACTCTCCGCCCTGCACGCGGACGGCACGGAATTCCCCGTCGAACTGACCGTGACGCGCATCCCCGGCGCCGGCCCGCCGCTGTTCACCGCCTACCTGCGCGACATCACCGAGCGGGCGCGGGCGGCGGCCGAACTGGCCGAGCGCATGAACTTGTTGGCCCTGAGCGCCGACGTGGGGGCGGCCTTGGTCCAAGGCGAGACCGTGCGGGACACGCTGCAGCGGTGCGCCGCCGCGATTGTCGACCGCCTCGACGGGGCCTTCGCCCGTATTTGGACGCACGACGCCGCCGCGGGCGTGCTGGAACTCCAAGCCAGCGCCGGGCTGTACACGCACACCGACGGGCCGCACGGGCGGGTGCCGGTCGGCCAGTTCAAGATCGGGCTGATCGCCCGCGAGCGCACCCCGCACCTGACGAACGCCGTCGTCGGCGACCCGCGCGTGCCCGAACAGGCGTGGGCGGCGCGGGAAGGGATGGTTTCCTTCGCCGGCTACCCGCTGATCGTCGGGGACCGGCTCGTGGGCGTGATGGCCATGTTCGCCCGGCACGCGCTCTCCGCCCACACGCTCGACGCGATGGCGGCCGTGGCCAACGAGGTCGCCGTCGGCATTGAGCGCATGGCGGCGCAGGCGGAAGTCGCCCGCCTGCTCGAGCGCGAGCGGGCGCGGGCGGACCGGCTGCGCGAGTTGGCCGGGGCGTCCCTCACGTTGAACTCGGCGACCACGCCGGCCAGTATCGTCGGCGTCGTCCAGGCCGAGGCCCGGCGCATCACCGGGGCGCGACACGCCGACGTGGCGCTCCTGCCCAATCACTCGGCGCTGGCCGGCGGGCTGGCCGCCCCGCTGATCGGCCGCGGCGGCCAGCCTTTTGGCGAGTTGCTGGTGGCCGACAAGGCGGAGGGCGGGTTCACCGAAGAGGACGGGGCCGTCCTCACGCAACTGGCGCACATGACGGCCGTGGCCCTCGACAACGCCCGGCTCTACCAAGAACTGCGGGAGACCGACCGCCGCAAGGACGAGTTCCTGGCGACGCTCGCCCACGAACTGCGGAACCCGCTGGCCCCGATCCGCAACGCCCTGCAAATCCTGAAACTGGCCGGCGCCAACCCCGCCGCCGCGGCCGACAGCCGGGCGATGATCGAGCGCCAAGTCGGCCAGATGGTGCGGCTGATCGACGACTTGATGGACCTGTCCCGCATCAACCAAGGGAAGATTCAACTCAAGAAGGAGCGGATCGACTTGGCGACGGTCCTGACCAGCGCCGTCGAGACGAGCCGCCCGCTGATCGAGGCGGCCGGCCACCGGCTGACGGTCACGCTCCCCCCCGAGCCGATCATTGTGTTCGCCGACCTGACGCGGTTGGCGCAGGTGTTCCTGAACCTGCTGAACAACGCCGCCAAGTACACCGAGCGCGGCGGCGACATCCGCCTCACCGCCGACCGGGACGGCGAAGGCGTGGCGGTGACGGTGAAAGACTCCGGTGTCGGCATCCCCGCCGAAATGCTGCCGCGCATCTTCGAGATGTTCACCCAAGTCGAGCGGTCGCTGGAAAAGTCGCAGGGCGGGCTGGGCATCGGCCTCACGCTTGTGCGGCGGCTGACGGACATGCACGGCGGCACGGTCGAAGCCCGCAGCGACGGCCCCGGCAAAGGCAGCGAATTCACGGTGCGGTTGCCCGTGTCTTCCGACGCGCGAAGCGCGTCCGCGACTTCCGGCTTTGCGGGCGAGTCGCCCGGCGCCCGCCGGCCGCGGCGCATCCTCGCCGTGGACGACAACCGCGACTCGGCCGACAGCCTGGCGGCGATGCTGCGGCTGCTCGGCAACGACGTGCGGACCGCCTACGACGGCATGGAGGCCGTGTCGGCCGCCGCCGCCTTCCGGCCGGAACTCGTCCTGCTCGACATCGGCCTGCCGCGGCTCAACGGCTACGACGCCGCCCGCCGCATGCGGGAACAGTCGGGCGGCGAGCGCATCGTCCTCGTCGCCCTCACCGGCTGGGGCCAAGAGTCCGACCGCGAGCGCTCCAAGGCCGCCGGCTTCGACCACCACTTGGTCAAGCCGGTTGACCCGGCCGCGTTGGAAAAGGTGTTGAGCGAGTTGCGGCCGGTGTCCGGGGAACGGTAGTTCCATCTGCGGAGCGGTGTTTTTTTACCCCTTCTTCGCCCCCCCGTAATACTTCTCGAACAAGTCCCCCGCCGGCCAGTCCGTCACGCGGTCCGCGGCCTCATGGACCAGGGGGTCGATCACATTGGACAAGACCTTGTCGTCCGGGTTCCGATCGCCGTTGAACAGCGCCGCCCAGTTCAGGCCGTCCCAGCGCCGGACTAAGAGCGTGGACGTGCCGGAAATGTAGCCGTTGTGCCACACATTGGCTTTCCCTTGATCGCCGACCGGCCGGACCATCCAGCCGCAGCCTAAGTACGCCGCCAACGGCTTGCCGGCCGTGTCGTGCCCCGCCCGGCCTTCCGGCCGCGCCCACATCGTCCGGATCGTCTCTTCCCTCAATAGCGGGCTTCTCGCGGGGTCGTCGAACGCGGCGACGAATCGCACCAGATCGACGGCTGAGGCGAGCCAGCCGCCGTGGGCCTCGAAGCCTTCGATGTTCATCGCCCCGTATTGGCCCGGAACTTGTTCGCCAATCTTCGGCCCGACCACGGCCGGCCCGGTCCAGGGCTTCGCCGGGTAATATTTCACTTCCCCCTTGGCCCGGTGTTCGAGGCTCCCCCGCCCGAGCCGCATGGCCGTGACGCCGAGGGGCTTCAAGACTTCTTCCCGCACGGTCGCCTCGTAGGGGCCGGCCACCGCTTCAATCACCCGGCTCAACACCAGATACCCGAGGTTGGAATACGCGGCCCGCGCGCCGGGGTCGAAGTCCAGCGGCTGGCCCATCATGTATTGCACCAGATAGTCCGGCGTCGCCGGCAGCGGGACGCCGAGACTCTTGGCGATTTGGCCGACGCGGCCAATGGGGTCGAACGACTTGTCCCGGTCCCACCCGCCGGTGTGCCGGAGGCAATGGGCCACGGTGATGTCTTTCCATCGCGGGTCGGCCTTGCCCCCGGCCGGGACGTGCGGCGTGAGCTTAATGTGGTCCGACACTTTGTCCGAGAGTTTCAACTTGCCGCGTTCGGCCAAGCGGAGGACGGTCACGGCCGTGAACGGCTTGGAGATGCTGGCAATGCGGAACAGGGCGGCCGGCGCGACCGGCTCTTTTTTCTCCACGTCGGCGTAGCCGAAGCCGCTGGCGTAGACGAGTTTCCCGCCCCGCGTGACCGCCAACGCCGCCCCCGGCACCTTGTTCTTCTCGACGAACGTCGCCATCAGCCGGTCGAACGGCTCCAGCCCGGCCGCTACCGGGCGCGCCGTTGGTTCCTGTCCCGTCAGTGAGGTCGCGGACAACCCGGCGGCCGCGAGGAACTGGCGGCGGGAGAATCTTCGGGGTGTCATTCAGTTCTCACTTCAGAGCGGAGTTCGGAATGCCGCAGCGGCGTCGTCGGATTTTCGGTCCAACGGACCGCTTACCATAGCCCAGCCCGAAAGGGCTGGGTTGGCGAACCATCGAGAACCGTCGGTCTGAAGGACCGATTATCCGCTCACGGCCCGTCAAGAAACCGACGACGGGAGCCCACCAATAAGCGGTCCTTCAGACCGCGGTCGTTGGCGGGTGGTTGACCCAGCCCTGTCGGGCTGGGCTATGGTAAGCGGTCCGTGGGACCGGAAATCCCGAGCAACCTGCATATCGTCCCGGATCTGCTCCAGGCTCGGACAACCATCAAATCAATGATACGGGCGAGTGGCTTTTGGAAAGGTAAGTTGGCGAGTGAGGATTTTCTTTCCGGGAGACGGCGCAAGAGTGTTAAAATAGATCGTTGACGTTAAGTCGGCGCCGGTGTTTACCGACACGGCGGCCGATGTCTGCCTACCATGAGTTGCCCACAGGGAGTTACACGATGAGAACGCTTTTGGGATGCGCCGCCGCGATCTTGCTGGCCGGCTCCGCCGCACGGGCGGATGAACTGGACCGCGAAGCCAAGGGGAAGCCCGCCACCGTGACGGCTCCCGCCGTCGCCGTCGCGACTCCCGCCGGGTCCGAACTCGACAAGGAATCTCCGGAACAATCCCACCGCCGCGGCGGCTGGGGTGGCGGCTACGGCGGTTGGGGCCGGGGCTACGGTGGCTACGGCGGCTACGGCAGCGGCTACGGCAGCGGCTACTACGGCTCCTACTACGGCCGGGGTTACAGTGTCGGTTTCGGGTACGGCGGCTACCCGTCCTATTACAGCAGCTACTACCCGTCGTACAGCTACAGCTATTACCCGTCGTACAGCTACAGCTACTACCCGTCCTACTACAGCGGCGTCAGCTACTGCAGTTGGTAATTGGCGCCCACGCCGCCCGGCAGTCCCCGCGACGGACGGCTCACCTCACGGGTGATGTCGCCCGTCGTTCCATATCCGCCGCGTTGATTTCTCATCCGCGAACGCCTTCTCAAGCACAGGGCGCCCATGATTGACTTCCGATTGACCCTGTGTGCCGGACTCCTGCTCGGCGGGGCGCTGGCCGCCCAGCCCAAGCAGATGCCCAAAACCATCCCGCCCACCAAGGTCGAAAAGCCGTCCAACGACCCCGGCCCGGCGCTCGGCCCGAACCCCACCGTCAGCCCGGCCATTCCGGCGACGCCGACCCTCCCGGAAAAGCCGGCCGTCCCCAAGCCGCCGACGACGGACCCGAAGGGGCCGGAACTCATCCTCCCCACGCCGGCCCCCGTTCCCGCCCCGGCGAAGCTGGCGCCGCCGGTCCCGGCCGGGAAACCGGAGGCCGGCCCTTTGGCTCGCTTGCTGAACGCCGCGGACGTGCGGACGCAACTCGGCCTCTCGACCATGAAGCCGGCTTCGGCGAAATTGGCCGCCCTGAAGATCGCCGTCCTCGACTTCGGCTTTGAGGGGTGCGACCCGAAGAAGCTGGCCTTCCCGCCCGGCTCCGTGCTGGTGGAACAGTACCCGGACGAGTGGGTGAAGGCGAACGACCTCGGCGACCCGACGTACCAGAAGGGTTTCGAGCCGGGCAACACGCACGGCCGGCTGATGGCCCAATCCGCGTGGGCCGTCGCCGGCGGCGACGCGCAAGGCCCCGCATTCATGCTGCTGAACGCCAACGGGCCGACGATGTTCCGCCGGGCAGTGAAGTATGCCGTGCAACAGGGCGCGCAGATCATCCTTTTTAGCGGCCACTTCGAGGGGGGCGGCAACGGCGACGGCCACGGGCCGATCAACGCCGTCGTGGACGAGGCCGTCCGGGCCGGCGTCATTTGGGTGAACGCCGCCGGCAACCACCACGGCCGCGTCTTCAACGGCCCAATCACGCCCGGCAAAGACGGATACATCACCTTCGGCAAAACCCAGAAGACCGCCCTGTCGTTCACGAACCGCTTGGACGAAAACACCTTCACCATCACGCTGACGTGGAACGACTACGGCGCCCAAGAAGACGCCGGCACGCTGAAAGACCTCGGCCTGATCGTCGAGAACTCAGCCGGCAAGGAACTCGGCCGGGCCGACGTCAAGCAGATCGCCGGGGACCGGCAGGCCGACGACGGCGAGTCCCGCAACCCGCGGGAACGCTTGGTCCTGCCGAACTTGGGCGCCGGGACGTACCGCGTGCGCGTGACCGCCAACGCCGGGACATTTGAGGCCAAGGACCGCCTCCGCGTGCTGCTCTCGCCGAGCCGGGCCGACCCCTACCCGCACCCGACCACCGAGAAGCCGACCGATCCCGTCGTGTTCACGGACCAGACCAACGCCGAGGAACTTTACCCGCCGGCCGACAACCCCCGCGTCCTGACGGTGGGCGAATCGTCCGCGTTCTCGGCCGCCGGCCCGACGATCGACCGCCGCCTCAAGCCCGACCTGTTGCTGCCGCTGCTGCCCGCAAAGTGGAGCAACGGCGAAGTGTCCGCGGGCACGTCGTACAGCGCCGCCTACTTCGCGGGCGTGATCGCCACGCTCAAGGCCGACCGCCCGGACCTGCGGGCCAACGACGTGATGGCCTGGCTCGCCGAACTCCGCAAGCCGTACCGCGCCCCCGTGAACAACATGCGCCCGCGGCCTGCCCCGGTCCCGTGGCGCACGCCGACGGCGACCGAGCTGACAAACCTGTTGGCCGGGCGGCGGTGAGGGGCAATCCCGTTTAGCCGCGACGCGGAATCTTCGGAGCGGAGCGCAAGCTTTTTGAAAGCATTGAAGCCGTTGTCAGCGGCGAGCGTCGAGGCGTAAGCCCGACGTGTCTGCTTCAAGACGAGACACGTCGGGCTTACGCTTCGACGCTCGCCATTGACAACAGTGGGGCGATTGACTCGGCCGGCGCTCCGCTGCGCAAAGCCTCCGCGTCGCGGCTAAACGGCCGTTCGCTTGGGCAAGTCGATCTCACACCCACGTCACCGGGTCGCGTTCGCGGATGCTGGCCGTCACGGTCACGCCGGGGAAGTCCTTCGCCAATCGGGCGGCCAACGCTTCGACGGCCGGGCGTTCCGTGGCGTAGTGGCCGGGGAGCAGCAGGGCGACGCCCTCGGCTTCCGCGTGCAGGTAGTCGTGGAAGCGAAGTTCGCCCGTCAGGAACACGTCGGCCTTCGCCTTGATCGCGTCCTTCAAGAATTCGCCCGCCGCCCCGCACGCGATGGCCACCCGCTTCACTTGGCGGCTGGCGTCGCCGACGAGTTGCACGGCCCCCGTCCGCAGGCGGGACTTCACTTGTTGGGCGAGGACGGACAGGGGCGTGGCCGCGGGCAGTTCCCCGAGGCGGCCTTCGCCGGCGTCTCCCGGCATCAACTTGAGTTGGTACACGTCGAAGGCCGGCTCCTCGTAGGAATGGGCCGCGCGCATCGCGGCCACCACGTCACTCACCAACGGCTCCGGGCAGACGACTTCCAAGCGTTCTTCGGGCGCTTCCTCGCGACGGCCTTTCTCGCCGACAGTCGGGTTGGCGTTCTCCGTGCCGAAGAACGTCCCGGTCCCCGGCAGGCGGAAACTGCACTCGCGGTAATTACCGATGACCCCGGCGCCGGCTTGGAACATCGCGGCCGAGACGGCGGGCACGTCCTCCGCGGGCGTGAACACGACGACCTTGCAACGGCGCTCCGCGTCGCGGCGGCGGAGCGGGCGAACGGCCGTCAGGTTCAGAGCCTCGGCGAGTTGGGCGTTGATGCCGCCGGCCGCGTTGTCGAACGCCGTGTGCGGGGAATAGACCGCCACGCCGCCCTTGAGCAGGGGCAGCAACAAGCGGCCGTCCGGCGAGTCGCACGAGAGGTTCTTGACCCCGCGGAACAAAATGGGGTGGTGGCTGACGATCAGAGTCGCCTTTGCCGCGACCGCCTCGGCCACGACGGCCCGCGTCACGGTCAGGCAAGTGATCGCCCGGTGCACAGCCGCGGCGCGGTCCCCGAGCAACAGGCCGACGTTGTCCCACTCGGCCGCCAGCGCCAACGGCGTGACGGCGTCGAAATACCGGCAGAAGTCGGCGACGGTAGGCATGACGGGGCTATTTCTTGCGGGCCGGCGCGCAGACGATCAGTAGTGACCCGCCGACGCCGGCGAGCGCCAGAAAGTACGCGAGCACCGGCTGCTGGGGTCCGGACGGCGCGGCCGGGTCCGCCGTCGTGCCTCGCGTGACGGACGTGTCGTCCGCCGAGTTCGTCGCGGCGGACGAGCCAGCCGGGGCCGGCGCCGGGGTCAACGGCTGTTGAGCCGTCGCTTCGAACGAGAGGGCCAAAACGGCGGCGACGGTCAGCAGGCGCGACATCCGGGGCATGACACGGGTCCGTTACTTGGCCGGTTTGGAAAAGGCGTCTTTCAACGCCTGCATGTCTTTCGGGAGCTTCTCTTTTTTCTTGCCGTCAACGCCCGTCTCCCCGCCGTCGGGCGTCTTCCACCGCAGTTGCGCCCCTTGCAGGGCCAGGCCCATCGCGCTGACGAGGCCGACGCCGATGTTCAGGGCCACGCGGTGTTCCCGCGCCCACGGCGCGGCGTCGAACGTCGTCGTCTCGCCGGTCAGAATCAGTATCGCATGCGCGGCCAGCAATGTCCCGAGAAAACTGGTGAGGGCCATCGTCCACAGGCGGTAGAAGAGAATGCCGACCAGCCCGCCGGCCAGGAACACCAGCCACATTTCCCGGCCCTGCGGGAACAGGGCGCCGGCCGTGAGCCACACCGCCGTGCCCGCCGCGAGGAAGGCGAACACGCGGGCCAGTTCCAAGGCCAACAGCCCCGCGCACAGGGCCAGCATGACGCCGAGGGCGACCATGTTGACGCCGGTGGCCTGCCCGGCCGACAGGCCGTACAGCCCGCCGGCCACGGTGACGCCGACGACGATCCAGAAGCGGTGGCCGCGCCAGCCGAACAGCCACAGCGCGAGGCCCAGGACGGCCGCCGCCCCACTGACGGCGTGGGACAGGCCGCGGCCCTCCTGCAAAATCTCGGGCACGAGCAAGTTCATCGCCGTGACGATACCGGCATGCAGCCGCGGACGCAAGTAGGGTTGGGAAAATGGTGGTCCGGGATCACTTCCCGATCCGCGCCAATTCCCGCTCGATCTCGGCGGCCAAGCGGGCGGCCTTCATGAGGGCTTGGTCGGGCGCCGGGGCGGCCCCGGTCTCGGCGAGGGTGGCCAAGCGCTCCTCGTGCGCTTTGAGCCGGCGAATGCGGCGGTCGAGCAGGTCGGCCCGGTCGTCGGAGTCGGCCATCAAGTCGCGCTCGGCGGCGTACACCGCTTCGTCCAAGGCGATCAGTTCCGGCATCGTCAGTTGGTCGGCCTCGTACCGCGTCATGGCATTTTCGGCGGCCAACCGCAGCGCCTTTAGGCGTTCCTGTCGCAGCGCCCGCACCTTGACGGCCGGGCCGGCGACGGGCGGGACCGCTTTCAGGGAGTCGCCCACGAGGCCGGGGCGGCGCAGTTTGACGTGCAGAAACGGCGGGCCGGTCGCCGAATGGTCGAAGGAGTCGGGGCGGTCCTCTTCGTTGGCGACGCCGAGCGTCACCCGCAGGCGGTCGCCGTCGAACTTGTAGATGGCCCGCAGGAAGCCGGGCGTCTTCTTGCCGTCCAACGGCGCCTTGAGCAGTTCCACGTCGAGTTGCTTCGGCGCCGCGGCCGGGTCGATCTTGAAGGCGTTGCCCTTGCCGCCGCCGGGCAAGTACGGGAAGCGCAGAAGGCCGTCTTCGAACGTGAACGCCGAGTCCACCCACGCGTGGTAGGTCGGGATGTCGTCCCGCCCGTTGACGCGGACGGATTCGACGACCCACGCCCCGCTCAATCGCTCGGCGTCCGACTCGTCTTTCTTCGCCTCTTGGGCGGTCGCGCTGAAGGCGAATAGGCCGAGGCCGAACAGAATGAGAAACTGATTCATGGGAATGGTTCTCGATAGGGAGACGGGCTACCGACTCAGACGGGCGGGCGCGGGGGATGGTTCCCCGGCCGGCCCGTGATTGCCGCCGCGAGGCGGTCGCGTTGGAGTCCCGCTTTTAAGCGGTCTGTGCCCGTCCC
Source organism: Zavarzinella sp. (assembly GCA_043744795.1). Lineage (GTDB taxonomy): Bacteria > Planctomycetota > Planctomycetia > Gemmatales > Gemmataceae > Zavarzinella. Next base: position 2,612 of record JAYTTY010000531.1, on the reverse strand, counting down.
GCCGCGGGAGGCTGGCGAACCGAGTCTTCGAGGGTTCGCCTTTGTGGGTGACGGCCGTTCGCCCACGGGGTCGGACCCTCGAAGACTCGGTCCTCACGGGCCTTGTGGGCGACCGTTCCAAGACCGCTGAAAAGCGGGACTCCAACGCGACCGCCTGACGGCGGTATCCGTCACTTCTTCGCCGGGGTCGGCGTCAAATACGTCGGCACATCGGCCGCGGCCAACTTCACCGCGGCGCCGGCTTTCGGAATCTCGACGCCGGCACTCCAGAGAATGCCGTTGACGAGGAAGCGGCGGTAGCCTTCTTCGGCGAGGCTCGCGTGCAAGTGGCCGCCGGTGAAGCAGAACGCCCGGCCGCCGGCGGGCCGGTCGTAGGCCCAGCCGACGATGGCGCCGTCGCCGGGCTTGCCCTCGCCGGCCTTCGGGGACACCGTCAGAAGCAGCGGGGTCACGCCCTTCTTACCCTCGGCGAATTTTAACTGGTACAGCCAGCCGTCGTCGATCTTGAAGGGCTGGAAGCCGTTGCCGATCGCGTGGGCCGGGGCGGTGTCAAACGTCGTCACCCAATGGGCGCGCTGCGATGTCCCCTTCTCCCACACGCCGCCGGTGAGGGCGACGCCGCGGGCGAGGAAGTCTTTGGGGAAGTCCACGGTCTGGTGCAGGAAGACCAACCCCGTTCCCGCGTCGGCGAGTTTGGTGATCTCCGCGAATCGTTCGCCTTTCAGCAAGGCGTGCTTCTCGGCCCCGTCGGAGAGGAACAGCACGGCCTTCGCCCCGGCCAGCGTCTCCGGCTTCTTCGGCCAGTCGAGCGCGAGGACGGGCGCCACGCCCGGCGTTTGTTTCAACAGGTCGGCCATCGCCCGGCAGGCGGCGACGTAGTCGTGCTCCCCCGGCTTGTAGAAGTTCGTCCCGGCGATCAGGACGACCTTGGCCGCCTTCGCGTCCGCGGGAAGTTCTTCCACGGGGAACGGCGACTCGGCGGCTCGGGTGGCGGCAGAAAAGGTCATCGCCGCGAAAAGGATGTTTCGGATCATGGAGAGTCTCGCAGAAAAAACTGTCGGTCATCTGACGGCACGGGTCGCCTCAAGAAGTCTCATCTTCGTCGGCCCGGCTCATCAGCGTCTTCCACCACCCGCGCAGCGTCAGGCCGGTCTCGCCGCGGAAGAGGACGCTTTCGCGCTGGAACTGCCACGCGGCCCACGCGAGGGCGAGGCCGACGCACGCCAACAGGGAGCCGACGCCGAGGAGCCAACTGAGGGCCGAGATCGGCTCGCCGGAGACGGCCAACAGGTTTTGCAGGATCATCGACAGGCCCGAGATCGGGATGGCGCTGAGGGCGGGCGTCAGCTTCACGCCGGGCGTCATGGCGTACAGGCTCAGGGGCAGCGTGGCGAGCATGATGGGCAACAGGTAATACTGCCCCTCCTTCGTGGACCGGGCGAACACGCCCAGGCCGACGGACAGCGAGCTGAACAGGGCCGCCAGCGGGATCGCCAACAGCACGGCCCACGCCAAGCCGCCGAGGGAGACGATCGGCCCGGACAGAAACGTGCCGATGGTGAGGGCGCCGGCCGCCATCCACATCAGGTTCCACAGGGCCGACCCGTAGCTGAACGCGAACACGGCGAGGAACTTCCCCGCCACGATGGCCCGCCGGCTGGCCGGGCAGACGAGCAGCGTCTCCATCGTGCCGCGCTCCTTCTCGCCGGCCGTCAGGTCGATGGCGGGATGCACGGCCCCGGCCATCGTCCACATCACCAAGAGGAACGGCAGGAACTTAATCAGCACGTCCCGCAGTTCGTCGGCGGTCTTCACCTCCGTGCTTTTCCCGGCGTCGGGCGTGGTGATCTTCAGCGGCCGGTCGAAGTCGATGGGCAGGCCGCGGCGGGCGAACCGCACCGTGCGCATGTCCTCGGCCCAGTTGTTCAGGATGTCCTCGACGCGCTTGACGGCCAGCTTGGACGTCTCGTCCCCCTCCCGGCCCAGCACGCGGATTTCCGGCTGCCGGCCGGCGTCCAGTTCCGTCATCACATTGGAAGGGATGACGATGGCCGCGTCCACCTTGCGGGCCTTGACGGCCTCGTCCGGGTCTTCCGTCAACAGGGCCACTTGCAGGATGGTCTGCCCGGCTTTGCGGGAGACGTAGCGCGTGCGGAACTGCCCCTCGTCCAACAGGGCCGGGTCGTCCACGCGGCGCTCGACTTCGACGATGTACGCCCCGCCGACGAGCAGCGCTTCCGGGTGCGGCTTCAGCGCCGGCAAGTGTTCGGCCCCGGCCACGCCGATGACGGTCTTCTGGTCCATCAGCGACGCGGCGAACCCCAGCCCGACGAGAATGAACGCCGGGTAGAGCAGCGCCGGGAGCAGCACGACAATCATCAGGGTGCGGCGGTCTCGCAACAGGTCGCGGATCTCTCGCTTGGCGATTAAGAAGACGGCGTTGGCCATGAAAGGACTATCGGGGGTTAGTGACGGTTCCAGAAGACGGTGTGCCTCACGCCGGAACTGGCTGTTGGTTTCGTTGGAGTCCCGGCTTCAGCCGGTCTTCGGGCCTCTCGCCCACGAATGCTCCCCAAGTCGGTTTCCAGTCGCCGCCGAAGACCGGCTGAAGC
>JAYTTY010000530.1:0-4025 GCA_043744795.1 Zavarzinella sp. | reverse complement strand
CATGCTGATCTTCGTCGGGTCGATCTTCGGCGGCGGGCCGTTCGGGCTGCGGGTGTCGAAGCCGGTGACGGTCGTCGAGTTGCGGTGCTCGGCGCCGTCGGGGCCGACGCCGTCGCCGGTCAGTTGGAAGATCACGCGGGCCTCGCCGGCGCTGCGGGCTTTCACTTCGACGGTGAACGTCGTCTTTTTGCCGGCCGGGATGTCGTAGGGCTGGAAGATGATCTGCTTGGAGTTGGCGCCCACACCCTTGGAGGAGTCCGGGGAACTGGTCACGAAGTCCACATTCGCGGGCAGGTCCAGCTTCAACTGCACCTTCTTGGCGGCGGCGCTGCCGGTGTTGGAGACCGTCACCTTGTAGGTGATTGACTTGCCGACGCTGGCGGCGCCGGGCACGTCCGTGTCCCACCCGAGGGCGGCGACGCCGGCGAACTCGGTCTTCACGACAGCCTTCTGCTCCGGCCCCTTGTCGGCCTTGGCGGCGAACTGCACGGTGCGGGCGCCGGGCGTGCCGGTGCTGAGGGAGACGTTCACTTCCTTCACGTCCCCCGGCCCGAGCTTCTCGAAGATCCACTGCACGCTGTCGCGGAACGACTGGCCGCTGTTCGTCGCCCGCGTCGGCTTCATGTCCGGCGGGAACTGGCAGCGGATGCACACGTTCTTCAACTCGGCCGTCCCGCGGTTGGCGATGGTGATGCGGTACCCGGCCGCCTGGCCGACCATCCCCTTCTCGGCCGCCGGGCCGACGGCTTCCAGTTGCAGGTTGGCCGTCAGCACGTCGGTTTCAATGGTGGCCTGCTTCAGGATGTCCGCGCCCGTCACCTTGACCACGCTCGTCAGCTTGCCGGTCTCCTTGGCCTTCACGCGGTACTCCAATGTCCGCGTCTGGCCGGGGGCCAGCGCCGAGATGGCCCACGTGCGCTCGCCGCTCTTGGGGTCGATGGCGGACATCAGCTTGCCGTCCGCCGTGCCGCGGCTCATTTCGCGGTCCTCGTACACCAAGCCCTTGGCCAGCAACTCCTTCACTTCCAAGTCGCGGACCGTCACCTTGCCGGTGTTGGTCACGACGATCTTGTACGTCGAAACGTCCCCGACGACGACGCGCTCCGGCCCCTCCATCTTGACGCTGACGGCCGGCGCCGACACGCGCGTGACCATGCCGCGGCCGAAGTCGTACTGCACGCGGGCCTGGATGCGGACCTCGTCCGCGGCGGCCTTCGGCTTGTACACGACCTCGATGGTGCGGGACTGCCCCGGCTCCAAGGTCTTCAGCTCCCAACGGGTCTCGGCCTCGTCGGCGGTGGCGGGCGGGTCGGCCTTCACCTTCTCCGCGTCCTTCGGCGGCGTGACCTTCACGACGACATGATGGGCCTTGGCCCGCGAATTGTTGCGCACCACCAGCTTGTAGACGACGGCCTGCCCGCTCGGGGACACGTCGGCCCCCTCGATGTTGAGCGTCACCAAGGGCGTCGGCAAGTCACCGGCCGGGGCCAGGATTTCCACGGCGCCGGTCGCGGGCATCACGTTCACCGTGCCCGGCAACGGGGCCGGACTGGTGGCCATGCCGGGCGTGGTGAACTGGGTCGACTTGACGCGCTCCGGCTCGTCCGGGTCGTACCCGCCGCGCACGGCGGCCGGCAGCACGTCCGGCGTGGTGTCCTTCCCGGCGAACGGCGGCTCCGCCGACTGGAACGGCCCTTGGGCGACGGTCACGCCATACGCGAGCAGGCTGACGACGAGCGTCAGCCGCAAAGAATCGGTCATGGTTCACCCCGCCGTCCGTGGCCCGACTTCCGCACACTTCCCCCGCCTGTACCATTTCCCCGAATCCCCGCCAAGCCCAAGTGGACTGGGCAAGGCCGGCAAGATTGGGGTCAATGTGTCGGCCGGCTCCCAACTTGCGCGACTTGCTTCCCACAAGATGCGCCCTTCCCGGGCCATGAGTTCGCCTCGCCGTTGGGAAAGTGATCGGCACAAGAAGGAAGTTTGCAGCCGACGCCCATGAAACGCCGCTTGTCAGGGAATACACTGCCAGTCCTTGTCAGGATTTTGCGTGGTCGGTATGAAAAGTGCGAGAAATTGGGTTTGGCCTACTTCGGCTTTCCCTCACCGCCTACCGCGTATCCACTCCGCGGGAGCAATTTCGTGGCCAGTCCTCCCGCCGCCGACACGCCGCCCGCGTGCCCCCGCATCCTGTGCGTGGACGACAACCACGACGTATCCGACACCTGCGCCTTGCTCCTGCGCGTGTGCGGCTTCGACGCCCACGCCTGTTACGGCGGGCAAGAAGCCCTCCAAGCCGCCCGGGAGACGTTGCCGGACTTGTGCTTCATCGACTTGAACATGCCGGGGATGGAGGGGGACGAATTGGCGGTCCGGCTCCGCGCGTTGGCGCCCGAGCGCCCGATGACGCTCGTCGCCCTGACGGCCATGAGCGGCGAGGAGGATTTCCGGCGGACGGCCGCCGCCGGCTTCACGGCCCACTTGGTCAAGCCGGCCGACCCGGAATCGTTAATCAAGTTCGCGCAGACATTTCCCGCCTGACGCCGCCCAAGGCCGACAACACGTCCCGGACCTCCGCGGGCTTGACCAAGTGGGCGATGATGCCGGCCGCCTTCGACCGGGCGATGTCTTCGGGCCGGCCGCAGGTCGTGACGGCAATGAACGACGAGTGGTCGCCGCCGACCCGCGCCCGCAGCGACTTCACAAGGTCGCAGCCGTCCGCGTCCCGCAACCGCAGTTCCAGAATCACGGCGTCCGGCAACGGGGCCAGCACGAGGGCCTCTCGGCCCGACCGCGCCACCGACACGGCATACCCGCACGCGCGCAGCACCATCGCCAGCGACTCGGCCGCGTCGGCGTAGTCGTCGATCACCCACACGGACGGCAAGGCCGAGCCTGGCTTCGGGGCGTCAGCGCTCATGATTCCTGTCCCACGGCCGGGAGGGTCGGCCATTCGCGTCGGGTCGTCGGGGAGAGGGGGAATCATCAATATACCCGGACGGCCAAGTTGAAAACGAGCGGACGGGGCATTTGGGGCGATTCCCGACAGGCACGCATCCAGTGACAAAAGTGAGCCGAGCGGCGTAAGCCGCCGGGTGAACCTCCCCGCGTCGGCGCCACCCGCCGCCTCACGGCGGTCGGCTCACTCGGCCACCCGCCGCCTCACGGCGGTCGGCTCACTCGGAAATTTGACGTTTGGTACTCTCGCCGACAGGCACGCATACAACGACAAAACGTGAGCCGAGCGGCGTAAGCCGCCGGGTGGCGCCGACCCACGGGAGACACCCCGCATGGACACGTACTGGCTGATAACCTGGACCACTTACGGGACATGGCTGCCGGGCAGCAAGCGCGGTTTCGTCGGCAATGTCCGCGTGGCGGGCGGGCGACAAGAAACACACAACGCTTACGCGACGCCCTCCGACGCCAATCTGCCGCGGTTGGAGGAGTGGGTGCGGGGCCGCATGACGGGGCCGCCCGTGGCCCTGACGCCGGCCGACGCGGCGGCCATGACTGCTCAATTCATGGAGACGGCCCGCATCCGCGAATGGGAACTCGTCGCGGCCAGCGTGATGTTCAACCACACCCACATTCTTGTCGGCACGCCGGCCGCCGCGGACCAAGACAAGACGCGGGAAACGTTGAAGAGCTGGGCCACGCGGGCCGTGATGAAGCGCCGCCCCCTCCCGCCGAACGGGACGTTCTGGACGGTCAACGGGTCGGCCCGGACGCGGAAAGACGAGAAAGCCGTCCGGGCCGGGATTGTGTACACGGTGCGGAAACAGCCGCGTCCGCTGGCGGTGTGGTGTTCGCCCGCGTGGCAATGGGTCTTGAACGAGTACGACGCGCGGCAAGCGCGATTCGCCGCCGGCCGGCGGAGTGAGCCGCTTCTGAGTCCGTCTTCTGAGTGAGCCGAGGGCCGTCAGGCCGGTCTTCTTGGTGAGCCGAGGGCCGTCAGGCCGGTCTTCTTGGTGAGCCGAGGGCCGTCAGGCCGGTCTTCTTGGTGAGCCGAGGGCCGTCAGGCC
>JAYTTY010000529.1:0-15885 GCA_043744795.1 Zavarzinella sp. | reverse complement strand
CCGCTGTGTCTGCATCCTTACACACAGTAGGGTATGTAAAACCCAATGTTGGAATTGTAAGTGGATTAATAACCAGAGTTGTTGTACTTGAACCCGCTGGGCCACAACCTGTGGCAGCATAAGAGTAAGTAATAGTATATGTACCAGCCGAACTTGCTGATAAATTTACTGCACCTGTTGAGGAACTGATAGACAGGCCATCCGCCGAAGACCGGCTGAAGCCGGGACTCCAACGAAAGCCGAAACCCGGCCGTCGCCTGATTGGCTTTGTCGACTCGCCCAAGGCCGCCTCGCGGCGGTTTCACTTTTCCACTGGCATTCCCCCCCGGAATGTCCGAAAATCGAAGGGAAGAATTCGCCCGACTCGTCGTTTCCCTTCCCGTGTCCTAAATCCGTCGGCGGGGTGCCCCCATGATCCGCTCCTTAGTCGTCCTGCTGTTGTTGCCGCTCGCCGCCGTCGCCCAGGAGGCGAAGGGGACGCAGTACGCCTTCCTCGTCGGCTGCTCCGGGTACGCGGAGGCCAAGTTGACGCCGCTGCCGTACACGGTGAACGACGTGGAACAGTTCCGGCAGGCCCTGCTCGAAACGGGGTTCGAGGCCGACCACATCAAGATGCTGCACGACAAGCAGGACCGCCGGTTCCAGTCCGAGCGGGCGAAGATCGTCAAGGAGTTCGCCACGCTGCTCGACGGCCTCAAGCCGGAAGACACCGTGATCGTCGCCCTGTCCGGCCACGGCGTGCAACTCAAGAAGGAAGGCGTGTCCTACTTCTGCCCGCTGGACGCGGACCTGGAAGACAAGGCGACGTTGATCCCGCTCGACGGCAAGGGCGGGCTGTTCGAGCAGCTCAAGGCGTGCCCGGCGAAGCGCAAGCTGCTGATCGTGAACGCCTGCCGGGACGTGCGGGACATCCCCGGCAAGCGGGCGCAGGCGGCCGAGAAGATCGACTTGGACGACTTCGCCGCCGCCGTGCCGGAGGGCATCGCCGCCATCTACTCGTGCAAGGCCGGGCAAAAGAGTTACTACGACCCGAAGCGCCACGGCGGCATCTTCTTCGACCACGTCACCCGGGCGTGGCGCGGCGAGTACGCCGACGCCGGGAAGACCACGGACATTGAAGCCTTCTTCCGCGAGGTGTCCACGCGGACGAAGGCCGACGTGGACAAGACCTACGGCGAGGCCCAGGTCCCCGAGGTGAAGCGGGAGTACAAGGAGGAGTGGCGCGTGCCCGTCAGCGCGATCGTCGCCGAGTTTCGGGAGTCTGAGGCCGCCGCCAAGTCGCCGGCGAGTTTGGACAAGTGGACGAAGCAAGTTTCCCCGGCCCGGCTCCGCGAATGGCGCCGGCTGGCCGAGGGGGGCAACGTCATGGGCATGCAGTTGACCGCCCGGTGCCTGATGACCGGGGCGGGGACGCCGAAAGACGAGACGGCGGCCGTCGAGTGGTTCCGGAAGGCCGCCGGGCGCGGCCACGGCCCGGCGATGAACAACCTCGGCGTCTGCTATTTCAACGGCCGCGGGGTGGGCAAGGATATCAAGCAAGCCGTCGAGTGGTACCGGCTGGCGGCCGACCTCGGCGTGCCCGCGGCGATGAACAATTACGGGTATTCCCTGGCCACCGGCCTGGGCGTGGACAAGGACGAGACGGCGGCCATCGCGTGGTATCGGAAGTCGGCCGACCAGGGGGTCAGTCTGGCGATGACCAACCTCGGCCAGTGCTACCGCGTCGGCCGGGGCGTGGCGAAGGACGACGCGCAGGCGATCGAGTGGCTCCGCAAGGCCGCCGCGCTCGGGGAGCCGGGCGCCCTCTACAGCCTGGGGTATTGCTGCGAGCACGGGGCGGGGGTGACGAAGGACGAGGGTCAGGCGGTCGAGTGGTACCGCAAGGCCGTCGCCGCCGGGAACCCGATGGCGATGACCAACCTCGGCCTGTGCTACCGAGAAGGCCGGGGCGTGGGGAAAGACGAGCGGGAAGCGCTCAATTACTTCCACAAATCCGCCGACCTCGGGGAGCCGGTGGGGACGCGCCAAATCGGCTATTGTTATGAGGCCGGGTTGGGGGTGGCGCGGGACGCCCAACAGGCGGCCGAGTGGTACCGCAAAGCCGCCAAACTCGGGGACAAGTACGCCCAAGACGCCCTGGCGCGGCTGGGCTATTCGCCGTAGGCCGCGGCCGTATTTCGCCGCCGCGCCCGCCCGGTGATTGATGGAGTGTTCTCATGCGCCGCCTTCTTGCCGTCTTCCTGTTCCTGCCGCTCGCCGCCGTCGCCCAAGACAAGAAGGGGACGCAATACGCCTTTCTCGTGGGGTGTTCCGGGTACGCGGAGTCGCAACTCAAGCCGTTGCCGTACGCGGTGAACGACATCGAGCAGTTCCGCTTGGCCCTGTTGGAGACGGGGTTCGAGGCCGACCGCATCAAGACGCTGACCGACAAGCAAGCCGCCCGGTTCCTGCCGGAGCAGCGGAAGATCCAGAAGGAACTCGGCACCCTGCTCGCCGGGCTGAACCCGGACGACACGGTGGTGGTCGCCCTGTCCGGCCACGGGGTCCACTTCAAGAACGACCCGACCGGGTACTTCTGCCCACTCGACGCCGACCTCAAAGACAAGGCCACGCTCATCCCGTTCGAGGGCAAGGGGGGCTTGTTCGACACGTTGAAAGCGTGCAAAGCCAAGCGGAAACTGTTGATCGTCAACGCCTGCCGCAACGACCCCGCGTCGGACCGCGCCCAAGCGGCCGAGAAGATCGACTTGGACGACGCGGCCCCGGAAGTGGTCCCCGAGGGGATCGCCGCCATCTACTCGTGCCGGGAAGGGCAGAAGAGTTATTTCGACCCCAAGCGGCAACAGGGCATCTTCTTCGACCACGTCACCAAGGCGTGGCGCGGCGAGTACGCCCCCGACCGCAAACACTCGACCATCGAAGACTTCTTCCGGGAAGTCGGCCTGCGCACCAAGTTGGACGCGGACAAGACCTACGGGGAAGCCCAAGTGCCGGAGGTGAAGCGCGAGTACAAGGAAGAGTGGCCGGTCCCCGCCAGCCAGTTCGCCGCCGAGAACAAGGACTACGCGGCCGCCCGCAAGTCGCCGGACAACGGGGACGGATGGCTGAAAGCGATCGCCCCGGGCCGGTCCAAAGAATGGCGCCGGCTGGCCGAGGGGGGCATCGCCGCGGCCATGATGCTAACCGGGCGTTGCCTGGACGCGGGGGCCGGGGCGGAGAAGGACCAAGAGCGGGCGGCCGACTGGTTCCGCAAGGCCGCCGCCCTCGGCGACGTGGAGGCGATGAACCGCCTCGCCGTTTTCTACATCAACGGCGCCGCCGGCGTGGAGAAGGACAAGACGCGGGGGGCCGACTGGTTTCGGAAGGCCGCCGCCCTCGGGGACGGCCGGGCGATGAACAACCTCGGCTATTGTTACCACACCGGCACGGGGGTCGAAAAGGACGTGAATGTGGCCGTCTCCTGGTACGAGAAGGCCGCCGCCCGGGGAGACGCCTTGGGGATGTTCTCGCTCGGCGTGTGCTACGAGGACGGCACGGGGGTGGAAAAAGACGCGGCGCAGGCGCTCGCGTGGTACCGCAAGGCCGCCGCCCTCGGGGACAAGGCCGCCCAAAAAGTCTTGAAGGACTCGGGCCAAGAGTGACCGGCGACTTTCCGGCCCCGCGAGATTTCCACTGGCATTCCCCCCCGCGATGTCCGAAAATCGAAGGGAAGAATTCGCCCGACTCGTCGTTTCCCTTCCCGTGCCCGAAACCCGTCGGCGGGGTGCCCCCATGATTCGCTCCTTAGTCGTCACGCTGTTGTTGCCACTCGCCGCCGTCGCCCAAGAGAAGAAGGGGACGCAGTACGCGTTCCTCGTCGGGTGTTCCGGGTATTCGGAAACACAACTCAAGCCGTTGCCGTACACGGTGAACGACATTGACCAGTTCCGGCAGGCCCTGTTGGAGACGGGCTTCGAAGCCGACCACATCAAGATGCTGCACGACAAGCAGGGCATCCGCTTCCTCCCGGAGAAGAAGAAAATCCTCAAGGAGTTCGCCACGCTGCTCAACGGGCTGAAGCCCGAAGACACTATGATCGTCGCCCTGTCCGGCCACGGCGTCCACTTCAAGGACGACCCGACCGGGTTCTTCTGCCCGCTGGACGCCGACCTCAAAGACAAGACCACGCTGATCCCCTTCGAAGGCAAGGAGGGGTTGTTCGACCAACTCAAGGCGTGCAAGGCCAAGCGGAAACTGATGATCGTGAATGCCTGCCGCAACGACCCGAGTTCGAACCGGGCGCTGGCGGCCGAGAAGATCGACTTGGACGACGCGGCCCCGGAGATTGTCCCCGAGGGGGTCGCGGCCATCTACTCGTGCCGGGCCGGGCAAAAGAGTTACTACGACCCGAAAAAGCAGGCCGGCATCTTCTTCGACCACGTCACGCGGGCCTGGCGCGGCGAGTACGCCAAGGGCGAACAGCGCTCGACCATCGAAGACTTCTTCCGCGAGGTGTCCACGCGCACGAAGGCCGACGCGGACACGGCGTTCGGCGAGGCCCAAGTGCCGGAGGTGAAGCGGGAGTACAAGGAGGAGTGGCGGGTGCCGGTCAGCCGGCTGGCGGCCGAGTTCCGGGAGTATGTGGCGGCGACCCGCGCGCCGGCCTTCTTCGCCGGGCAGAAGTGGCTCACGCAGGCCGGCCCGAAGCGATTTGACGACTGGCAGCGGCTGGCCAAGGCCGGCAACGCCACGGCCATGCTGTTGACCGCCGTGTGCCTCATGAACGGGGCGGGCGCGCCGCCAGACGACCGTGAAGGCGCGGAGTGGGTCCGCAAGGCCGCCGACCTCGGGTTCGCCCCGGCGATGACGATGCTCGGCGCCCGCCACCGCCTCAGCGGGCAGCCCGGCGACAGCGTCCTGGCGATGGCGTGGTTCCGCAAGGCCGCCGACCGCGGGGACGCGGGGGCGATGAACCAGATCGGCTCGTGCCACGATCACGGCTTCGGCGGGGCGAAGGATGCGGCCGCCGCCGCGGAGTGGTACCAAAAGGCCCTCGACGCGGGCCATGTGCCGGCCGCGTTCAACTTGGCCCTGCTGTACGAACTCACCCTGAAAGACCAAGTCGCGGCGGTGGCGTGGCACCGGAAGGCCGCCGCCCTCGGGTGGCCGGCGGCGATGACGAAACTGGGCGCTTTCGCGCAACACGGGACGGGCGTCCCCAAAGACCCGACGGTGGCCGTCGAGTGGTACCGCAAGGCGGCCGAGACCGGCGACGCCTTCGGGATGACCAACCTCGGGTATTGCCTCCTGAACGGCATCGGCACGGCCAAGGACGAGACGGCCGCCGCCGACTGGTACCGCAAGGCCGCCGACTTGGGCAACACCTTCGCCATGACGTACATGGGAATTCTCCACGAGACCGGGACCGGGGCCGCGAAAGACCCGACGGCCGCCGCGGACTGGTACCGCAAGGCCGCCGCCGGCGGGGACGCGGCCGGCATGACGCGCTACGGGGCCGTTCTCCAGACCGGTTTCGGCGTGACCAAGGACGAGAAGGCGGCCGTCGAGTGGTTTCGCAAGGCCGCCGCCGCCGGCGACGTCAACGGCATGAGGCAACTCGGGGTCGCTTACCAGCACGGCCTCGGCGTGGCCCAAGATTACAAGCCGGCCGTCGAGTGGCTCCGCAAGGCCGCCGACGCGGGGGACGGCGCCGCGATGCACGGCCTCGGCTACCTCCTCGAAAAAGGCTTGGGCGCCGACAAGGACGAGACGGCGGCCGTGGCTCAATACCTCAAGGCGGCCGGCCTGGGCAACGTCGCGGCGAAGACCAATCTCGGCTACTGTTACACGTACGGCATCGGCGTGGCGCTCGACGCCACCAAGGCGACCACATGGTACCGGCAAGCGGCCGAGGCCGGGGAGCCGGTCGCCATGCGGAGCTACGCGGACAAGCTCGAACGGGGCTACGGCGTCCCCCAAGACCTGACGGCCGCCGTCGAGTGGTACCGCAAAGCGGCCAAACAGGGCGACGCCTTCTCCCAACAACGGTTGACACAGATGGGCCTGAAGTAAGGCAAATTTCCTGCTCTCCGCGATGGGGTCGCCAGTTTTTTCACAATTCCCAAAGAAGATTCCCCGCCCGTCCTCGTTCTGCCTTCCGTAACCAACAACACACTCCCCACGCGGGAAACGGAAGAGCGACCATGAAAAAGTTCATCACCTTGGCGGCGGTCTTGGCCCTGTTCACCGGCTCGGCCTCGGCCACCGAGTACAAGAAGGTCGTGACCTACAAGACGGTCACGGTCTGCGTCGAGAAGCAGGTGCCGTACACCGTCGAAGTCGTGAAGTACGACCACTGCGGCAAGGCGTACAAAGTGTGCGTGACGAAGTACCGGACCGTCGAAGTGGAAGTGGACGTGCAAGTCCCGGTCGTCACGTACGTCCCGGTGTGCGACGAATAAGGTTGGGGCGTGAGCATCGTCGCTTTTCGCCCCGCGACAAGTCACGCTTCCCGCATGAGGAGCCGGTCGCCCGGGGGCGAAGGCCCGACTTTTCGCGGAGCGAAAAGCGACGATGGCGCCGCGGCGGATTTTTTCGCTGGCGCCTCCCCCCGCAATGTCCGAAAATCACTGCACGGAATTCGCCCCGGTCGTCGCTGGCCCACGTCGAGTTCATCGGGGAAATCCTCATGCGTTGCCTCGCCTTCACCGTCCTCTTCGCCTTCTCGGCCCTCGCCCCCGCGGCCGAGACGGGCCAAAAGTATGCCGTCCTGATCGCCGTGAGCGATTACCAGGAGGCGTCGGGGCTGAAGCCGTTGCCGTTCACGGTCAAGGACGTGGAGGGGTTCCGCGGGGCGTTGTTGGCGACGGGGTATCAGCCGGCCAACGTCTGGGTGTTGCACGACAAGTTGCCGGCCGAGAAGAATCCGGGGTTCCGGTTCGTGCCCAAGAAGAACGAGATCGTCACGGAACTCGGCCGGGCGCTCGGCCTCCTCGACGCGGCCGACTCCGTCGTGGTCGTCTTGAACGGGCACGGGGTCCACTTCAAGGGCGAGAAGACCAGCCACTTTTGCCCGCTGGACGCGGATTTGAACACGAAGAAAAACCTGATCCCGATGGACGGCCCCGGCGGGCTGTACCCCATGCTGGAGACGTGCAAGGCCAAGAGCAAACTGCTGATCGCCGGCATGTGCCGCAACGACCCGAAAGACTTCCCGGCCGACAGCCAGGCCGCGGACAAGATCGACCTCACCTCGCCGGAGACGCCGCCGGCCGGCATCGCCGCCCTGTACTCCTGCGAGGCCGGGCAAAAGACGTACTTCGACCCGAAGGCCGGGAGCTACTTCTTCAAGCACCTGACGGCCGCGTGGCGCGGCGAGTACGCCGACGACGAACTGACGCTCGACGGCGTCTTCGAGAGTGTGCGGGCCAAGACCAAGCGGGAAGTCTTCGCCGTCTCCAAGGGGCTGAAGGACCAGTACCCCGAGGTGCGCCGCAAGTACGACGGCGCCTGGGTCGTCCAGCCGGCCGACTTGGTGCGGCTGGCGAAGGACCACCGCGACCACGAGCGGGGCCTGCTGTGCGAGCGGCAGTTCCTGTCCTTCGGCAAGGAATACGCCCGGCCCCACACGACCGGCATTTGCTTCCCCCCCAAGAATTGGCGGGGCGCTCCCGACGCGGTCGCGCGGCAAGCGGAATGGCTCCGGCTGGCGACCGAGGGGCGGCCGACGGCGATGACGCTAACGGGAGTCGCCCTGAACACCGGCGTGGGCAAGGACGCCGAGGCGGCGGTCAAGTGGTTCGGGCGGGCGGCCGAGGCCGGGGACGCGCTGGCGATGTGCGACTTGGCGTTCTGCCTCGCCGGCGGGGGCGGCGTCCCCAAGGACGAGGCCGCGGCCATGAAGTGGTTTCTCCGGGCCGGCGACGCCGGATGCGTGAAGGCAATGACGTGGCTCGGCAGCGGGTACGCGGGCGGCTGGTGGGGCGCGCGGGACGACAAGGAGGCCCTCAAGTGGGCGCTGCGGGCCGCCGACCTCGGCCATTGCTACGTCCTCAACGAATTGGCCGAGTCAGCCATGACCGGGGAAACCGCCGCGGGAAAAGTCCCGAAGGACGAAAAGCAGGCCGTCACGTTGTTCCGCCTGTCGGCCGAGAAGGGCGACACGCTGGCCCTCTGCCTGCTCGGGGCCGCCCACTGGAACGGCACGGGCGTGGACGCGGACGACGCGAAGGCGCTCGCCCTGTTCCAACAAGCCGCCGACGCCGGCGACCCGAACGGCATGATCTGCCTCGCGTTCTGCCATTTGCACGGCCGCGGCGTGGACATGGACGCGAAGAAGGCTGCCGAGTGGTTCCGCCAGGCCAAGAAGGCGAACGATATTTCCGGGGAGGCGAAACGGCTGCTCAAGGAATTGGGGGAGGAGTGACTCGTCATTGAATCGCCTTTCGGCCTGAAGGGCCGATTAGTATAGCCCAGCCCGAAAGGGCTGGGACATGGGCCATCGAACGGCCTCGGTCTGAAGGACCGATTATCAGCGCGTCCCCGGCCCTTTTGGACTGGGCTATGTTCATCGGCGCTTCAGGCCGAAAAACCGGCCACTGGCACGGCCGCCGCGGCGCCCGGTGAGGTTGCCTCACGCCATGAACCGCCTAGAACGAACCGACGACCTCTCCCCCGCCGCATCGGAGCGCCGGTGACACCTCTCCGGCTGGCCGCCGTCGTTCTCGCCCTCTCCGCCGCCGGCGCCGGCGGGCAGCCGGCGGGCGACCCGCCGCTCAAACTCGCCGGCATGCAGGCGCCCGGGCCGCGGTCCACGGTCACCAATCGGTGGGACGCCCTGCGGTTCACCGTCGTGAACGCGGGCGGGCCGCGCGCGGCGCGCATCCTCGCGTTTTACGCCGGCCAGGCGGACGCCCAGTTCGGCCGGGACGTGTGGGTGCCGGCCGACAGCGCCCTCTCGTCGTGGCTCCCGCTCGGCCCGGCCCCGGCCGAGGGGGCGACGAATACCCGCGAACTCAAGTTCCAACTGATCGACCGCACCGGCGGCGCCGACGCCGTCGTCCTGCCCGACGGGGACGAGCGCTTGCGCGGCCGGCTGGTGCGCTACGGCAAGCCCGTCGCGGTCCTCATGGCGGACGACTTGGTGGCCAACACGGACGCGCCGGACGTCATGGCCCGGCCGGAGTCGGCCGCGTTCCAGGCGTCGCAGTTCGCCCGGCTGTTCCGCGTCGCGCTGGGCCTGCCGGAAGACGTGTCCACGTTCTCCGACCGCTTCCTGCCGCCGGCCCCGGCCGCGCTCGAGGCCGTCGATTTGTTCGTCGTCGCGGGGGACCGGCTGGCGGGCGACCCCGTCGGCGCGCGGGCGCTGCGGCGCTGGGTGCAGGCGGGCGGCACACTCTGGGTGATGCTCGACCTCACCGACCCGGCGACCGTCGGCCCGATCTTGGGGGACGACTTCCGCTTCGCCGTCGCCGACCGCACCAGCCTGTCGGCCGTCCGGCTCACGCGGGCGGGGGACGACCCGGCGAAGGAGGCCGTCCGCGAGTTCGAGGCCCCGGTGGCCTTGGCCCGCGTGCGCGTCGGCGGGCCGGAGCGCGTGCTGTTCACCGCGGACGGCTGGCCGGCGGCGTTCACGCAGCCGCTCGGGCGCGGCAAGGTGTTGGTCACCACGCTCGGCGGCCGCGCGTGGGGCCGCCCGCGGACGGCGAAAGACCCGCGGCCCGCGGCGGTGGCCGGCCCGGGCGCCAACATGCCCGCGCCGTCGTTGGCCCTCGAACGGCTGGCGCTGGACGTGTTCCCGCCGCCGGCGCCCGGGGGGCTGACGCCCGCCGACTTGGAGCCGCTCGTCACCGCCGAGATCGGCTACCGCGTCCCGACGCGGCAAACGGCCGCGCTGATCCTCGGGGCGTTCGTCTTCGCCGTCGTCGGCCTCGGCGTCGCCCTGCGGCGCACGCGCCGGCCGGAGGTCATCGGCTGGCTCGTGCCGGCCGCCGCCGCGGTCGCGGCCGGGGTCTTTTTCGCCCTCGGGACGGCGTCGCGCCAAGCCGTCCCGCCGACGGTCGGGTGGGTCGCCGTCGCCGACGTGAGTCCCGCGGCCCGCGAGGCGTCGGCCGCCGGCGTCGCCGGCGTGTACCGCCCGACGTCCGGCCCCGTGACCGTGACGGCCGCCGACGGCGGCCTGTTCGACCTGAACGCCGAGGGGCTGGACGGCCAGCCGCGGCGACTCGTCCAGGCCGATTCCGACGCGCGGGCGTGGGAGAATCTCGCCCTGCCGGCCGGCATCCGTACCGGGGCGTTCCGCGGCTCCCTGCCGACCGGGCCGGTCTCGGCCGTCGCCCGCTTCGGGCCGGCTGGCGTCACCGGCACGGTCGCCGTCGGCAACTTCCCCGGCCTGGAAGACGCGGTGATTGTCGCCCCGTCGGGGAGCGTGTACGCCCCGCGACTGACGACAACCGGGGACTTCGCCGTCGCGCCCGGCGACGAACTCGCGGCCGGCCAATTCCTGACCGGCGGCGAAGTGACGGACCGCCAACAACGGCGCCAAGGCGTGTACCGAAAACTGCTCGCCCCCGTGCCGCGGCACATGGCCGGCCGTGCCCACGTCCTGGCGTGGGCCGACGCGACGGCCACGCCGATCATGGCCGCCGCCGGGGAACGCCGTCAGGGGACGGTGTTGCTCTCCGTGCCCGTCGAGTTCGAGCGGCCGCCCGCGGGGACGGCCGTGACCGTCCCCGCGGGCTTCGTCCCGTACCGCCCGGTCGGCGTGCGCCTGACGACGGAGTCCACCAGCGCCATCACGCAAACGGTCCGCTTCCAACTGCCGCCGTCCGTCCTGCCGCTGGCCGTCGAGCGGGCCACGCTGGTGTTGCGCGTCCGCGCCCCCGACCGCCGGCTGACGGTCACGGCCGGCGCGCCGCCGGCGGCGCTGCACCAATCGGAAAGCCCGTTCGGCGAGATTCGCATCGACCTCACGGACCCCAAGTTGCGCGAGGCCGTCGGCGCCGGCGAACTGGCCGTCACCGTCGGCATCGGCGAACAGTCCGACCCCGGCGCCGCGGCGGCCGAGTGGAAGATCGAAGCGCTGGGGCTGGAAGTGGGCGGGAAGACGTTGGCGAAGTAGGCCCGTGCAACACCGCCGCGAGGCGGTTGTGGGCGAGAGGCCGCCCCACACGGGCGAGGGTCGTGGCTTTCGTTGGAGTCCCGGCTTCAGCCGGTCTTGGGGACTTCCGCCATGAAGGGGGTCGTGGCTTTCGTTGGAGTCCCGGCTTCAGCCGGTCTTCGGGACTTCCGCCATGAAGGGGAGTCCGCAGGGTCCGGCGGCCGCCCGCCGAAGACCGGCTGAAGCCGGGACTCCAACGAACGCCAAAACTAGTCGCCGCGCGGTTGGTTACTCCCGCCCAAGACGGCCTTTCGGCGGTGAACTACGCCGGGCGGTTCATATCCCATCTGCATGTCGCCGACGGCCGAGGTTTCGCCCCCGCGTTCCACATGGCTCGCCCGCCGCGAGGCCCGCTGTCGGCTGCTCGCGGCCGGGCCGGTCGTCGTCGCGCTGTCGCTGTTGCACGACTGGCCCCCCGTCGTCGCGGCCGCGGGGTTGGCGCTGTTGCTGGCGCTCGTGGAACGGCCGCGATTGCGCTGGCGGGGGGCGGCCGCCGCGCTGGTTCCGGTGGCGGCCCTGTTGCCGTGGACGGTTCGCCGGGGCGAGGAATTTTGGGCGTGGGGGCCGGTCGTCCTCACCGAGGGGGGCTTGTTGTTCGCCGGCGTATTCCTGTTGAAGACCTTCTCCCTGCTGTTGATCGTCGCGGCGCTGGCGGCCGCCGCCCCGCTGGCGGCCCACGCGCTCGCCGCCCGGCGGCTGGGGGCGCCGAGTCTCTTCGTTCACTTGTTCACGCTGGCGTGGCGGTACGCGCACCTGTTCCGCGAGGAGTGGCGCCGCACCCGTACCGCGTTGCGGGCGCGCGGCTTCCGCGGCCGCATGGGCCGGCACGGCCGGCAAACGGTCGGGCAGGCTGTCGGCTCGCTGTTGGTGCGCGGGCACGAGCGGGCCGAGCGCGTCGGGCAGGCGATGCGCTGCCGGGGGTTCGACGGCCAGTTCCGTGCGATGGGGGCCGTCCGCGTGACGGCCGCCGACGTGGCGCTGGTCCTCGGCGGGGCGGCCGTCGCCGGCGGGCTGCTCGCGTGGGATGTCGCCCGATGATCGACGTCCGCGACTTAAGTTTCGATTACCCGGACGGCCGCCAGGCCCTGCGCGCGGTGACGTGCCGCGTCGCCGCCGGGGAACGGGTCGGCCTCATCGGCCCGAACGGGGCCGGCAAAACGACGCTGCTCTTGTGCCTGACCGGCGTGCTGGAACCGCCGCCGCGGACGGTCACGGTCGCCGGCATGGACCCCGCGTCGGCCGCCGACCGGCGCCGACTGCCCGGCCACGTCGGGCTGGTGTTCCAGAACAGCGACGACCAAATCTTCTCGGCCACCGTCGGCGAAGACGTGGCCTTCGGCCCGCTGAATTTGGGCCTGCCGCCCGATGACGTTCACCGCCGCGTGGCCGAGGCGCTGGCGACGGTGAGCCTCACCGGGCACGAGACCCGCGTGGCATTCCACTTGTCGGCCGGCGAAAAGCGCCGCGTGGCCTTGGCCGGCGTGTTGGCCATGCGCCCGGCCGTGCTGTTGCTGGACGAGCCGTCGAGTTCGCTCGACCCGCGCGGCCGCCGCGGCCTCATCAACCTGTTGAACACACTGCCCGGCACGATGGTGATCGCCACCCACGACTTGGCCATGATCCGCGACACCTGTTCACGGGTGTCGCTGCTCGATGGCGGGCGCGTGGTGGCGGACGGCGGCGTGGCGATGTTAAGTGATCGGGCGTTGCTAGAGACGCACGGGCTGGAGGGGATTTAAGCCAAAAAAGACATTTTTAGCCACGGATCGAACACGGACGAAACACGGATAAAGGCAACGCACCAAAGGCATTTCTAAAACCAAGACGGATAAAAGGCACGGATGAGACACGGAACAGACAAGCCGAGAAGTCTTGTCCGTGTCTCATCGTGTTTTCTATCCGTCTTCGGTTTTGGAACGGATTTGGTTTTCTGCCTTTATCCGTGTTTCGTCGGTGTTCGATCCGTGGCTAAAAAATCTTCTCTTCTTCGTGTTCGGGGGCGTCTCGGCTACTGGGCTTCGTCCTTCTCCCCCTTCTTCCGCTCCTTGTCCAAGTATTCGCGGAAGCCGGCCATTTGATACGAGACGAACATGAAGGCATGGTGCAGAGCTTGGTACGTCTCGTCCTCGGGGTCGTCCGCGTAGTCTTTGCGGAGGGCGTACAGGCGGGCGAGCAGTTGGTCGGCGTTCAGCATGGTGTCGTTTCTCAGGATTGCCATTCGAGCAGGCCGTCGGTCATCTCGGCCCGCTTGGGGAGGGTCGCGGCCAGTTCGGCGCTGTGGGTCACGACGATCAGGATCGTCTTGGCCGCGCGGTGCAGGGCCATCAACAGATCGGCGATTTCGCGGGCCGTCTTGCGGTCGAGGTTGCCGGTCGGCTCGTCGGCCAGCAACAGCGGCGGCTTCAGGATCAGGGCGCGGGCGATGGCGACGCGCTGGCGCTCGCCGCCGGAGAGTTCGGCCGGGCGGTGGTCGAGGCGCTGGGCCAGGCCGACCTGATCCAACAGTTGCCGGGCGGCTTGTTCCGTTTGGGCGCGGTCAAGGCCCGGTGTCACCAGTGTCGGGATGAGGACGTTTTCCAAGACGGTGCATTGCGGCAGCAGGTGGTGGTCCTGAAACACGAAGCCGATCTTGCGGTTGCGGAAGGCGGCCAGCTCGGCCTCGCGGAGTTGGAACGGGTTGACGCCGTCGAGCGTCACCGTGCCGGCGGTGGGTTCGTCCAACGTGCCGATGATTTGCAGCAGCGTGCTTTTCCCCGACCCGGACGGCCCGGTGACGGCGACGGCCTCCCCGGCGTTCATGGTGAGGGACACGCCGCGCAGGACGCTCAGCGCGCCGCCCCGCGTGGGAAAGCTGCGGGTCAGGTTTTCGACGACGAGCGCCATGCGGTTCCTCAAGTGGGGCAATAAAGCGAATTCTCGCGGCGGCGGCCCCCGGCCGGGCCAAAGGCCCGTAGAACGGTGACGATATTCTTGATATGGTAATTCGGCGAACACGCGGGTTGACAACCCGAGCAGTTTGAGGATCTCATGCGGCCCGCCCCCGACCGTGACCGATCCCCGTCCATCCCCCTGCGGGTCTTCCTGCCCGCGCTGGCCTTGCTGATCGCCGGCGGCTCCGCCCTGATCTGGGCGAACAAAGACACGACGCCGGCCGCCGCCCGCGGGGCAAGCGAGCGGGGCGGCAGCGCGCGGTTCGACGAGCGCGTCGCCCGCCCGCCGGCCCGCGCGGACTTGGACACGCCGGCCCCCCGCGTGTGGGAAGTCCTCGCCGGCGACCTGCACTCCTAACGGAACGAAAGAACCCCGGGCCATCGCCCGGGGTTCCCGCGGTTCACGTCTTTTCTCGACAAGTTACTTCGCCGCGGTCCGCGTGGCGGTCATGTCCGAGAAGTCCACGCTAATCGGCTCGCCGGCCTTGAACACGACCTTCTGGGTCTGCACGTCCGTCTTACCGTCGCGGGCCACTTCGGCCCGGAACAGGTAGGCGTAAGTCTGGCCCTTGGCGAGTTCCGGCGTGCGGAAGCTCATGCGGCCGCCCGCGCCGGCCACGGCTAGGTCGTCCATGAACAGCTTGGCGTTTTCCGGCAGCGTGGCCGTCACCGGGCTGGTGATCTTGGCCACTTGGGCGGCGGTCAGGTCCACCGTGGTCCGGTGGCCGGCCCGCACGACGACTTGCTTGGCGACCGACTCGGTCTTCCCGTCCACGGCGTACTCGATTTGCAGCGTGTACTGGAAGTCCCGGCCGGCCGTCAGTTCCGGGGTCAGGAAGTTCCGGCTCGCGCCCGTCAGCGCGGTCGGGCGGCCGTCGGCGTACAGCTTGGCGTCGGCCGGCAGATTCACGAGCACTTGGGCCCGCGTGGCCGGCACGCTGCCGACGGCTTCCGGGATTTCCGTAGCCGTCGGGGCGATGGGCTTCACCGGGACCAGCGGCGAGGCCGGGACGACCGGGACGGCCGGCACGACGGGATTCGTCTGGATGCTTGGGTAGTATTCGGCGCCGGCCGGCATGTTCACGCCGCCGATCGTGTGCGGAACGGCGTACCCGGCGGAGTACGGGACGTAGCCCGTGCAGCCGGTGCAACTGCCTTGGTAGGCGTAGGTCGGGATGCCGTGTTCCATGTAGCCGCTGGCGTAGCCGCCGCCGCAACAGCCGGTGTACACGCCGCCGCAACACCCGTTGCAGGAAGAATAGCCGCGGTGGTGGAACAGGCCGCCGTGGAAGAGGCCACCGCCGTGGAACAGGCCGCCGCCGCCGCCGCAACACCCGCCGCCCCACGTGTGGGCCGAGTAGCCGCCGCCGCACCCGTAGCCGGTGCAGGAACTGTAGCCCGTACACCCGCCGCAGGAGTACGACTGTCGGTGACCCGACCCGCCGAACAAGCCGCAGAATTGGGGCGTTTCGGGGGCGGCCGTCATCGCGGCCAGCATCACGATGCTGTACATACGTTGTTGCCCTTTCTGGAACGAGACTACGGAGACCCGGCTCCGGAACCGCCCACAAAGCGCGAAGATGCGTAATCTGGGGCGATCACGAAGCTAGGATAAGTCAGCCGGTTCGGGATGTCAAAGCAATTCAGGGATTACGCGAATCTTCCCCGCAGCCGCGACAAATCCCCCTATCCGCGCCGCCGCCCGAGACGGTACAATCGGCCCGTGAAGACAGTTAGAAGAGGAACCGCCAAGGCGCCAAGACGCCAAGAAAACAGATCTTCAGAATGGTTTTCTTGGCGTCTTGGCGCCTTGGCGGT
>JAYTTY010000528.1:0-15916 GCA_043744795.1 Zavarzinella sp. | reverse complement strand
CCGGGGGGTTAGGTTGCCTTTGCGAGCCCCCCGTACAATGAAGCCGCCCACACCCGGAATCGCCGTCATGCGTTCACTCCCCCCCTGGGTCTTCCTCGTCGCCCTCCTCGTGGGTGCGGGGGCCGTCGCGTATTTCAGCGTCACCGCGCGAGACGAGTTCCACACGCCGGACGCCTTCCCGGCCCCGGACGCGGCCGAGCCAATCGCCGACGGCCCGGCAGTGGTGACGGCCACCTTCGGCAACGGCTGCTTCTGGTGTACGGAGGCGATCTTCCAGCGCGTGAAGGGGGTGAAGTCGGTCCGGTCCGGGTACAGCGGCGGCTTCGTGAAGAACCCGAGCTACGCGCAAGTCTGCGGCGGCCGGACCGGCCACGCGGAGGTCATCCAAGTGACCTTCGACCCGGCCGTCGTCTCCTACGTCACCCTTCTGGAAGTGTTCTGGCGGTCACACGACCCGACGACGCTCGACCGCCAAGGCAACGACGTCGGCCCGCAGTACCGCTCCGCCGTCTTCCACCACAATGACCGGCAAAAGGAACTGGCCGAGAAGTACCTCGCCAAGATCGAGGCCGCCAAAGTCTTCAAGGCCCCGGTCGTGACCGAGATCACGCCGTTCACCGAGTTCTACCCGGCCGAGGCGCACCACCAGGACTACTACAACGGCAACGCCCGCAAGCCGTACTGCCAAGCCGTCATCCGGCCGAAGCTGGACAAGTTGAAGGCCGTGTTTCAGGACAAGATGACGGTTGATAGGGAATAAGCGGCTGGCCTGTAGAAAGATTCGGCATGCCGTGCCGGTTTTTAAGTTCACAGTTCAGCCAATGAGTCCATTGGTAAGACTTTTAGCAACAACCCTCCGCGGCGTCGTGAGAACTCGAACAGTGCCTAAACCTCCCATTACCGTGGACGCCCTCCAGACCGAGGCCCGCCGGTTCGCCGTCGCCGAATCCCGGCACCCGGAGCCGACCATCTTCGGCGTCACCGACGGCAAGGCCATTGGCACCTATTTGGAACACAAATTCCAAGCCCATCTCGAAGCCAAGTACGTTCACGCGCCCGGAAACTCCGCGCTGGGCATCGACTTCCCGGGGTTGGAGGTCGATATGAAAGTGACCAGTGTCCGGCAGCCGCAGTCGTCTTGCCCGTTCAAACATGCCCGCCAGAAAATTTACGGGTTGGGCTATTCGCTGCTCGTGTTCGTGTACGAGAAGACGGATGACGCCGTGACGCGGACGGCCCGGCTGAACATTCTCCACACGCTGTTTATCCGAAAGCACCGGACGGCCGACTTTCAAATGACCCGTGGCCTGTTGGAAATTTTGGCCGGCGGCGGTAACGAAGACGACTTGGTCGCCTTCATGGCTGACCGGATGCTGCCGGTGGACGACATCGAGATGCGGCGCATCGCCAGCGACCTGCTCAAGACCCCGCCGGAGCAGGGGTATCTGACGGTGTCGAACGCGCTCCAGTGGCGGCTCCAGTACGGCAGAGTGATCCAACAGGCGGGCGAAGTGGACGGCGTCATCCGCATCCAGTGATCCAAGGAAATTCGCATGGCGGCGGACAGCAAGGCCGAATTCGGAGACTTCCAGACGCCGCCGGCGCTGGCCGCGGAGGTGTGCGGCCTCTTGGCGGCGCGCGGCATCGAGCCGCGCACGGTCGTCGAGCCGACGTGCGGGGTCGGACACTTCTTGGCCGCCTCGCGGGAACGCTTCCCGGCGGCGGTGCATTTGGGGTACGAGATCAACGAGTCCTATGTGCAGTCGGCCCGCCGCGCCCTCGGCGTCGGCGAGCCGGCGGCCCGGGTGAAAATCGAGCAGGCCAATTTTTTTGGCGTGGACTGGCCGGCGGTCTTCCGCGAGTTGCCAAGCCCCATCCTCGTCCTCGGCAACCCCCCGTGGGTCACGAGCGCCCAACTCGGGACGTTGGGGAGCGACAACGTGCCGCGGAAGGGGAATTTCCAAGGCCATGTCGGCTTGGACGCCCTGACGGGGAAAAGTAACTTCGACATTTCCGAGTGGATGGTCATCCGCTTGTTCGAGGCCCTCGCCGGCCGTCAGGCGTGGGTCGCCCTCTTGTGCAAAACGGCCGTCGCCCGGAAGGCGTTGGCGCACGCGTGGAAGGCGGGCATTCCGGTCGAGTGGGCGGAGATGCGGGTGATCGACGCGGCGGGAAGTTTTGGGGCGGCGGTGGACGCTTGCCTGCTCGTCTGCTCACTGGCCCCGCACGGGTCGAGCTTCGAGTGCGGCGTTTTCCCCGCCTTAGCGGCGGCCCGGCCGGCCGGCGTCGTCGGGTTTCTGGACGAGCAACTGGTCGCGGACACCCGGGCGTACCGGCGGTGGAAACACCTCGCCGGCGGGGGCAAGCACCAATGGCGGTCCGGCGTGAAGCACGACTGCTCGAAGGTGATGGAACTGCGGAAGGAACCGGGGGGCTTCCGCAACGGGCTGGGCGAACTGGCCGAGTTGGAGGCCGAGTACGTCTTCCCGATGCTCAAGAGTTCGAACGTGGCCAACGGCCACACGGACAATCCGAACCGTTGGATGCTGGTGCCACAACGGGCGACGGGCGACGACACCGGCGCCATTCGGCGGCACGCGCCGAAGACGTGGGAATACTTATTGGCCCACGGCGCGGACTTGGACCGCCGCGCGAGTTCCATCTATAAGAAGCGCCCGCGGTTTTCGGTGTTCGGGGTCGGCGACTACACTTTTGCCCCGTGGAAAGTGGCCATTTCGGGGTTCTACAAGCGGTTGACGTTCGCCGTGGTCGGCAACTCGGCGGGCCAGCCGACCGTGTTCGACGACACCGTGTATTTTCTCCCGTGCCGGTCGGAACACGAAGCGCGGTCACTGGCCGCCCTTTTGAACTCGGACGTCGCCCGCGAATTCTTCTCGGCGTATGTGTTCTGGGACGCAAAGCGCCCCATTACTGTGGACTTGTTGAAGAAATTGAACCTTGTTGCCTTGGCCCGGGAAATTGGCGGCGAGTTGACGGTGGCTTGGGGCGAGACGGTCGGGCCGCAGTTTACTCAACCGGACCTGTTCCATACTTAACACAGCGAGATGGCCTCTTTTGGATGTGGTCATTCACGATCCGCACTGGCTTTAGCTTTAGGATGTACCGCCGCCCTCACAGGCCCAGCAGTAACCGTAAGATAATTTCCACTTCCGCGAGAGTCGTGGGCGACACGGACCCCCACGGGGCCTTGCCCAGCCGGTCCTTACTGATGGTCCGTAGTTGATCGCAGAGAATCACGCTCGGCGTCTTCTAACTGCCCTCCGGCGGGGCGACCCGGACGTGGGCCGGGAGGCTGGACGACTTCGCCACTTTGGAGGTCAACGGGGCGACCATCACCAAGCCGGACAGCCCCGCGTTGAATGCGTCGTCACTCATCACCAGCACGGGCCGTGGCATCGACTGCTCGTGTCCGCGGCCGACCCCAAGGTCGGCAAGCCAAATATCTCCCCGTCGTGGAGCGGCCATGTCCGATTCTCCACTTCACAGTGTGGTTTGCCCTTGCGAAAAACCATCCTAACAGGCCGTTAGGTGGGCATTCGTGGGCGAATGAGTGGGGCTGTGTGGGCGAACTCAGGGCTGAAGGTCGTCAGGCGAAAGGCAGCGCCCGTCCTCGGTCCACTGCTCATTCGGCTCCAAGCCGTCCGGCAGACTGGCGTCGAACAAGTTCCGCTCGGCCATATGAGCGCTCCACTCGGCGGCATCGGCCCGCAGTTCGGCGTACCCGGCGTTCATCCGGTCAAAGAACACTTGGCGGTGATAGGCGTTTAAGGCGTTGCCCAGCACCTCCGGCGCGGACTGGCCGGTCCGCGCGACAAGTTCTTGCAACATCCGGTGCGATGTCTCGTTCATTTCAATGGTCGGCGCGGACACGGCACAGCCCTCCCTTTTCTGTCGTTCAGTATACCAGTCGATGACTTTTGGCAGCGTGTCAAAACCCCCGCCCACTCTTCCAACGATAAACTGACCCCATGCCCGCCGCCGTCCGAGAATCCCTCCCCATGAACGCACGTCAATTCCGCGTCCGAGTCGTTGCCGCCATGCTTTTGTTGGGCGGCGCGCTCGCGGCCCTGTGGTTCCCGCAAGAAAAGCCGGTCGCGGCCAAGGAACCCGCGGACGGGTTCACGGCCACGGCGCTGCCACTCGTCCGGAAGTATTGCTTGGAGTGCCACTCCGCGAAGGTCAAGAAGGGGAGTCTGGACCTGGAGCGGTTCGCCTCCGCGGACTTGGTGCGGCGGGACGTGAAGCCGTGGCAGCAGTCGATTGAGATGCTCGAAGCCCACGAGATGCCGCCCAAGGGGAAGCCGCAGCCGACGGCCGAGGAGCAGAAGCAGTTGATCGCGTGGATTCGCGGGTTCCTGGACACGGAGGCGCGGGCGCGGGCCGGCGACCCGGGGCACGTGCCGTTGCGGCGGTTGAGCAATGCGGAGTACGACTTGACCGTGAAGGGGCTGACCGGCGTGGACCTGCGGCCGACGCGCGAGTTCCCGGCCGACGGCGCCGGCGGCGAGGGGTTCACCAACGCGGCCGAGGCCCTGACGGAAATCTCCCCCGCCCTGCTCACCAAGTACCTCAACGCGGCCAAGGACACCGCGGAACACGCCGTCCTGCTGCCGGACGGCTTCCGCTTCTCGGCCGGCAAGACGCGGCGGGACTGGACCGACGAGAGCACGGCCAAGATCAAGCAGTTCTACGCCCAGTTCGGCGCCGACGGCCGGCTGCCCGTGAAGCCGTACCTCGCGGCGACGGTAAAACACCGCGACGGCCTCTTGGCCGGCACGGCGACCGTTGAAGAGGTCGCCCGCGTTGAGAAGTTGAACGCCAAATACCTCGGCGCGCTGTGGGCGACACTCACGGCCAAGGCACCCTCCTACCCGTTGGACGGCCTGCGGGCCAAGTGGGCGACGGCCACCGCGAAAGACGTGGACGGCCTCGCGGCCGACATGACCGCGTGGCAGACCGTCTTGTGGAAGATCGTCCAGGTCGGCAGTTACCGCTACGGCAACACGGTCCGCCAGGTCGCCAACGACCCGCCGGCGGCCGAGGCCCAGACCCTGCGCGTCGCCGTCAAGCCGGCGCCGGGCCAGGCGGACGTGACGGTCCGCCTCGCCGCCCGCGACCTGACGGCCGGCAGGCCGGGGCCGGTCATCTGGGGCCGGCCGCGCTTCGAGGGGGCCGGCAAGCCGACGCTGTTACTGAAAGACTACGCGAGCTTCGGCCCGGCCTTTGAAGTCGATTTCCCGGCCGTGTTCGCGGACACGCCCAAGTACCTCGCCGCCGTCGCCGAGTTGGCCCGCGACAAGGCCCTGACGGCCGACGCCGCGGCCAAGAAGCACGGGCTGGACGCCGCCTTCCTGAAGCGGTGGGCCGACGTGCTGGCCTTGGCCCCGACGACGGCCGCCGACCCGTTCGCCGCGGCCGGGCCGGCGGTCGCATTGCAACTGTTGACCGAGAAGACGGGGGACGAAAAGTCGGCCGTGAAGGGCTGGCATGCCAAGGGGAGCGACCTGCCCGTACTGGTCGGGAACACGTCGAACGACGTGCAGCGCGTCCCCGGCACCATCAACGCTCACAAGGTGGCCGTCCACCCGCTGCCGAAGGAGTTCGTCGCCGTCGCGTGGAAGAGTCCGGCGGCCGGCGCCATGACCGTGACCGCGGCCGTCACGCACGCCCACCCGGTCTGCGGCAACGGCGTGGCGTGGCGGCTCGAACACCGCCGCGCCGGCAAGGCCGTCACGCTCGACGAGGGGGCGCTGAACGTCGGCCAAGCCGCCAAGCCGGCCGCGCGGAAGGTGACGGTCGAGAAAGGGGATGAGCTTCTGCTGGTCGTGGACGCCAAGAACGGAGACCACTCCTGCGACCTGACGGAAATCGACTTCACGGTGCGCGAGGTCGAAATCACGGCCGGCAAGTGGGACTTGGCCGCCGACGTGTCCGGCGCTCCCCACGCGGGAAACCCGCACGGCGTGTGGAGTTTCGTGAAGGGGCCGTCCCAACCCGTGGGCAAGGCGGGGGCGTACGCGATTCCGTCCGGCTCGGCCCTCGGCAAGTGGCGGACGGCCGCCCTTGACCCGGCAAAAGCCGCCGACGCGGAAGCGCTCGCGAAGCAAGTGCAAGCGCTGCTGACGAGTCCCCGCCCCGTGAAGGACGGCGACCCGGACCGCGTGCTGTTCGACCTGTTGGTGACGGGCGACAGCGTGCTGTTCCAAGGCGTGGACGTGGCCAAGCTCGCCAAGCCGCGGCCCGGCGCGTACGGCCTGCCGGCGGGGCGGTTCGCCAAGGACGACGTGCCGGCCGACACCGCCGCCGTCGTCGAAATCCGGCTGCCGGCCGCGTTGTTCCGCGACCGCGAGTTCGTGATCGAGGGGAAGCGCACCGCGGCCGACCAAGCCGTGTGGTTCCAAGCCTACACGGCCGCCGCCCCGGCGCCGACGTGGGACGGCAAGAGTCCCGTCGTCGCCCCGGCGGCCGGCCCGGCGTACCAGGCGCTGCTGGCCGGCTTCGCCGACTTCCGCACCGTGTTCCCCACGTTCCACTGTTTCCCGGACGTGGTGCCCAACGACGAAGTCGTCACGCTGAAGATGTACCACCGCGAGGACGAGCCGCTCGCCCGGCTGATGCTGAGTGACGAGCAGAAGAAACAAATTGACCGCTTATGGGAGGAACACCGCTTCATCAGCCAGCAGCCGGTGGCCGAGAACAAGTACCTGCCGCTGTTCATCGGCTTCGTGACGCAAGACCAGCCCAAGGAACTGCTCAACTACTTCGAAGGCCAGCGCCCGGCGTTTCAGAAGCGGGCCGACGACTATGAACGTGACGTGGCGGCGGCCGTCCCGCCGCAGTTGGAAAAACTGCTCGCCTTCGCGGGCCAAGCCTACCGCCGGCCTTTGCATGAGCGAGAAAAAGCCGAGCTGTCGGCCCTGTACCGCGGCCTGCGCGACAAGGGCGTGGCCCACGAGGAGGCGCTCCGCGGCGTGCTGGCCCGCGTGCTGGTGGCGCCGGCGTTCCTCTTCCGCGTCGAGCAGGCCCCGGCCGGGGCCAAGGCCGGCCCGGTGGGCGACTGGGAACTGGCGACGCGGCTGAGTTACTTCCTCACGTCGGCCGGCCCGGACGACGAATTGCGGGCGCTGGCCGCCGCCGGGCAACTGCGTGAGCCGAAGGTTTTGGAGGCGCAAACTCGCCGCTTGTTGAAGGACGACAAAATCCGGGCGCTGGCCGTCGAGTTCGGCACGCAGTGGCTGCACGTCCGCGGGTTCGACGAGTTGAAGGAGAAGAACGAAAAGCTCTTCCCGATGTTCGACGCCAACTTGAAGGCCGCCATCTACGAAGAGTCGATCCTCTTCTTCCAGGACCTGTTCCAACAAGACCGCCCGGTGACGGCCGTCCTCGACGCGGACTACACCTACTTGAATGAACTGCTCGCCAAACACTACGGCGTCCCCGGCGTGGCCGGCCCGCAGTTCCGGCGCGTAGACGGAATCAAGAAGTTCGGCCGCGGCGGCATCCTCGGCCTCGCCAGCGTGCAGACGAAACAGGCTGGGGCCTCGCGCACCAGCCCGGTGCTCCGCGGCAACTGGGTGGTGGAAACGCTGCTCGGCGAAAAGCTCCCCCGCCCGCCGGCCAACGTCCCGGCCCTGCCCGAGGAAGAGGGGGCCGACAAGCTGACGATGCGCCAGCAGACGGAACGCCACACGCGCGACGCCGCGTGCGCCGTCTGCCACGTCCGCATCGACCCGTTCGGCTTCGCCTTCGAGAAGTACGACCCCATCGGCCGCCGCCGCGACAAGGACTTGGCCGGCAACCCCGTGGACACGAAAGCCAAGCTCAAAGACGGCGCCGAGTTCGACGGCCTCGACGGATTACGCGACTACCTCATGGCCAAGAAGAAAGACGTGATTGTGAGGTTGTTCTGCCAACGGCTGCTGGGGTACGCGCTGGGCCGGCAAACCTCGCTCAGCGACCAGGCCCTGATCGACGAGATGGCGGCCGCGCTGGCCAAGAACGGCGTCTCGGCCGCCGTGCTGACGGCCGTGCAAAGCCCGCAGTTCCGCATGATCCGCGGCGCCGACGCGGGGGAGTGACAGGGCGTGCAAACCGCAGGCGGCGGGGATATAATCACGCAGCCGAAAAACCGGCGATGGGGAGACGACCAATGAACTCGGAGTCGATTCGTCAACTGTTGCAGCGGCAGCCGTTCGAGCCGTTTGAGATCCGGATGACTCACGGCGAGAATCATTTGATCCGGCACCCGGAAATGCTGATGCTGGTCGGCAGCCGGGCGGTCATCGGTTATCCGGAGACAGACCGGGTGGCCATCTTGTCTCTGTTGCACATCGCGTCCATCGAGATGATGCAGACGGCCCATTGAACGGTCACACCGTCGCCGCGCTCCCCGCGTACTCCCGCACTTCCACGCCCGCGGGGGCCAACCCCATCTCGCACGCCAGCGCGTAAAACTTCCGCAAGCCGGCCAGTTCTTCCGGCCCCAAGTCGAAGCTCAGGATGTTGGTCAGGTAGCGCCGGCACAGGCCGGCGTCCAAATTCAGGCGAGGGGCTTCACGCCACGCGATGTGGCCGGCGCGGGCGACGCCGTGGTCGCGGGCTTGTCGTAATCCCACGTCCACCCCGCGCAGGTCGGCCCCCGGCCGGACGGCCCAGACGGCGAAGACGAACGGCAGGCCGGTCCACGCGAACCACTCCTGGCCCAAGTCGTAGGCGAACGGGAAGCCCGGCAGGCACGCCTGCATGGCCCGGTCGCCGATCAGGAGCACGGCGTCCGTCTCCAGGGCGTCGGCGTCCGCGTCGATGGGCAGCGGCACGGTGCGGGGCCGCAGGCCGTGCTTGTGGAACAGCAAGACTTTCGTGAGGGCGGCGCTGGTGCGGGAGCCTTCGTCCAGGGCGACGGAGCGGATTTGGCCCCACGGCACCCGGCTAAAAAGTGTGACGCTGAGGACCGGGCCGCGCGAGGCGATGGAGACGCCGGGGACGACCGTGTAGTCGCCGCCGGCGCGGAAGTATTCGATCACGGGGATCAGGGCGACGTCCAACTCGCCGGCGCGGAGCTGGTCCGCGAGGCGGCTGGGCAGGTCGAGCCGCAGGTCGGCGGTCGGGGCGAACGTCGTCAGGTCTTCGATCAGGGGCTTGGTGTTCAGGTACGCCACCGCCCCCACGCGCACCTTGGCGGGCATGGGTTGGTCTCCGGGCGGGGGCGGCGTTTCCATCGCGGATATTTTACGGGAGGGAAACGAAACCGGCCCACGGGGTTAACCGTGGGCCGGCGGGGTTCACAACCTTCGCGGGCCTTACCGGCCGCAGCAGTTGGCGATGTTCTGGAAGAAGCCGCTCTTCCACTGCGTGGCGACCGGGGCCGCACACGGGTCACACGTCGGCTCGCAGACGGGTTCGCACACCGGGACCATGCGGCACGTCTGGTACGTCGTGCAGTACGGCTCCATGTGGCAGGTCGTCTTGGGCACGCACCGCGTGCAGGTCTCTTGGACCATCTTGCAGGTCGTGTACGGCGTGTAGCACACCTTCTCTTCGCACACCCAGTTCGTCTTGCAGCACCGCACCGTGCGGCAGTGTTCTTCCGGGACCATCCGGCAGGTGGTGTACGGGATTTGGCACACGTGCGGCTCGCACACGCTGTAGCAGCGGCGGCGGGTCTCGTACCGGCAGTGTTGCTCCGTCACCGTGCGGCAGGTCTGGTAGCACTCGCGGCGGCAGTGCTGCTCCTGCACCGTGTAGCAGTGGCGGCGCGTCTCGCACCGCACGTGGTCTTCCTTCACCGTCTTGCAGGTGGTGTACGGGACGTTCCGCACGCACTGCTCGTGGACCGTGTAGCACTGCTTCCGCGTCTCGTACCGGCAGTGGTCTTCCTTGACCGTCCGGCACGTCGTGTAGGGCACGTCGCGGACGTGTTCTTCGCACACCGTGTAGCAGTGGCGGCGCGTCTCGTGGCGGACGCACTGTTCCGGGACCATCTTGCAGACGGTGTACGGGATGTCCCGCACATGCTGCTCGGCCACCGTGTAGCACTTCGTGCGCGTCTCGCAGCGGACGTGCTGTTCGGTCACCATGCGGCACGTCGTGAAGCACTCGTCCTTGTAGGTCGTGTAGCACTCGGTCCGGCAGTACGGGACTTGCACGGTCGTCGTGTACGGCTTGCACACCATGCTGCACGACTTCACGAGCCGCGTCTCTTCCTTCGGCACCCACGTCTTCTTGCAGCACCACGTGCCGGGGCACTGGACTTGGTAGCTGACGGTTTCGCCGCCGCAGTACCGGCTCGTGCAACTGCACGGGTCGAAGCTCCAACAGCCCGGGGCCTTCTCACACTTCGTCACGACCGGGCCGGGGACGTATTCCCGCGACTCCACCCAGTCCCCGCCGCAGACCTTGACGCACTGCGTCGTCTCCACCGGCTCCATGCGGTACTCGGTCCGGCACTCAGTCCGGCACTCCTGCACCTGCCGGTAGCAAGTCTGCGGCACCTTGCGGACGTGCTGCTCGTACACCGGCTTCTGCACGCAGAACGGGATTTGGACTTGGTACGGCTCACTCACTTGGCGGTAGGTGCAGTAGCGTTCCTGCCGGCAGTGCTGCTCGTACACCGGCTTGCAGACCGTGTACGGGATCGCCACCTGGTACTCCTGCACCATCGGCCGGCGCGTCGTGTAGCACTCCTGGCGGACGTGTTGCTCGTACACCGGGCGGTAGGTGCAGTACGGGATGGCGACTTGGTATTCCTGCACCATCTGCCGGGGGACGGTGTAGCACTCCTGGCGGACGTGCCGTTCGACCTCTTGGCGGTAGGTGCAGTACGGGATCTGGACTTGGTACTCCTGCACCATCGGCTTGCACACGGTGTACGGCACGTCGCGGTAGTGCGTCTCGGACACCGGCTTGCACGTCGTGTACGGGACGGCGACCTGGTACTCTTCCACTTGCTGGCGGTAGGTGTTGTAGCGGTGCTCGCGGACGTGCTGCTCGTACACCGGCTTCATCACCGTGTACGGCTGCTGCACGTCGTAGTACTCCGTCACCGGCTTGCGGACGGTGTAGCGGTTCTCGCGCATGCATTGCTCGTACACCGGCTTGCAGACGGTGTACGGCTGCTGCTCCATCACGGTCTGGTACACGGGCCGGTAGCACACTTGCGTGTGCGTCTCCGTGACCGGCTCGTAGCGGACGCGGTGGCGCACGGCGGGCATGCAGCACTGGTCCGACCCCAAGACCGTCGGGCCGGAGTACGAGCAGGCCCCGCAGAACGAGGCGTCGGCGGCCTGCCCGAGGGCGAGCAGGCCCACCAAGGCGAACAGGCTAAGGCGTAGGTCCTTCATGAACGGGTCACTCGTGGCGTGGCGTCTGATGACGGAAAACCGTCCTGGAACATCTCCTGCGGCTACACATTATTTCTGCTTTGCGGACGGGGGATATCCAACCGCAACCGCCCGATAATTGCACAAGGGGGGTAAGCTGCGCCGGCGCGGCTGGCCTTCCGGGCACGACGCGGACGACTGGCGGATCAAGGCGAAGTGGAATAATCGGGACAGGTTAACAGAAAGAAGCCCACGCACGGCCGTGCGTGGGCTTTCTACGAGCGTGGGCGCGCCAGCCGCACCACCAGCCGTTCGAGCTGCAGGCGGTCGGGGAGCTCGCTGCCGCCCTTCAAGCCGGAGTTGAGTTCCAGCAGCCAGTCGTGCAGCTTGTCCAAGCGGGCCATGCCGAGGTGCTTCAACTGCTTGCGGACGGCGTCGCGGGCGGCCGGGAAGTTGGGCACGCCCCCCTTCGCGAGGGCGTCGTCCACGGTGGCCCCCTGCTTGTGGATGCGGGCCACGCGGGCGAGTTTGCGGAGTTGGAAGCCGAGGCCGCCGAGGAGCTTCATCGGCTCCTCGCCGCGGTCCAACAGCTCGACGAGAATGCGGACGGCCTCCTCCGGCTTGCCGTCGCCGACGGCGTCCATGATCTTGAAGACGACTTCCTCGCGGCTCTTGCCCACGAGGTCGTGGACATCCTTCGCCTCGATGGCCGGGCGGTCGCTCGTGTAGTCGCGCAGCTTTTGCAATTCCTGGTCGAGCAGGCCCATCTCGGCGCCGACCAGGTCCACTAGCATTTGGGCCGCCGGGGTGGCCAGTTTCTTGCCGTAGTGCGTCTGGCACCAGTCCACGCACCACAGCGCCAGCCGGTAGTCCGGCGGCCCCTTGCAGACGATGTGGGCGTCTTCCGGCAGGGCCTTGGCAAGTTTCGTGGTCGCCGGGAAGGACTTCACGTCCAGCACCAGCACGCCCACGGCCGACGGGTCGGGCAGGTATTTTTCCAACGCCGGGCGGAACTTGGTGACGAACTCCTCGGCCTGATCGACGACCACCAGCCGGACGTCGGAGAAGAACGAGACGGAGTCGAGTTCGTTCCGCACGGTGGAAAAATCGAGGCCCTCGCCGGTGTACGTCGTCAGGGCGTACACCGGGTCCGTGTCCCCGAGGATGTGGGCCTCGATGATCTTGCGGCAATGCCGCTTGAGGAAGTCCTCGTCGCCCGACAGGACGTAGACGGGCTGCCGCTTCCCCTTCGACTTCGCGGCGATGAATTTCAGGGCGTCCATCGGCGGTTGACCGGGGAGAAGAAGAGAAGAAAAGATTTCACGCAAAGCTCGCAAAGAGGCAAAGCTCGCAAAGAAGACAGGAGAATAATTGATCGACTCTCCCGGCGTGAGTTCATCAATTGTGTTCGTAATCTCTTTGCGAGCTTTGCGTGAAACGGCATTATGATTGCTCTTGCCGCGTTTCGTCCAACAGTTTCTTCGGCGCGCCGATGTCGATCACATGAATGTCCCCGGTGAACGCCCGGGAAATCGGGTTGGCGAAGCCGGCCTTGGGGGCGACGAAGGTGGCCGTGCAATGGGCCGTCACGGTCAGGCCGAACGGGTCGCCCGTGTTGGCGTCCAACCCGCTGGGCACGTCGATGGCCAAGACTGGCTTGCCGCTGGCGTTGACGGCGTGGACCGCCTCCGCGTGCGGCCCGGTGACGGCCCGCGTCAGGCCGGTGCCGAAGAGGGCGTCCACGACCCAGCCGGCCTTGGCGCACGCGTCTTGGAACTTGGGGAGCCATTCCCCCGGTTCCTTCATGTCGATGATCGTGGTCGGGATCTCGGCCGCTTGGGTGATCGCGAAGTTCACGGCCGCGTCGTCCGAGAGTTGCACGGTCCCGCGCCGGGTCATGGGGGCGATCACCCACAGTTCCACGGCCATGCCGAGGTTCTGGGCGTGCCGGGCGACGACGAAGCCGTCCCCGCCGTTGTTACCCGCGCCGCAGACGATCAACACCGGCTCGCGGGCCGGGTTCAGCGTCGCCAACAATTCGGCGGCCCCGCGGCCGGCGTTCTCCATCAGGAGGACGCCGGGCATGTGGTACAGGGCCGCCGCGCTGGCGTCGAGCGCCCGCGACTGCTCGCGGGTCAGGGTCCACGGCTCACTCACGACTTCTTTTCCAGCAGGCCGCGGAGTTTCAGCCAGGCGGCCAAGCGGTCCGGCCAGGTGTTCAACTCGCCGTTGTTCCCCTTGGTCCACTTCGGGTCGCGGGCGAGGCCGACGCCGTGCGGCCCCTTCTCGTAGATGTGCATCTCGGCCGGCACGTTGTTCTTCTTCAGGGCCAGGTAGAACCGCACCGCGTTCTCCGGCAGCACGCCCTTGTCCTCGTCCGTGTGGAAAATAAACGTCGGCGGCGTGTCCTTGGTGACTTGCTTCTCGTTGCTGAAGAACTCGACCAGCTTGGCGTCCGGGTTGGCCCCGATCAGGTTGGCGCGGGAGCCGCCGTGCGTCACGCCCGGCTCCATCGAGATGACCGGGTACGACAGGACGGCGAAGTCCGGCCGGCAACTCACCTTGTCGATGGGGTCGTCGGCTCCTTCCTTGCCGGCGTCGAAGTGGGTGGCGGCCGTGGAGGCGAGGTGCCCGCCGGCCGAGAAGCCCCACACGCCGACGCGCTTCGGGTCGATCTTGTACTTGTCCGCGTTGGCGCGGGCGTAGCGGATGGCCCGCTGCACGTCCAACATCGGGGCGGTCATCAGCGGGGCCGGCCGGTCCTTGCCGGCCGTGATGCGGTACTTCAGCACGAAGGCGTGGACGCCGAGGCCGTTCAAGAACTCGGCCACCTGCTTGCCCTCGTGGTCGTCGGCGAGGAAGCCGTACCCGCCGCCGGGGCAGACGACGACGGCCGTGCCGTTGGCCTTGTCGGCCGGGGCGGCGAAGACCATGACGCTCGGGGCGTTCTTCTCCGGCGTGCCGACGGACTCGGGCGCCTTGCCGGCCTCCCACAGCGGGACGACGGGCTCGCCCGCCCCGACGGCGGCGGCGAGCAACAGACTGGACAGGGAGAGCATGGCAACGGTTCCTTGAGTTAAACCCGGACGAAGCGTCGGCCGCCATTTTATGGGAAACGGGCCGGGCGGGGCGCAGTAAGATGACGGAGCATCCGAAGGGGGGCTGACCGATGACGACGGCCGTGGGAATCGAGGCCGACGAGATCGAGATGGAGCCGATCCGGACCGTTGCCGACTTGTTGGCGAAACATGGTGACATACCGCCGGAACGTATCCTGATGACACCAGTGCCCGGCACGGCCACGGAAGCCGACGCCATTCAGTTGGCCGATCGGGCGGACAAGCGGTTGTGCGAACTCGTCAACGGCACGCTTGTTGAACAAGCATCGAGCTTCCACAGCAGTGTCTTGGCGGCGTGGATTGGCTACCTGCTTTGGGATTGCGTTGACGGGCAAAATTTGGGCTTCCTCCTCGGTGCCAGCGGCATGGCCCGCATGACTAATGCCAATGTGCGTATGCCTGACGTGTCGTTCTTTTCGTGGGAACAATGCGGCAGCCGCACCATCCCGGACTTGGCGATGATGCCCGTGGCGCCCGAGTTGGCCGTCGAAATTCTCAGCTCGAGCAACACGGGCCGAGAGATGCGCCAAAAGCGGGAAGAATATTTCGCCTCCGGCACCCGACTGGTCTGGGAGTCCGACCCGCGGTCACGCACCGTGCGCGTATTCGCCAACGCCCAAGACTCGGTCTTGTTGACGGAGGACGACCGCCTCACGGGCGGCGACGTGTTGCCGGGGTTCGACGTGGCCGTGCGGGAAGTGTTCGGCAAGTTGGACCCGCGGGTGTAATGAAGCGCTGCGACCCGACTGGTCCACTTGGCAGGGTGAACAATGACGCATCATCTTTGTGTCGGCTTTCTTCGACCCTCTCGACCCGATCGACGCCACCGTTCGCCTACTCGAACCGAAAGTGACGTCGCCTCTTTCCCGTATGTCGGTGGAGAGGGCGTTGGATGAGTTCGGCCGGGAGGTCGAGCCATTTGTCGGGTACGAGGCGGGCGGCTGGGTATACTGCGGGTGGTGCGATGCACCCCCTGAATTGCAAGAACGAGTGCGTGGATTTGCCCGGTACTTGGCCGGCCGCGAAAAGGCCGTGTTGATGTGCGAGCGATTCGTCATCGAATGGCCGGAGTCGGCCCGCCTGTCCCAACAAGCGTCTTGGGTCAAGAAAGTCTGACGGCCCGCGCCGAGGATCATTGCCGACGGCCATTTCCACGTCATGTGGGGTGCGTTTCCAACATGCCGGCCACGCCCTGCCGACGGAGTCTTCGGAGTCGGCCGTCTTCGCCTCTCGTTGACCAAGACCAATTGCCTCGACGGATTTAAGGCGACGGGAGGCCATGCGGTTTTCGGCTCCAAAATCTGCGCCGAAAACCGCGGGAGCCGGCACGTTGGAAACGTACCCCACTAATGATAGCTCCGCCCGCTTGCTCCCCCTGGTATGTTACGTCAGAGCCTATAAATGGCTCTGACGATTGCGACCTGCGGCGGGTGAGTTCGATACCCCCTTGGCCCGTGA
>JAYTTY010000527.1:0-15921 GCA_043744795.1 Zavarzinella sp. | reverse complement strand
GACCCCGTGGCCAAACAACTCTCGCCCACGGAGTCGGACCCTCGAAGACTCGGTCCTCCGGCCTACCGCCACTGAAAGGTCACAGACCGCCTGAAAGGCGGGACTCCAACGCCGACACCGCTGGAATGCTTACGGCCGTTCGCCCAAAACTCTCGTCCGGTTCGACGGAAAAGATGCGTATAACCACACCATGAACAACCTCTCGGCTATCACCGAAAAGCGGATCGTCCCCGTGGTCGTCATCCACCGGGCCGAGGACGCGCTGCCGTTGGCGGAGGCGCTGCTGGCCGGCGGCTTGAACGTGATGGAGATCACGTTCCGCACGCCCGCGTCCGAGCCGGCGCTGGAGAAAATTGCCCGCGACCTGCCCGAGATGGTGATCGGGGCGGGGACACTGCTCGCCCCGGCCCAGGTGAAGCGGGCGCACGACCTCGGCGCCCGCTTCGGCGTCGCCCCCGGCTTAAACCCGGTGGTGGCGGCGGCGGCCCGAGAATTGGGCATGCCGTTCATCCCCGGCGTGATGACGCCCACCGAAGTCGAAGCCGGCATCGCGCATGGCTGTATGCTGTTGAAATTCTTCCCGGTGAACTTCGCCGGCGGCGTCCCCATGTTGAAGGCCCTCAACGGCCCGTACGCCCACACCGGCGTCCGCCTGATCCCGATGAACGGCATCACGGCCGCCACCATGCGGGAGCACTTGGCGGTGCCCATCGTCGCCGCCGTCGGCGGGACGTGGGTCGTGGCCCCGGACCTGCTCGCGGCCCGCGACTGGCGCGAAGTCACGCGCCGGGCCAAGGAAGCCTTGGACATCATTTCCGGAAAGGCCCCCGAATGAAGCGCGTGGCGACGGACAAGAAGGTCGTGCTGTTCGGCGAGCTGATGATGCGCCTGTCCACCCAGCGGCACGAGAAGCTGGTGCAGGCGCGCGCGTTCGACGTGGGGTACAGCGGGGCCGAGGCCAACCTTGGCGTCGCGCTCGTCCGGTACGGCGTGGACAGCTACGTCGTCTCCAGCGTCCCCGACACCGACGTGGGCGAGGGCTGCCTGTGCTTCCTGCGGCAGTACGGCGTCAACCTCGACCACGTGCGCCGCAACGGCCACCGCCTGGGCATCTACTACGTGGAGACCGGGGCGGCGCAGCGGCCGTCCACGTTCCTGTACAACCGCAAGGGCAGCTCGATCACGGAACTGCGGCCCGGCGACTTCGACTGGGACCGCATCTTCGTCGGCAAGCACTGGTTCCACATCACCGGCATCACGCCGGCCCTGTCCGACGACGTGGCGGCCATCGCCAAAGAAGCCTGCGTCGCCGCCCGCCGTTTGGGGCTGACGGTCAGCCTCGACCTCAACTTTCGCCGCAAACTGTGGTCGCGGGACAAGGCTCGGGAAGTGCTGACCGACCTGATGCCGTCGGTCTCGGTCCTGTTCACCAACGAGGAAGAAGCGGCGTTGATTTTCGGCGTCACCGCCCGCGACACCGACGTGACCGCCGGGAAGCTCAGCCGCCACGGCTACGAAGACGTGGCGGCCCAACTGCGGCAAATGTTCGGGCTGGAGTACGTCGCCATCACGCTCCGCGAAAGCCACTCCGCGACGCGCAACGACTGGTCCGGCCTGCTCTACGACGGCAAGCAATGCCACGTCAGCCGCAAGTACGAAATCGATCACATCGTGGACCGCGTCGGCGGCGGCGACTCCTTCTCCGCCGGCATCATCTACGGCCTGTTGACGAATCGCACCCCACAAGAAACCGTCGAATTCGCCGCCGCCGCGTCGTGCCTCAAGCACAGCATCCCGGGCGACTTCAACCTGGCCAGTTTCGACGAGATTGTGGCGCTGATGGACGGGGACGGGTCGGGGCGGATTGTGCGGTAGAGGGGGCGTCACCCTGTTTTCCGGCCTGAAGGGCCGTTTAACATAGCCCAGCCCCGTCAGGGCTGGGAACTGTCGCCCAACAGAACCCTCGGTCTGAAGGACCGATTAAGCCGTCACGCTCGCGGTGACAACCTCTCATTGTCCCTGACGGGGTCGCCGGCCAATAAGCGGTCCATCAGACCGTGGTCGTTGACAGTCCGCGTTCCCAGCCCTTGCGGGCTGGGCTATGTTAATCGGCCCTTCAGGCCGGAAAACCGGCCACGGAGCTGACTGCCGAGGACTTGTGTGTAACGATGAGCGCAAAGCCGTGGGCATGGCATCTGGCTATCCCAGGTTCGTAGTTCAATCGGCCCCCGCCGCCGCGGAGCCCGGTCGTTGGCCCGCAAGGTTGCAACCTATGAACAGCCAGGTCCGCTTTGTGATGCATCCCGCCGACGAACGCGAATTCGAGCAGTTGCTCGTCAGCGACGAGTCGATCCGCTTCATTGCGGGCCCGCGGTGGAAAGCCGAAACGCCCGAGACATCGAGGTCGCTCGCCGACATCGACACCTCCTACTGCATCATTTGGTCCACAAGCGACGTCGCGCTGCTCAACGCGGAGTACATTCCTTCATGCAATGACTGGTACTGCCGGTCCGAATACGCCACGGTCCAATTTCTGCGGTCCGAAATGGATGACTCGAT
Organism: Zavarzinella sp.; assembly: GCA_043744795.1. Lineage (GTDB taxonomy): Bacteria > Planctomycetota > Planctomycetia > Gemmatales > Gemmataceae > Zavarzinella. The sequence continues at coordinate 13,362 of JAYTTY010000527.1, read as the reverse complement.
CATCACAGAAGGGCGCATCGCGGTCTCCACAATATCGCGCCGCGATTTCCCGGCGGCGAGCGTCAAGAGGCTGGAGCAGCGGTACGGCGGCCTGCGGAGGTACTTCCGGAAAAATTACTCGAACTCGATTCTTCAATGGCGCAACCCGACCGTGCCGTACGCGCCGGCGGGTTCGAACCGCTCCGCCAATCCAAGCAAGCCCGACCCGCAAGTTTGGGTGGGCCCGCATGCCGTGCGTTGGCTCCGGGCGGACCCGGGCCGTCGAGTCAAGCAGTTTCGCCAAGGGAATGTCGAGGGCGTGCTGGCGCCGGATGAATCCGGCGGCGCGTAAGGTTTTGGCCGCGGGCCGGGCTGCCGGCCCGCGGGCGTTACTGAAACGGCCTGCCCGCCTCGGGATTTACCCGCCGCCTCACGGCGGTCCTTGTGAGCCGCGACGCGGAGGCTTTGCGGAGAGGAGCGCGTTCCGAGACGGTCACGCATGTCGGTGATTAACGGACTTCGGCGGCAGTCCTTGAACGCGCTCCTCTGCGCAAAGCCTCCGCGTCGCGGCTTACACCGGGTGCGGTTGTGTGTGATGTTGGGCTTCGGTCCCGCGCTCCACTCCGAAGCCGTCGCGTCGCGGCTAAACGTGGGCGCTGACTGACGGTCAATTCCGCAGCACGAACTCGTTGGTGTTGAACAAGGCATGCTGCAAGTCGTACAGCCCGGCGGCCTTGTCGGGCAAACTTCCCAAGTGCTTGGTGACGATCTCGCGTTCCTTCGTGGTCGGGCGGCGGCTTAACGTCCCGAGGTAGAGTTGGTCCACCATCCAGGCGGGGTCTTTGCCTGCTTTCAGCCAGTTGGCGATTTTCGCTTTGGGCGAGTGGATTTTGCCGATCAGGCTGTCGTTGTTGAGCAATTGCATTACTTGCGGGAGCGACGGGTCTTCTTCTCGGGCGCATTCGCAGGTCACGTCTCGCACGGGCTTGGAGAAGGCTTGCAGGAAGGGGTGGTTGATGCCGCCTTCAGGGAGGGCGATGGCCCTCGTCCCTAGCGGGAAGCCTTTGAACTGTTCGGGGACGCCTGTGGCTTGGGAGACGGCATCCAAGATTTGCTCGGCGCTCAGCATCCGCACGGCGGCGCGGGTGAAGTAGCGGTCGGCCTTGGTTGACTCCTTGGAGCCGGGGGCGAGGCCGGCGAGTTGGTAGGTGTTGGAGTTTAGGATCACGCGAATCAGCGGCTTCATCCGGTAGCCGTTGGCGGCGAATTCTTGGGCGAGGCGGTCCAGCAGTTTCGGGTGGCTGGGCGGGTTGGTGTCGCGGAAGTCGTCCACCGGGTCCACGAGGCCGCGGCCGAGCAGGTGGTACCAGACTCGGTTGACCAAGGACGGGGCGAAGAACTTGTTGTCCTTGGCTGTCAGCCAGTCGGCGAACTTTTCGCGGCGGTCGTCGTCCGGGGCCATCGTTGGGGCGACGCCGAAGGCGACCGGCGGTTGCGTCTTGCGGGTGCGCGGGTGTTGCACGTCGCGGTTGTTGGTGAGGTAGACGACCTCGTCGTCCAGCCCGAACGACGTGCCCTTGAACTGCACGCGGGCGAAGAAGGCGGCGAGGCCGTAGTAGTCCGTCTGCGTGATCGACTCGAACGGGTGGTTGTGGCACTTGGCGCAGCCGACGCGCACGCCCATGAACAGTTGGGCGGCGGCCTCGGCGGCCTCCTCCGGCGTGCGGGCGATGCGGTAGAAGTTGGCGGCCGGGTTGTTGAGCGTGTTGCCTTGGCCGGTCAGCAGGTCGCGGGCGAACTCGGTCATCGGCCGGTCGGCGGCGACACTTCTTACCAGGTAACGGTGGAACGAATGCACCCCCCGCTCGCTGATGGTGGCCGGGTTGCCGCGCAGCACGTCGGCCCACTTCATCGCCCAGAACTGGGCGTACTCCTCGCGCTCCAACAGCTTGTCGATCAAAGTCGCGCGCTTCTTCGGCTCTTTGGAGTCGAGGAACGCGGCCGCCTCGTCGGCGGTGGGGAGCGTGCCGATCACGTCCATGAACACGCGGCGAACGAACACGTCGTCGGAACTGATCGGCAGCGGGTTCTTGTGGAACTCGCGCTGCTTGGCGAAGATTTCCTCGTCGATGAAGTTGGCCGAGGCCGGCCCTTTGTACTGGAAGGCCGTATCGGTCGGCTCGGCCGCGAGGCGGATGCTGGCGATCTGCTCCAGGTAGCGCACCAGCACCACCACTTCGCCGGACTGCTTGAACGCGACCGCCCCCGACGGCGTGACCGTCGCCACGTCCACATCAGTTGAAGTGAACACTGCCAACGGGTTGACGACGGCCGTCTTGCCGTCCTGATACAGAGCCGTCGCCGTGATCTGCCGGGCGTTGCCGGCCCCGGTGGCCGTCACGTCCAGTTTGCGGATGACCGGGTCTTTGCTGTCCGCGGCCCCCTGGGCGATCCACTCGCGGATCGTCTGGTACGCGGGGTCGGTGGGCGAGAAACGCATCCCCCCGCCGTGCCGCACGCGGCCAGAACCTTTCGTCAAAATCAAACTGGCGTCCGGGTCGGTGCGGTCGATGCGCCGGCCCCCCTGCTCCTTCACCAACAGGCCATAATCCTGGTCCGGGTCGAACCCGCGCAGGCTAATGCGAAACCCGTTCTTCCCCTGCGGCGACCCGTGACACGCCCCGGAGTTGCACCCGGCCCGCGAAAACGCCGCCATCACTTGGTCGCGGAAATTGACCGGCTCCGCGGCGGCGGCCGGCGTGGCGAGGAGGAGCAGCGGGAGGAGGTGTTTCATAATTGACCAATGACCGAGGATCAATGTTTGTACCGGCACGGGAGGACGGCGGGTCACTTCCGCGCCGTTCGCTTGTCCGCCGCCAGCGCCGCCGCCGCCACTACGTCCACAGCCAGTTGCCGCACGTTGAAGCCGCTTTTCACGAACGCCTCCCGCAACTCGGCCGGCTTGTTGTCGCCGTAGGCCCGCACGGACTGCCGGACGAGATGGTGGAACATCTGCTCCGCGAAGGCGGTCTGGGCGTCCGGGCTGTCGGCCAGGAATTTCGCCAACTCGGCGGCGCCGGCGAAGGTCTTCGTGTCGCCGGCCCGCGTCAGGTAGTGGCCCTTCGCGTCGATGTCCTTGTTGTTGTCCTTCGCCCGGTACCGGCCGACGGCGTCGAAGTTCTCCAGCGCAAAGCCGAGCGGGTTGATGACGGTGTGGCACGACTGGCAGTTCGCCCCCTTGGTCTGCAACTCGACGCGCTCGCGGGTCGTCAGCGTCGGGTGCAGGTCGGCCGGCAACGGCGTGAACGCCTCCTGCGGCGGCTTCAGCCCCGTGCCGAGCAGCCCCTTGGCCACGAAGACGCCGCGGTGGATCGGCGACGTGTCGGCGGTGTACGCCAGCGTCGCCATCATGTACGGGTGCGTCAGCACGCCGGCGCGCTTGCCCGGTTCAAACGCCACCTTCTTGAACGGGGCGTCGGCCGGCATGTCGGCGCCGTAGAACTTGGCCAGCCGGCCGTTCAAGTAAATGTCCTGCCCGAGCAGGAACTGCCGGAAGTCAGACTTCTCCGACCACACCACGTCGTCAAGCGTCAATTCCAGCGAGGTGCGCAAGTCGCCGACGAGCGCCGGGTCGAAGCCGGGGAAGCGCTTGGCGTCCTTGACGGCGTCGCGCGGGTGGTCGATCTTGAGCCAGTGGTGCAGGAATCCGCTGAGGCGGGCCTTCGCCCGCGTGTCGGCCATCATCTTGTCGGCGACGTGCTTCCTCACGTCCTCGGGCGTCTTGAGCTTGCCGACGGCCGCGAGGTCGAGGAGTTCCTGGTTCGGGACCGAGTCCCACAGGGCGAAGGCCATGCGGGCGGCCACGTCGAACTGATCGGCATCCCCCATCGCCGGCTCGCGGTACAGGAACCGCGGGGATTTCAGGATCATCAGCACGGCCCGCTTGACGGCGGCTTGCAGGTCGGGCGTGGCTTCCGCGGCCCGGTCCACGTACATCTTTTCGAGGTCGGGCGTCAGCGGCTTGCGGAACGCCAACTTGGCGAACTGCTTGAGGAACGCCTTCGCCTTGTCGGCCTTCTTGTCATCCTTGTCGTTCGTCTTGGCCAACTCGTTGAGCTTGAGGGACACGTACTCGGCGGCGTCGAGGGCGGCGTCCGTGGCCGCCGCGTCCCACGCCTTCGAGACGGTCGTGCCGCGCTCCCAGCCGTAGCTGCGGTCGTCCGGCGGGAACTTGGTCGTTACGACGTAGGTTTCCGGCGAGAACTGCGGCGACAAATTGCGGGCCGGGACCGTCTCCACGGGGCCGCCCGGCGGTTGCCACAAGAGCGCCACCGAGGCCGGCCTGGGCTTCGGGTTCTTGTCAGCCACGCCTTGCAACGCCTTGGAGAAGTCGAGCCGGATCGGGTAGGCCCGGCCGCCGAGTAGGAACACTGTCCCCTTGTACTCGTTGTCGGTGCCGGAGCGCACGTAGCCGTCGGCCAGAGGGGTCTTGGCGTCGTTGACCCACAGCCGCACGGACTGGTCGCTCTTGACGATGAACGTGTATTCGCCGGTCTCCGGGGCCAGAACGCTGCCGGCCCACCGGGCCGAAAATTCCTTGGCGTCGAAGTCCTTCTCGGCCGGCGCGTTGACGCCGAAGTCGAACCTCACCTCGGGGTCCGTGCGCTCAATGAGCCGTTGGCCGTGGTTGCGGTTCTTGAAGTATTCGCCCTTGAGGCCGCGGACGCCCTCCCACTTCGTGCTGCCGCCGCGAAAGCTGCCGATCACGTCGGCGACGGCGTTCCGGTGCTGGGCCACCGTCAGCCGGGCGAACTCGGCCCGCACCGGGTTGTTCTTCTCGCGGGCCGGCGCCGAGTAGAAGGCGGCGTGGGCGTAAGCGGCCACGGCCGTCGCGTCCTCCTTGGACAACGAGCCGGGGTCTTCCTTCGGCATCGTCTTCTGAATCTGCTCCGCCAACTGCGGCACGGACTTGTCGCCGGCCAACGGCTTCGGGAACTTCTTCGCCCCCTCCCCGGCCTTGCCGTGGCAGAACGCGCACTGGGCGGCGTAAATCTGCTCCCCCGTCTTGGCATGGGCGGACGAGGCCGTGAGGCAGCCGAACAGAGTCAGGCCCAGAAGGCTGAAACGCATTGATACACAATCCGGAAGAGGCAGGACGCCCGTTGTGCCGGCGGGGCCGACCGAACGGGCGATGAGGCGGGACGGTAGTACCAGTATCGGCCGGATTGGCCGTCAGGTCAAGCGAGGGACTGTTCGGAAATGGCGGAGGAGAGACTCGCCGCGAGCCACACTCATTTCCCGAGTCCGTCCGGAGCGCCATGCTCACGGCTTTGCGCTACTCGTTACCCACAAGTCGGGGTCTTTCGGCCTGAAGGACGAATGGCGCTTAGTTAAGACTTTCGCTTTTTGTTCTTCCGGCACTGCTCGCGGGCGGTTTGCCGGGGGACGGTCAGTTTTCCGTCGATAATTACCATCGCAGCCGGGGCGGATTCCAACAGGCCGCGAAATTCTTGTCCCGCGCGCTTGCGCTCGGTGACGTCGAGGTTGGTGGCGAAGGTTTTCCGCGGTACGCCGCCCGAATCGGACTCGTTGCTCACCTCGTGCTGCAAGCCCAGAGAGGTGACCGGCAAGACGCTGATGCCGTCCTCGTCGATCAGGAAGGGGTATTCGTGGGTGCCGTGCGTGGCGCCCCGGTACTTGACGATTCGCAGCCGCCGCGTCGAAACTTGGTTCTCCACGCGGTGGTCGAGTTGGATGACGCAGTCGGACTCGTACTCTTCCGAGCCGTGCCGGGTGAGTGCGCCGTCGCCGGTCTCGCCGGTGATGACGGCGGTCACCCCCTTGTCCGTGAGCCAGCGGAACAGGCGGCGCAGTTCGCCGCGCAGGATGTACATGTCGGACAGACCGGCGAAGAGTGTTCGGCCGCCTCGACGGCCCGGCCGTGCAAGGAGTGCGCCCTCCCACGTCGCGGCGCGGCGGTCCGCGTGCTGACGGAAGAGGAGTGCCGGACGGCCCTCACGCGCGAACTCCGCGTCCGCACCGGCGTCGTGGCCGCCGGCTCCCTGTGGAGCGCCATATCCCTTTGCCGCCTCCGCCGCACCGAGTCATCCTTCCCCTTTCGTCACGGAACACGATCCCAACGCGTCCCAAGCAGTCTTCCTGCGGTCACGCCGCCTCGCCGGCGCAGACGACCACGTCGGCGGCGGGGACGGCCCGCAGGAGTTGCTCCAGCGGGGACTGGCCGAACCAGCGGCGGTACCACGGGCGGCTCGTGCGGCCGACGAGGATTTGCGTGACGGCGTACTCCTTCACGAAGTCGGCGACGGCGGCGGCGAACGCGGCGGCCTGCAACTGCATCGGGATGCCGCCGAGTTGCCGGGCGAGCGTCAGCGACTCCGTGACGCGGCGCTGCGTGGCGGCGTCCACTTTTTCCGTCCGGTCGGCGGGCGTCTGGATGTAGACGGCGAACCACGGGGCGCGCAGGCGGTCGGCGTGGCGGGCCGCCTTGCGCAAGAGTTGCATGGCCGCCGGGCTGCGACTGCTGACGCTCACCATCACGCGGTCCGACCCTGTTGTCGTCGTGTCCCCTTGCCGGTCCCGCCTCTTGTCCAGTAAGTGGGCGATTTCTTCCAGCGCCAGTTCCCGCAGGCGCGTCAAATTGGGGGACGTGAAGAAGTTCGCAAGCGCTCGCTCTGAGCGGTCCGGCGGGTAAATTTTGCCGGCGGCCAAGCGATCCTGCAAGTCCTCGGCCGGCAGGTCCACGTTCACGAGTTGGTGGGCCTTGGCCAAAATGTAGTCCGGCACGCGCTCCTTCACTTTGACGCCGGTGAACTGTTCCACCACGTCGCACAGGCTTTCGAGGTGCTGGACATTCATCGCGGAGACGACGTTGATGCCGTGCTTGAGCAATTCTTCCACGTCTTGAAATCGCTTGGCGAACAGGCCGCCGGGGGCGTTGGTATGCGGCAGTTCGTCCACAATCACCACCGTCGGCTTGCGGCGGAGGACGGCGTCGAGGTCCATTTCCTCCAGGGTGACGCCGTGGTATTCGAGCCGGCGGCGGGGCACTTGTTCCACGTCGCCGACTTGGGCCAGCGTCTCGGCCCGGCCGTGCGTCTCGACGACGCCGATCACCACGTCCACGCCCTGGCGCTTGAGGCGCTGGGCCTCCTGCAACATCTCGTACGTCTTGCCCACGCCGGGGGCGAAGCCGAGGTAAATCTTGAGCCGGCCCGCCCGCTGCTCGCGGATCAGGGAGAGGAACTTCTCCGGCTTCGGCCGCAGGTCGTCGGCGCTCATGCGGGCGCCCCCTTCCACGCCGGCAGCGTGAGGAAGAACGCCGTCCCGCGGCCGACTTCGCTCTCGCAGCGAACCGTCCCGCCGTGGGCGTCGAGAATCTCGCGCACGATGGCGAGCCCCAGGCCCGTGCCGGGCGGGTGGTCGTCACCGGGCACGCGGTAGAAGCGCTCGAACAGGTGGCCCATCGCTTCCGGGGGGATGCCGCGGCCGGTGTCGCGCACGGCCAACTCCACGCGATCACCGTCCAAGCCGGTCGCCGAAAGGGTGATGCGCCCGCCGGCCGGCGTGTGGTTGACGGCGTGCGTCACCAAGTTGTCGAGCGCGTGGCCGAGGCGGTCGGCGTCGGCGGCCACCGGGGGCAGACCGGCCGCGGCCTCGACGGTCAGTTCCACGTGTCGGTCGGCGGCCCGGTCGGCGGCGCCGTCCACGGCCGTTCGCAACAGGGATGCGACCGCGTGGCCGGCAATGCGCAATTCGTCCTTCCGGTCCTCCAAGCGGGCCAGTGAAAGAAGTTGCTCAATCATCGACATGTCCGACCGCATCGTCGTCCGCGTGACGGCCGCGGCCGGCAAGTCGTTCCTCGACCGCATGATCGCCTTGGTGGAAGGCGCGTCCCGGCAGCGGACGCCGAACGAGATCGCGTTGTCGCTCGTGCTGTCGGCGTTCACACGGATCTTCCTGATCGTCGGCGCCGCCCTGTGGCCGATGGCCGCGAACGCCGAGGCGTACATGGGGGACTTCCTCGGGGCGAAAGACCTGAAGGGGTTGGGGACGGGCGTCCCGACGCTGGTGGCCCTGCTCGTTTGCCTGATCCCGACCACGATCGGGGCCTTGCTGTCGGCCATCGGGATCGCCGGCATGGACCGGGCCTTGCGGGCCAACCTGATCGCCAAGAGCGGCAAGGCCGTCGAAGTGGCCGGGGACGTGGACACACTGTTGCTCGACAAGACGGGCACGATCACGATGGGGAACCGCAAGGCGACCAAGTTCCTGCCGCTCGGCGACCTGGCCGCGTCCGAAGTCGGCCGCCTGGCCGCCCTGTCCAGCGCGGCCGACGAGACGCCCGAGGGGAAGAGCATCGTCGAGTTGTACCGCGGTCAGCCGAACGGGAGCCCAGCGTCCGCCGCCACGCCGCCGGGGGCCGCGTTCGTCCCGTTCACGGCCCAGACGCGCATGAGCGGCGTGGACCTGCCGGACGGCCGCCGCATCCGCAAGGGGGCGGCCGAGGCGGTCGTCAAATATGTCCAGACCTTGAACGGAACTCCGCCGGCCAAGTGGCGGGAAGAGGTTGACGCCGTCGCCAGCCGGGGGGCGACGCCGCTGCTCATCGCCGAGGACGGCAAAATCGTCGGCCTGGTCGTGCTGGAAGACATCCTCAAGCCGGGCATCCGCGAGCGGTTCGAGCGGCTCCGCAAGATGGGCATCCGCACCGTCATGGTTACGGGCGACAACCCGCTGACGGCCAAGAGCATCGCCGGGCAGGCCGGCGTGGACGACTACATCGCCGAGGCGACCCCGGAGGCGAAGCTCGCCCACATCCGCAAGGAGCAGCAGGGCGGCCGCTGAGTCGCCATGATGGGGGACGGGACGAACGACGCCCCGGCCCTGGCCCAAGCCGACTTGGGCGTGTGCATGAACAGCGGCACCCAAGCGGCCAAAGAGGCCGGGAACATGGCGGACCTGGACAGCGACCCGACGAAGCTGATCGAAGTCGTCGAGATCGGCAAGCAGTTGCTGATGACGCGCGGGGCGCTGACGACGTTCTCGATCGCCAACGACTTGGCCAAGTATTTCGCCATCGTGCCGGCCCTGTTCGCCGGGACGCTGCCGTGGCTGAAGGCCCTCGACTTCATGAACCTGGCGTCGCCGACGTCGGCCATCCTGTCGGCAGTGATCTTCAACGCGATCATCATCCCGTGCCTCATCCCGATCGCCCTCAAGGGCGTCCGGTACCGGCCGGTCGGCGCCGACGCCCTGCTGCGGCGCAACCTGCTGATCTGGGGGCTGGGCGGGGTCATCCTGCCGTTCATCGGGATCAAGGCCATTGACTTGGTGTTGTCCGGCTTGCGGCTGGCGTAAAGTGTCCCCCCGGTGAATTACTCCTCGCGGCGATCGAACAAAGGAAACTCTCTATGAAGTCTCATTTTCGCGGGAACCTGTTACTGTTGGCCTCCACCGTCGCGCTCTGCTGCGTGGCGTACCCGCTGGTGATGTACGTCGTCGGCCGGGGCCTGTTCCCGACCGCCACGTCCGGCAGCTTGGTGAACGCCGACGGGGAAGACGCGAAGGGCGGGGCGCGCGGGTCACGCCTGATCGCCCAGCCGTTCACCGCGGACGAGTACTTCTGGCCGCGGCCGTCGGCCGCGTCGTTCAACGCGACCGCGTCCGGCGGGAGCAACTGGGGGGCGAACAACCCGAAGTTGCGCGACCGCATCGCCCAGCAACTCGGGCCGATGGCCGTGTACAAGACGGGGAGCCGGTCGGCCGGCGCTGGGCCGGAGGCGCGGCCGCCGCAGCAGGACATCGACGCGTGGTTCGCCGCCGTTCCGGACCGGGCCGCCGCGTGGGCCTCAGACGCGTCCGTCGGCCCGGCGAACTGGGCGAAGACGGACTTCGCCGACGACAAGTACGGACTTCAAGGCCAGTACATCCTCCAGTGGGCCAAGGGCCGCCCGGAAATCGTAGCGGAGTGGAAGGTGGCGAACGCGGACAAGACCGACGACCCCAAGCCCGAAGACTTGGTCGGCCCGTTCTTCGCCAGCTTCGCCAAGGTCAATCCCGCCAAGTGGCCGGGCGTCGTGGAAGTAAAACTGCCGGACGGGAAGACCGACAAGAAAATCGAGCCGGTGACGGCGGACGCGGCGATCCACGCCAACTTCTTCGACCTGTGGCTGAGCGACCCCGAGAATACGGACAAGGCCGCCGACTTGGCAGCGGTCCCCGTGGACATGGTGACGGCCTCCGGGTCCGGCTTGGACCCGCACATCACGGCCCGGAACGCCCTGTCCGTGTACCAACTTGACCGCGTGGCCCGCAAGCGGGCCGCCACGCCGGCCGAATTCGACGAGGTTCGGCAAGGCATTGCGGCCCTCGTGACAGCGCATTCGTTCACGCCGCTGTCGGGCCTGATTGGGGAACCGCTCGTCAACGTGCTGGAGTTGAACATCGAACTGGACAAGCGGTTCCCGCTGCCGCCCGCGCCGTGAGATGCCCGGTTGTCGCACGAACGCTCTTTCGAGTTGTCCGCGGCGCAGGGACGGCCGCCTGAGCGGCGGAGTTGTGCGCGGGACTTACTTAATGAGGGCCGAGACCATGCGTGCCCGAGCGCCCGAGTTCCGCCCGCCGCCGGCCACGTGGCCGCCGCCGGCGGCCGGCCCCATTCCGACTATTTCCGGCCCCAAACGTGGTATCATGAGCGTTAACGGACGGGAATAAACCGGCCATGAATTCGCACGGCCGCGCGAAATAAGCAGCCGTCAATTAGGGAGTTGGCCTCGATGCGTTTTTACATCGACCCGCACTATTTATGGTATGTTGGCTGTATCTAAACTGCTTGCCAGCAAGTGGTTTGCGTTGAGAATCGGTTTCGAGAAAAGCTTGCAAAACGGCTATATTTTCTCCATTTTCTACCTAATTCGTCTTTAATTCGTCCATGCACTTTCCGCTTGCGCGAATCCGCTGGTCATGCCCTGATTCACTTAATGACTCCGCTCCACTATATCTTCGCCGCCTGCTTTGCCATCGACGGAGACACAATTGGCTGCGGGGATGAACGGGTGCGACTTGTCAAAATCGACACGCCCGAACGGCGGGAGGCTGGCTTCCAAGCGGCCAAGGATCACATGGCCCTGCTCATCCGCGGCAAGGAAATCCGGTGCGTGGTCCGCAAGCGGGATTACTACCGGCTGCTTTTGGGAGAGTGTGCCGTTGATGGCGGCCCGTCTCTGAGCGACGAAATGCTGGCTTCGGGGTTGGCTGAACGGTATCGGCGGCGGCCTTAATTCGGCAGCAATTTGTAGAGGTAGGATTCCAACCGCCGTCATTGTATGATGGGTGTTTGTGTGATGGCCGAAGGAAAGCAATCCAGCACTCTTCAAACGCCTTCTGGGGATTTTCGCTTTTATGGTCGAACGTAGCCGATGGCAAAGAATCGCCCTCTTCGCCAGAAAAAAAGCATTTGTCATCACAATCGTCGGGGGCTTGCTGGGGGCCGCATACTCGCTGATTAGGCTGTACCATTACGAACCACCAGCAAATGCGGGGATCGAGTTCGATGGGTTCATCGTTGGGTACATGCGGCCTGACCTCGGCCTAGCCGACGACATGAGGAAGATGGGGATCAAGAAGCCGAGCACCAAAGTAATCGGGATGTCCCAATTCGACATCCTCATGGGCACCTTGCGAAACAAAGGGAGCCGAGACGCGGAGGAGTTGGAAATAAAAGTCCCCGTGGATGGCACACTGTCATTTGCAAAGGTGTCGGGAATTTTTGACCAGGGAGACAAGGAATACGACCATTCAAAGGCAAATGTGCTTGGGGAAGGCGAGGCAACGGTCGTTCCCGGTCAATACTTCAGGCTTTTGCCCATGAGGGTAGATGACCCGCCAATAACGATCAGGCTGTTCTGTGAGATTGGGTCTGTGTCCGAACTGAGCTTTCGGTACAAACAGGGCGATACTACCAAAACGCAAACTTACGTAAGGCGCACCTACTCGGAAGGGCACATTCAGTTTAATCAGATACTGTTTTGGGGCATGGACTCCAGCGGATTGAAGGCGTTTGCCGTGAGGTGTGCGTATTGGCTGGCGGCAGTATCGGGCTTGGTTGCCATTGGCTACTGGCAAAGGGCGCGAGTCTGGGGCTGGATAAAGGCGTGGACGCTCGGTCTGTGGAAGGAATGGCGCGCCTTGAGGGCGCGAATATGGGCGCCGTCAAACACATCTCCCGAGGCGAAGACTTCTGCTCCGAACGTCCAGCCTGCACGTTCAGGCCCCGTGACCAAGAAGGAGCGTAAACGACAGCAGCGACGGGAGGACAAGCGGAGAAGAGATGCCGAGAGGAGAGGCGACCGGCCCCCCGGCAGTTCATGATTTCCTGACCTGTCTTCACCGTCATCTTCGGAGTGTTCATCGCGTTGGGGTATGCCGTCGAATGACGCCCCGACGCGATGAACGCGGAGAAGGTGACGGTCTGCCCCACTTCACCAGATTCTGAGGAGGATCGGAGCGTTTGGGGGGTGTTACGGTCTTATATGGTCCATCGGCAGCGGCTAGGCCTTCCTCTCGTTGACCTGGGCCAAGGCACTTTGCCATGCCGCGTCTTCAAATGTGTCTCCCGTCATCCACTTCCACGCCGCGACCAGGCTGAACAGCAGGGCGAGGAACAGGAGGATGGCGTCCCTCACTTCTCCCCCCTCGCCCAGGCGGCGGGCTTTGTAGGCATTGCCGCCCATCCCTTGTGCTACCTGATCAGTTCAAATCGGCATTCAGCAGATCGCCAATGTCGTCGGTGTGATCAGGAATTGAGTGGGGAGGTAGAGAGTTCATTACGAGAGGTCCAGAAGTGGCGGCATCCGGCAGTAAAATCATGCAGACCGAGAGGACAAGTGATCCCGATCCATTGTGGTATCATGTGAATTACAGTGTCCTGCAAGTGGCCCCGACGCAAGTGCTTGCACTGTAACCGCTACCGCCGATGCAGCCGCCAAAGAATTCGTCCAAAAATTCGGCAACAACTAGTCGTAAGTAGTTATGATACAAGGAGTTATATTAATGGCATCCTACATCGACCCGCACATTCACATGGTCTCCCGCACGACGGACGACTACCAGCGCATGGCCCAGGCGGGGTGCGTCGCCATCAGTGAGCCGGCGTTTTGGGCGGGGTTTGACCGCGGCAGCGCCGAGAGCTTTCGCGACTATTTCCGGCAGTTGACCGAATTCGAGCCGATGCGGGCCGGGTGGTCGGGGATTCAGCACTTTACCTGGCTGTGCATCAACGCCAAAGAGGCCGATAATGTCGCCCTGTCGCGCGAGGTCATCAAGTTGATCCCCGAGTTTCTCGACCGGCCCAATGTTCTGGGC
>JAYTTY010000526.1:0-4042 GCA_043744795.1 Zavarzinella sp. | reverse complement strand
CGGGCCAAGGGGGTATCGAACTCACCCGCCGCAGGTCGCAATCGTCAGAGCCATTTATAGGCTCTGACGTAACATACCAGGGGGTTAGGGGGTGAGGTGGCATTTCGCGGCCGTCAGATTGTCGCCCGCCGCCCCGAATCTCCGATAGTATAGGGCGAACGAAATCCGCGACGCCGAAGGACCGCCATGCGCCGACACTGCCTGATGGGCCTGCTCCTGCTCACCGCCGCCCCCGCGTGGGCCGACGACGCGGCGAAGGAGGAGCAGAAGAAGTTGGCCGGGACGTGGAAGGTCAAGGAGGGCCACGCCGACGGCCAACCGCTGCCGGCCGAGGCGACGGAGAAGGCCCGCATCGTCTTCAAGGACGACACGTTCGCCTTCACCGGCGGCGGCGTGGACAAGTCAACCACTTACGCGGTGGACCCGGCGGCGGGGACGATCACCGTCCAGCCGCCCAAGGGGCAGGTCAAACTCCTCCGCGGCCGGTACAAGTTGGACGGCGACAAGCTGACCCTGTGCATGACGGACGGCGACAAGGCCCCCGAGAAGCTGGCGGCCGGCCCCGACGTGGTGTACCTGATCCTGGAACGCGAGAAGAAGTAACCCCAACCGGAGACCCGAGCGATGCTGCACACCCTCCTGATCGGCGCGGCCCTGACGCTGGCCGCCCCCGCCCCCAAGGAAGCCCCCAAGGGGGCCGCGAAGCTGGAAGGCACGTGGCTCCTCATCGACGCCGAGGGCGTCAAGGGGAAGCAAGACGTGGCCAAGGACAACGTCCGCTTCGTGATCGCCGACGGCAACATCGTGATTGCGCAAGAGAAAACGAAAGGCGACCGGACCGAGACGGCGACCTACGAAGTTGATCTGACCAAGAAGCCCGCCGCCATCGACATCAAGCCCAAGACCGGGCCGAAGGAGATGGTGGTCAAAGGCATCTTCGAAGTCAGCGGGGACACCCTGAAACTGTGCTTCGGCCGCGACAACGCTGACCGCCCGACCGAGTTCAAGGGGGACGAGGCGAAGAACATCCAGATGATGACGTTCAAGCGGGTGGTCGAAGAAAAGAAGTGAGCCGCCCCGAGGACATGAGCCCCGCCGCTTACGCGGCGGGGCACGTGATTTTTCTAACGACTCACAGTACCCGCAGCCGGAAGTCGCCGAACTGCTGGTCGCCGGGCCGCCCGGGGTCGGGCGCGAGAACGACGCCGGGGACTTTCACGGTCCCGATCGCCGTCTCCGCCAGAATGCCGTAGGCCAAGCCGCCGTTGTCCTCGGCGACGGACGCGAGGGTGACGCGGCCGACCGTGGCGGCCGCCACCACACTGTTGGCGAACGCCGGGCCGGCCACGCCTTTCACGCCCGTCGCCGTGAATTGGGTGATCCCGAAGTTGCCCGTGAACGAGCCGGCGAGAATGCCGAACGGGTCCGGCAGGAAGCCGACCAAGAGTTGACTGTCCGTGAACGTCCCGACCGTCACCGAGTTGACGGCCCCCATCACATTCCATGTGGCCCCGGTCACGGCCCCATTTACTTTGACTTTGTTGACTACCGGCCCGGCGGCGACGCCGACGCCGGAGACGGTCAGGTCGGCCAAGAAGTCGGCCGCGAGGTGGGCTTTCTTGTCGCCGGTCACGGTCAGGCCGTCGATGGCCGGGGCCGTCACCGTGCCGCGGCCGACGCGGGCCGCGGTCAGCGTCAGCCGACTGCCGACGGTGAGAGTGAACCCGTCTTGGAGTTCGTGGGCCGTCACCGTCGTCTTGGCCGTCGGCGCTCCGCCGGCCGACACGGCCGCCCCGTCGCGGAGGTCGTGGGCCGTGAGCTTGCCCAACCGGCCGGTGAGTTTCACGCCCGCGCCGGTCAAATCGACCTTCGCGGCGGTGATCGACTTCAACCCGTCCGCCGTGACGGCCCCGACGTTAATCAGCCCGTCCCCGGCCTTCAACTTGTTCACGGTCACGGCGAGGGAAGACTTCTCGGCCGTCGCGCCGGCGACAGCGATTGACGTCACCGCGCCGCGGCCGTCGCCGTCCGCGTCGGCCAAGCGGACCAAGAGCCGGCCCGGCCCGCTGAGGGACACAGTCGCCGCCTCGCCGTCCGCGTCCTTGAAGGCGAGCTTGGTCCCGCGGCCGAACGACTCGTGGTACGTCGGCAACAGGTTGCCCCCCGCGTCGGCCAGCCCGGCGACGGTGAGCGTGTAGACGACGTTGTCGGCCGGCGGCTTGGCGGCCGTCGGCCGACAACGTCGTCGTCTTGGCCGCCGCGTCGTAGGCGGCCGAGACCGGCACGACCACGTCGTCCGCGGTGTTCAGGCGGCCGTCCCTGCCCGGCGCCCGCAGGTCGAAGTGGGCCGCGTCGGCGGCGGATGACCCCATCGCCTCCGCGAACCGGACGGCCACCGCTGTCGTCCCCTTGGCGCCGAGCGGCTCGACCGCGGCGACGGCTGGCGGCGTGCGGTCAATCGTCACCGTTTGCGGGAGCAAGGCCGTCACCGGGGCGTTTACCCCGTCGTCGATTCTGGCCCAGACCGAGTACGTTCCTTCTGTCACGTCCGTCGTATCCCACACATACTCGCCGGGGCCGTCGGCCTCGTCGAACTCGACAATCGGCGCGCCGGTCTGACTGTCCGGGTCGGCCCCGTAAAAGAGGCTGACGCGGGCCGTCGAGTCCGCGTCGGCGGCCGCGTAGCCGAGGGTAATCGCGGTCGGGGCGACCGCGGCCGACGCGACGCTCACGGTCGGGGCGGCGGTGTCGCGCTGCGCCTCGAATCGCACGTCCCCAAGGCCCGTGTCGTCCAAGAGCCGAATTGCCCACGCGCCCGGCTCTGGATTGAGGATCGCCACGGCCGTCCGCGTCGGGCCGGAGAAGACACCCACGACGCCCATGCGCGCCGGATCCCACGTGTCCGGCGCATAGGTCACGCCGCCCGGCCCTTCGATCACGAAGGGGACGGCGCCGATGTCATTTTCCCACTCGGCCGTCAGCATCAACTGCTCGACGCCGGCGGGGACAGCGAAGGCCGGGGCCGGCTGACTGCTCGCCGCCGGCCCTTCGGCGCCGGCGGCCATGGCGGCGACGGACGCGCCGGCAACCAGCGGTTGCACGTCGCCCATGCCAGTCAGCCACTGGGCGTCGCCGTCAAACGTCAACTTGAGGCCGAGCGTCTTTTCGCCGAGCAGCGGGATTCGAGCCACCCCGTAGGCCATGATGTAATTGTTGGGGTCGGCCGCGTTTAGGGACACGATGTGGACGTAGCCGATCCCGTTGCCCAACTCTTGGCCGCGGATCGGGGTGTACGGGATGAACGGCAGCCGGACGGCGCCCTTCACGGTCGAAATCAAGGTCTGCTTGGCCGAGTCGGCCGTCAGGTCGAACGACCCGGTCACCACGCCGTCGAGCATGTTGACCGTCCCCTTGGCCACCGTCTGGAAAGTCTTTGAATTGAGTTCGCAGGAGCCGGTGGCGGCGAAAATCTTTTCGTTCAGCACCTTCAACGACCCGGACAGGACGACGTGCCGCAGACTGGCCTTGCCGGCCCCCTCGATGCTGAGCAGCGACTTGATTTCCGTCGCCGCGACGGGCAGCCACGGGATGTTTTTGAGCCGCGGGTATACCTCCAACGGATTGGGCAAGTAACTGAACCCGAGCGTCCCGCCGAGTTCCAGCGCGAGTGGGTCGGGGTCCACCAGGTTGTCCACCTGACCTTGGACTTTTTGCAGGAACCACCCCGGGGCGACGGGGATGGGAATGTTGAGATTGTTCAGCCCGGCCGACAGGTAGTTCACCTCGCCGTACCGCACGCCGTACCCGGCCAGAATGGTGGTGTCCTCCATGAACGGCAGGAGCAGTTCGCCGTCGCCGCGCCACTCGTCCTTCGTGGTGTCCAACGCCAAGGTGGCGCTCCGGAGTTCAAAAAAGTTTTTCAGGAACGTCAGGTCGCCCAAGGTCAGACTAGATGTGCCCGACCGAAACGGGGTTCCCCTGACGGTCTGAATTGTGTATTTCTCCTCCAGTCCGCCCAGACAGCCAGGAGAATGCGATGGGA
>JAYTTY010000525.1:0-4046 GCA_043744795.1 Zavarzinella sp. | reverse complement strand
GAAGGGGGAGCAAGTGAGTTTGAGTCTTTCGCCCACCGTGGCTGCCCGTTCCGTGTTGATGTCCGCCCGCTTGCTCCCCCTTCCCGTCCTCGGGAAGGGGGCCGGGGGGTTAGGTTGCCTTTCGGCCCGTCACCCCCGCAACTCGTCCGCCCGGTCCACGTCCACGGTGCCGTGGTTGTTGTAGAAGTTCAGGATGATGGCCAAGGCGATGGCCGCCTCGGCCGCGGCCAAGACGATCACCAACAACGCGAAGATTTGCCCTTCGAGGGCGAAGCCGGGGACGTAGCGGGCGCAGGCGACGAAATTGACGTTGGCGGCGTTCAGCACCAGCTCCACGCCCATCAGCACGCCGATGGCGTTGCGCTTCGTGGTGATGCACAATAACCCGCAGGCGAACAGGAACGCGGAGAGGATCAGGTAGGGCGTGAGGCCGAGTTCAATCATGGGGGGCCGTCCTTGGGCCGGCGCTTGGCCCGCGCGAGGTACGCCGCCCCGACGAGGACGACCAGCAGGTGGACCGAGACGATTTCAAACGGCAACACGTACTGACTTAGGAAGGCCATCCCGATCGGCCCGGCCGAGGGGAGTTTGTCCACGGCCGCCGCCGGGTGTCGTTCGCCCAAACTTAGGGAGGCGTTCACCAGCACGGCGAACAGGGCGAGGGCGAGGAAGCCGCCCATGAGCCACTCCGGCCCCGGCGTTTTGATCTTGAGGAATTGCCGCTGGGCGGTGAGCATGACGCCAAAGACGACTAGCACCATCGTGCCGCCGACGTACACGATGAGCTGCGTCGCCCCGACGAACTCGGCCCCGAGCAGGAAGTACAGCGCCGAGACGCCGACGAGCGTGAACAGCAGCCACACCGCGCTGCGGACAATGTCCCGCGTCAGGACGACCATCAGCGCCGACGTGGCAATGACCGCGGCGAGCACGGCGAACAGGATCACGTCCACGTTCACGCGGCCTCCGGGGCCGGGGCCGGTTTCGTCAGCGGCGTCGCCTCGCCGGCCCACACGCCGGGGAGTTCCCGGTTGGGCGTCGAGAGCGGGCCGGTGAACAGTTTCACCACGAGCAAGACCGCGGCGGTCAGCGTGGCCGACGCGCACGCCACTTTCCAAAAATTCTCGACGACGTTGGGCACGGACAGTTCCCACACGCACACGCCGAGGAGCAGGCCGCAGGAGATCGGCAGGAAGTATTTCAGGCAGGTCATCATGACCTGGTCGATGCGCAGGCGGGGCAGCGACCAGCGCATCCACATCATCACGATCACGAGGGCGAACCCCTTCGAGACGAAGACGACGAGGTTGAGAAGGTGCCCGGCCCAGCCGAACCGCTCGCTCGGCTCGAACGGCAACAGCCCCGTGTGCCAGCCGCCGAGAAACAGGAGACTCGCGGCCCCGCTGACGGCGAACATGCTGGCGTACTCGGCCATAAAAAAGACGCTCCAGCGCAGGCCGCTGTACTCCGTGTGGAACCCGGCCACCAGTTCGCTCTCGGCCTCCGCCAAGTCGAACGGGGCGCGCTTGCAACTGGCCGTCGCCACGATGAAGAAGATGACGAACGCCACGAACGTGAACGGGTCGTGGAACACGTTCCAATGCCAAAAGAAGCCCACTTGCTGTTGGCCGATGGTGTTCAAATTCAGCGTCCCGGCGACCACGACGGGGACCAGCACGCACAGCGACCGCGGCACCTCGTAGCTGACGACCTGGGCCGCCTCGCGGATGCCGCCGAACAGCGACCACTTGCTGCCCGAGGCGTACCCGGCGAGGATGACGCCGAAGATCTCGCTGGACAGCACCGCGAGGAGGAAGAACGCCGCCACGTTGAGCTGATACCCGACGATGCCGTTGCCGAACGGCAACGAGACGTAGGCCACGAACGACGCGCAAAACGCGATGTACGGGGCCATGCGGAACAGCCACTTGTCCGCCACGTCCGGGGCCACGTCTTCCTTGGTAAGGAGCTTGATGCCGTCCGCGATGGTTTGCAGTAAACCGTACGGCCCGACCCGCGTCGGCCCGAGCCGGTCCTGCATCCGGGCCGACACCTTGCGCTCCAGCCAAATGAAGACCAGCGCGCTGACGGCCACGAACGTAATGAGCACCCCCGCCGCGACGACGGCGGCGGCGACCATGTCGAACGGCGCCGGCAGGAAGGAGAAGAAGTCCTTCACGGGGGAGAGGTCGCTTCCGTGGTTGGGAGTCGCAGGGGAAAGTTTAGGGGTCGGGACGGAGAGTTCCAAGTTCCCCGAGGATCGGATTGTCCGCTGTCGGCTTTCGCCGTTAATGAAGAATGTCGTCTAGATATTTCTTGCGTGATTTCGCGGGCGTGGCTAAAAGTCTTTCCCAAGCGGCTCCGAAGGCCAAGGAGCTTTGCGGCCCACACCCGATCACTCTGCCGTTTTCTAGAATCAGTTGCATCCCGTGTTCCGGCTCCCAATTACAATCGGCTGAGAAAAGAAGAAACAGATCGTCCGCTTCCCTAAGCAGCGGGATCAGCAATGACGTGATTTGGTAGTGGTTTTCGATTTTGCTGACGTCAATGTGAACGCCCTCGTCGGCAAGACCAACCACGTCATCGACTTTGTGAAAATACGGGACGGCGTGGGCTGCGATGTCCTCCGGCAGTTCGGCAGGGAGCCGATCAATGGATTGGAGTGCATCCATTTGCCTTTTGGTGGGTGGACCGTTCTCATTTTGCATGATTCGGATCTTCAGCGATTTGCCCAGTGACGACACGTACTTGTCCGTGCTCCAGAAGCCGCCGTCCAAAGACAGAGCCGTCATGTTGGTGGTCTTCCGCAATTCGAGCCGGCATGGTGTCAACATATTGCGGACAGTCATGCTCGGAAATTCGAGTCATGGCCGCTGTCAATCCCCGTCTCTTCAATGACTCGATCCCCATCCACCGTCTCGGAAGGATTCCATGGCCCGCGGGATGATAGTCTGGGCGCTGGCCCTCTTGAGCGTCGGCGTCGGCGTCGGCGTGATGAACCTGCGGGCCGCGGGCGACTTGCCGGCGTGGGCGGCCGTCGAGGCGCTGCCCGCGTCGGAACAAACCCTCGTCGAGTTCCTGTTGCTGCTGCCAGCCGCCGCGTTGTTGTGCGCCGCCGTGCGGAACGTGCTCGGCTTCGCCACCTTCGGCACGTTCGCCCCGGCCCTGCTCGGGCTGGCGTTCCGGGAGACGGACTCGCCCGTCGGCCTGTTCGTGTTGCTGATCGTCCTCACCGTCGGCTGGGCGTTGCGGCGCGGCATTGCCGGGCTGAACCTGTTGCAGGTGCCGCGCTCGGCCGTGATGCTCTCGCTGGTTTCGGGGATGCTCGTGCTGTTCGTACTTTGGTCGAACGCCAAGGGCCTGCCTCTGGCGAGTGCGTTGCCATTCTTGCCACTGGTGATCGTCACCGGGTTGGTGGAGCGCTTTTGGGCGATGGAAGAAGAAGACGGCACCGCCGCCGCCGTCCGCGTGATGCTCGCGACATTGCTGACCGCCGCCGTGATTTTCTTGCTGACACGCTGGGGCGTCGTGCGGGAATTGGTGAACCATCACCCGGAGGTGTTGACGTTCGTGCTGGCCGGGCAGTTGATATTGGGCCGCTACATGGGCTACCGGCTGACGGAACTGTATCGTTTTCGGGCCATCGGCGAGTGAGTGGGCAGCGAGAAGAGGTGACGGAGAACGTGGGAAACGAAAAAGGGCCAGCCGCCTTTCGACGACTGGCCCTTCTCTATCTTGAGCTTGAAGATTATTGAGCCGATCCGCGTGGTGAGTCACATGTGATCGTTCCGAGTTCTGGCGGCTTGGTGTGACCCAAGCCCTCGGCGATCAGTGGTTGTCAATTCCTTAGAAAGGAGGTGATCCAACCGCAGGTTCCCCTACGGTTACCTTGTTACGACTTAGTCCCAATCAAGAGTTTCGCCTTCGGCACATAAGTGACTTCGGGCGCTCCTCTCTTTCGTGGCTTGACGGGCGGTGTGTACAAGGCTCAGGAACACATTCACCGCGGTGTTGCTGACCCGCGATTACTAGCGATTCCAACTTCA
>JAYTTY010000524.1:0-4046 GCA_043744795.1 Zavarzinella sp. | reverse complement strand
CGGCCGACGATGACCCCGAGGGGGCTGCGACGGATGCCAACAGCGACCCCCGCCTAAATTTCCCTCTGCCCCGGCCGGAAACCTACCCTTGTAAGGGGCCGGGGGGTGAGGTAAACCGCCCGCCCCATCTCCCGCCGCCGGCCCAATCGCCGGCCGCCGATCACCTTTACCGAAACACCTGTCCTTTGCCGATCTTCTCGGCCAATCGCCCATTCCATCGGAATCGTAATGCCAACCGTTAACGGCGGTCTCGTCACGCGGACGATACTGTTTCGGTCAGACGCCCGCACGCCTTTCCCGGCGTGACCGCCGACGGGCGTAGCTTCCTCAAGGATGAACGGATGAACCGCCCGGTGAGATTGTTGACCGCCCGGCCCGGGACTCGCCTCGTCGCGCGGGCGCTCACGTGCGGCGTGCTGATGGCGCTGCCGGCGTGCGCCATCCCCGACCTCCGCCCGCCGGACCCGGTGGCGCCCCTGCCGGCGGAATTCAAGGGCTTGCCCGGCGCGGCCGCCGCGCCGCCGGCCGGCGTGCCCAACCCGGAAAACGCGGCCCAGGCCGGGGTGCAGGAGTTTTTCAACGACCCGGCGCTGACGGACTTGGTCGCCCGGGCCTTGGCCGGCAACCAGGAGTTGAAGATTCTGGAGCAGGACATCGTCATCGCCGACAACGAGGTTCTGGCCCGGCGGGGGGCGTACCTGCCCTTGGTCGGCCTGCGGGCCGGCGCGGGGACGGAGAAGTCCAGCAAGTACACGCGCGATGGGGCCGTCGAAGAGCATCTCTCGATCTTCCCCGGCCGGACCTTCCCCAACCCGCTGCCGAACTTCCTGGTCGCCGCCGACATCACGTGGCAGGTGGACATCTGGCGGAAACTGCGGAACGCCCGCGACGCGGCGGCCCTGCGCTACCTCGCCACCGCGGAGGGGCGGACCTACACGCAGACCCGGCTGGTCGCGGACGTGGCCGAGAATTATTACCGGCTGATGGCGCTCGACATGCGGCAGCAGACGCTGGACCGGACCATCGAGTTGCAGCAGCAGAGCCTCAAGCTGGCCGAGGCCCGGAAGGTGGCGGGCCGCGGCTCCGAGCTGGAAGTCCAGCGGTTCCAGGCCGAAGTCCGCAAGAACCAGAGCGAGAAGCTGATCGTCACCCAGGAGGTCGTCGAGGCCGAGAACCGGGTCAACTTCCTCCTCGGGCGCTTCCCGCAGCCCGTCGAGCGCCCGTCGGCGACGTTCTTCGACCTGACCGCCCGCGCGCTGAGCGTGGGGCTGCCCGCGCAGCTCCTCCAGAACCGCCCGGACATCCGCCGGGCCGAGTTGGAGTTGCAGGCCGCCGGGCTGGACGTGCTGGTCGCCCGGGCCGAATTCTTCCCGTCCCTGGCCATCGACGCCAGCGTCGGCTACCAGGCCTTCAACCCGAAGTACCTGCTCAACCCCGAGGCCTTCTTCGCCAACACCGCCGGCAACCTGGTCACGCCGCTGGTCAACCGGCGCGCGATCCAGGCCGCCTACGGCACCGCGAACGCCCGGCAACTCCAGGCCGTGTACAACTACCAGCGCATCATCCTCGACGCCTTCGCCGAGGTGGTCAACCAGGTGTCCAAGGTGGAGAACTACCGCCAGAGCATCGAGATCAAGAAGCGGCAACTGGAGGCGCTGGAGGCGTCGGTCGACTCGGCCACCAAACTGTTCCAGAACGCCCGCGCCGAGTACTCGGACGTGCTGTTCTCCCAGCGCGACCTCATGAACGCGCGGATGGAGTTGATCGAGACCAAGCGGCAGCAACTGTCCGCCGCCGCGAACGCTTACCAGGCCCTCGGGGGCGGCCAAATGCCGAGTTCCACGGGCAGCGCGCTGCCGGCGCCGGCCAACGGCGGCCCCGGCAGCCTGCCGCCGGGGGCGCCGAAAGACGGCCCCGGCGGCGGCGTACTGCCGGCGCCTGGGCCGGCGAAAGACGGCCCGGGAAAGATGCCGCCAGGGACCGGAAAAGACGGCCCCGGGGGCGTTGTGCCGGGGCCGGCGAAAGACGGCGCCGGGAACGTGCCGCCGGCGAAAGACGGCCCCGGCCCAGCCGTGCCGGGGCCGGCGAAAGACGGCGCGGGGAAAGCGCCGTCGGCGCCGGGTTCCACTTTCGCAGACCCCGCCGAGGCGCCGGCGCCGGTGTCAATTTTCGCCGACCCCGCCGAGGCGCCGCCTAAGCCGTGACGGCCCCGGCGGGCCGTCCGCCGTCTCGTCGCGGGTCCGGTCGCTTCGGTGCGGAGCGCGAGGGCGGCCCGCGACGCCTCCCGCCACTCTCGAAACCGCACCGAATTCAATTGACAAGGCACCCGCCCGCCTTTACCATCCACCGAGTTCTTAGACTCACAACTCCCTTTTGAAGTGACCGCCCCCGCGTGGGCGTGGGCGTGGCGCCCGTCGCCGCGGGGGCAACGGCTATTCCGCCGGCTGGCCGAATCGTGTGGCCGTCTGGGCAATGTCCGGGCGGCGACCGTGTGGGCCGTGGCGGTCGGGGGCCTCCCCATCGCGCTCGGCTGGCTGCTCACGACCAGCCTTCATCAACCGCTCACCGGCTGGCTCCTGACGCCGCTGCTCGTCGGCTGCCTCGCCAAGGGCCGGCCCGGCCTCGCGCTCGCGGGCATCGCCCTCGCTGTCGGCGTGCATTCCGCCGTCGCCGTCGCCCTCTCGGCCGCGGACCCCGACCGGGCCGCCGCCGTCCTCGACGGCAGCGCGCCCTACTGGGACCGCACCCGCCACTGGATCGAGACCGGCGCCGACCCCGAATACGACTGGCGCCACTTCGTCCCCGCCCACCTGATTCTGGTCCTCCTCGTCGTCGCCGGCGGCTACGTCACGCTGACGGCGCTGCCCCTCATGGTCGGCGTCCGCGAACTCGACCTGATGAACTTCTACGTCGGCCGGCTGATTGCCGAGGGCAACGACCCTTGGGCCGCGGTCCTGTGGGGCTGGCACCCGTGGTCCGTCATCCGTGGCGTCAGTTACAGTTTGCTGCTGTTGTCCACGGCGACATGGTCGCTGAATCGCTTGACAGGGCGGGCCGATGATCGGCCCCGGCGAACACGGGCAATGTTCCAAACTGGCTTGGCGTTCGCCGTGTTGGATGCCGTGGTTAAGGTGTGGGTCAGCCCGGTCGTGCGGGAACGGCTGCACGGTGTGTTGTTCGGATAACTGGCGCCGCCAGAGCCCGTTTCGCCGCGCCGCGGCTCACGGGAGCGGGGGAATGAGGGCGTCGGGGAAGGGAGTGACGAAGGACCAATTTTGCGGCGGCAGCCCATCTTTCACCGGGTTTTGCTCCACGTATTGGATCGCGCGGACTACGTCATCCGGGGTGTCCAGGAACGCCGGCCATTCGCCGCGGGCGAAGCACTTCGGCGGGCGGTCGCCGACGGGGACCGAAGCGATAAACGGGTGCCGGCCCGTCTCGACCAGCCGCGTCGTCGCGTGGCCCTTGAGCCGAATCGCCATGTCCCGCGGGTGAAGCCGGCCGGCCCCGACGACGAGGTGGACGTGGTCCGGCATGACGGCACACGCCCAAACGGGCACGCCCACGTTCTTGGTGCATTCGCCGAAGGCGGCGCCAATGTCTTTGGCCTGCAAGCCCGTGAATTGGACCGCCGGCCGTTGCAGCAACGCCTTGGCCGCCAGCCGCTGCCCGTGGTCATGCGGGAGGCGGGCCGTGGAAGCGGTCTCCGTCGTTTTCGTCGCCCGGCCCGCCTTGGACAACTCGAACGAGCCGACGAACTCTGACCACGACCCGCGCGGGTCGTTCGGCAACCAGAACCCGTACGCCCCGAAGATGATGTGCGAGCCGATCATCGCACGCCCCCGTGAACTCCTGGTATTGTAAGCCGAGCCGCGGAGGCTTTGCTCAGAGGAGCGCGTTCCGCGGCCGTAGCTAGAGCGAAGTTCAGGCCGGCGTCGCGGCGGTCATTCCCGGGAGCGCCGACGTCCTCGTCGGCTCGGCCCGACTTCCCCGGGTAGCCGCCCAAGCAAGGGCTGTTCCCAAACAAGCCGACGAGGACGTCGGCG
>JAYTTY010000523.1:0-16025 GCA_043744795.1 Zavarzinella sp. | reverse complement strand
GCCCCGGGTGGTGCGCTCAAGCCCATCACCCGGGGCCTGACGGCCCTCGGCTCACTTCTGAATTGGTCATTGGTCATTGGTCATTGAATAATTTTCTTCACCACCTCGCCCGACACATCCGTCAGCCGGTAATCCCGGCCGCCGTGGCGGTAGGTCAGCTTCTCGTGGTCGAAGCCCATCAGGTGCAAGATCGTCGCGTGCAGGTCGTGGACGTGGACCTTGTCCACGGCCGCCTTGAAGCCGAACTCGTCGGTCTCGCCGTAGGCCATGCCGCCCTTCACGCCGCCGCCGGCCATCCAGACGGTGAAGCCCCACGGGTTGTGGTCACGACCGTCGGCGTTCTCCGTCGTCGGCGTGCGGCCGAACTCGCCGCCCCACAGCACGAGCGTCTCGTCCAATAGGCCGCGGGCTTTCAGGTCCGTGAGTAGGGCGGCCACTGGCTGGTCGATCTCCTTGCACAGGGTCTTCGTCGAGGCGGTGTGGTTGGAGTGCGTGTCCCACGGCTGGCCGTCGCCGTAGTAAATCTGCGTGAAGCGGACGCCGCGTTCGGCCAGTCGCCGGGCCAGTAGGCAGCCGTTGGCGAAGTGGCCTTTGCCGTAGCGCTCGCGGACTTTCAGCGGCTCGCGGTTGATGTCGAAAGCGTCCGACGCCTCGGTCTGCATCCGGTAGGCCGTCTCCATCGAGCGGATGCGGGCTTCCAGATTCGGGTCGCCGGCCCGCTCAGCCTGGTGCGCCTCGTTGAGCTTTCGCATCAGTTCCAGTTGCTTCCGCTGGTCGTCCGCGGACACCTTTGCGTTGCTGAGGAACGGGATCATCCGCTTCGGGTCGAGGGTCGTGTGGTTGACGAACGTCCCCTGGTGCTCGCCGGGCAGGAAGCCGCTGGACCACAGTTCGGCGAAGCGCACCGGGCGGCCGGGGCAGGCGACGACGAAACTCGGCAGGTTGGCGTTCTCGGCCCCGAGGCCGTAGGAGAGCCACGCCCCGAGCGTCGGCCGGTTGGGCGTGAGGGTCCCGTTGTTCATCATGAACAGGGCCGGCCCGTGGTTCGGGTTGTCCGTGTGCATCGAGCGGATGACGCAAATGTCGTCCGCGCACTTCGCCGTCTGCGGCAACAGCTCGCTGACCTCAAGCCCGCTCTGGCCGTGCTTGGAGAACTTAAACGGCACCGCCATCAGATTGCCGGTCGGCCGCTCCGTGCGCAGGTCGGCGGCGGGGGGCCGCGTCCCGGCGAACTTGTTCAGGCTCGGCTTCGGGTCGAAGAGGTCGGCGTGGAACGGGCCGCCGTTCATGAACAGGTGGATGACGCGCTTGGCCTTCGGGGCGAAGTGCGGCTTGCGGTCCGGCGCCGCCTGCAACCCGTCCGCGAGGGCGAGCAGGCCGAGGCCGCCCCCGAGGGACTGCACCATTTGCCGGCGGCTAAAAAGCGGTTCCATCGTCGGCCTCTCCACAAAAGCCTGTTTTACCCTTTTCGGGGTAAATACCAAAACCGGGGCTATTTGGACGGCGTGGGTTCGTTCCCCCGCCGCATCCGGAACGCATCGCTCTTCACGATCTCGGTCACCAGCGCGGAGAACTTAAACTCCCCCTTGGCCGTCCCGGCGACGATCTGGTTCAGCGTCCGCTTGTCGTAGTATTCGAGGCCGCGGCCCAAGGCATACGTCAGCATCTTCTCGGCCCAGTTGCGGGCGATCAGGGTCTTTTTGTCCTTGAGAAGCTGCTTCAGCTCTTGGGGGTTCTTGAATTCCTTGCCGTCGGGGAGTTTTCCGGCCGGGTCGATGGGGAAGTCGCCGTCCTTCGGGCGGAACTTGCCGATGGCGTCGAAGTTCTCGAAGGCGAAGCCCATCGCGTCCATCTTGGCGTGGCAGTTGGCGCAGGCCGCGTTGCTGCGGTGCTCTTCCATGCGCTGCCGCAAGCTGCCGCCGGAAACGGCTTTGGCGTCTTCCTTAAGTTCCGGCACGTCCGGCGGGGGCGGCGGGGGCGGCGTTCCCAGAATTTGCTCCAATACCCAGCGGCCGCGCTTTACCGGGCTGGTCCGCGTCGGGTTCGAGGTCACGGTCAGGACGCTGGCATGGGTGAGAATGCCACTGCGGACGCCGTCGGCCGGCAGTTCGACGCGGATGAATTTGTCCCACGGGATTTGCTGGCCGCCGGCCGCCGGCTTCTTGGTTGACCAGTCGTTGCCCTTGGTGTCCTTGATGCCGTAGAGGCCGGCCAGCTTGCCGTTCAGGTAGGTGTACCGGCCGTCGATGATGTCGAGGATGGAGCCGTCTTCCCGAACCATCTCCTCGAAGAACAGGTGCGTCTCTTGGGTCATCGCCCGGCGGACATCCTCGTTGAACTGCGGGAACATCTTCGGGTCCGGCGAGAACGCCGCAAGTCTCTTCAGTTGCAGCCATTGCATCACGAAGTTGTCCACGAGCGTCGCCGCCTTCGGGTCTTTCAGCATCCGCTTCACTTGGGCGTCGAGGTTGGCGGCGAGTTGGTTCTTGGCCGCGAGGGCGAAGAGTTCGTCGTCCGGCATGGACGCCCACAAGAAGTACGAGAGCCGGGACGCCAGTTGATACTCGTTGACGGCGTGGGCGTCGGGGAGGTCGGGGAGGTCGTCATGTTCCACGCGGAACAGGAACTTTGGGGAAGCGAGCACGGCTTGCATGGCCGCGGAGATGGCGGCCTCGAACCGCTCCCCCTTGGCCTCGGTGGCTTCCACGAATTTGACGAGCCGATCCACTTCGTCCGGGCCGGCTGGGCGGCGGTACGCCTTGGAGACGAACCGCGTCAGAATTTCCCGCGTTTGCTCTGCCTTGGGCTTGCCGGCGTCGGCCGCCAGCAGTTTTCGTTGCGACTCCGGGCGGGTGTCGGCCGGGCCGTTCAGGTTAAAGTTTTCGACCATCAACCGCCGCTCGGTGACGGCGTCTTTCTTCGGCTCGGCGTCTTTTTTCGGCTCGGCGAGGCTGACGGCGATGCGGTGGTCTCCCTTCTCCAGCGTCAACTTGAAGACGTATTGTTTCGCGGTTTTCACGTCCCCCGGCTTGACGGCCTCCGCGGCCACTTCCTTGCCGTTGTCGGTGACGCGAATCTTTACCGGGTCGGCGTCCAGGGCTTCCGCGTAGGCGGCGAAGCGAAACACGTACTCCCCCCCGAGGTTGAGTTGGTAGAGCGTGTTCAGGTTGCCGGCGGTGATCGGCCGGAACTTGCCGACCTTCTCGGGATTGGTGGCCGGCTCCAGATATTTGGAACTCACCCAGCGGTCGGTCGGCTTGGCCGGGGCTGGCGGGATGGCCCGATTCGTGACCGCCTCGGCGGCGGCCAAGTAGCGTTCGAGGAGGACCGGGGAGATGGTCAGCACGTCCCCGATGTTGTCGAACCCGTAGCCGATGTCGTCGGCCGGGAAGTCCTCGGCCGGGTTGAAGTCCACGCCCACCAAGTCGCGCACGGTGTTGGCGTACTCGGTCTTGTTGAGCCGGCGAATGGTCACGCGGCCGGGGTCCGGCTTGGCGGCCAAGTCGGCCTTGTCGAACACGGCGTTGGCGGCCTTCAAGAACGCTTCCGCCGCCGCGGTCGTCGGCCGCGGCTTGCCGGCCGGTGGCATCTCGCCGTCGGCGACGGACTTCAACACGCGGTCCCACACCTTGCGGTTCTTCAGAAGGCCGGCGTCGTCCGTGAACGTGTGCAGAACCACGCCGGCGTTCTTCTTCGTGTCCCCGTGGCAGGCGACGCAGTATTTTTGCAGGAAGGCGGCTTCGGCCGGGCCGAAGTCCGCGGCGGCGGCCGGGCCGGCGACGGCCGGCGCAAGGAGAAAGGTAAACACGGACAGAAGACGCATGAAGTCAGTTTCCGAAGAAGTGGGCAAAGGCGGGTGTTGGTTATCTTAACGACCGACTCGATGGAGGGCAATCGGAAGATGGGGATCATGGCATTTGGGCGCGTGAACAGAATTTGCTTTTCATCACCCTCTTCTCGGTGGGCTGGCCCCACGCCCGGCGCCTAAAGTGAGGCGTAAGTAGCCGTGGAGTGATTGCCTTGCCCGAGTCCGCCGCCGACAACGCCAAATTCGTGCGCGCCGTGTTGGACGCCCCCCTCGATGACGAGCCGCGGATCGCGTATGCCGAGTGGCTCCGCGGCGGCGGCGATACCGCGCGGGCCGAGTTCATCCGGCTGCAATGCACGTTGTCCAAGTGCCGGACGTTCCCGGCCTGCCGGCGCAAGCCCGAGTGCGTGTGCGAGGGGTGCCGCATGAAGCGGCGCATCGCCGAGTTGCTGACCGCCGAGGCCGCCCAAGCGTGGGCCGACGCGGCCGGGCTGGCGGCCGACGGCGTCGTCGTCCCCATTGAGCCGTTCACGGACCGCGCCAGCCTGCCGCCCGGCCGGCTCGGCCTCAAGTGGTCGCGCGGCTTCGTGGCTTGGGTCCACTCGCCGACGGCCGTCTTCTGGCCGGCGGCCGGCGCCTTGTTCCGCCGGCACCCGATCACGCGCGTCACCCTCACGGACACGGACTTGCACACGGAGACGGAAGCCCGCTCCACCGGCGAGAAGCACTATTGGCTGACCGCCCCGGACAAGAAAGTGTGGCTCGGGTCGTCCGGGGGCAAGGACACGCCCGCCGAGTCGAACGCCGCCGCGTTCGTGAAGTGGCGCGCCGATGTAATCTCCAAGCATTGTGTCGCCCGCGGCCTGAAGGCCGCGGGGTTGCGGCGGTGAGGCAAACGCCTTAATGGTCTGTTACAGATCAACAGTTGGGAAGGTGGGAAGTTGGGAAGGTGGGAAGGTGGGAAGGTGGGACCGGCGTCCCGCCGGTCTGGAGTCCAACTGACCGGCGGGACGCCGGTCCCACCAAGCGACACTCCAGGTGCAATCGACCACTACCGGCCGACGACTTCAAACGTGACCGTCACCCGCTTCAGTTCCGGCAGTTTGGCGAGGCGGTCGCGGGCTTGCCAGGCGGCGTCGATGTTGCCGGTTCGCAAAACCACCGTCACGGCGTTCGGGCCGGTGGGTTTCACGTCCCGCACGATGTCCCCGCCGGCTCGGCGAATCGCCTCTTCCACGGAACTCGGCTGTTGGGCGCGGGCCGTGTACGCGGGCCGCATGTGCTTCGACACGGAACCGGGGCCGCCGGGGGACACGATGCCGGGGGCGGATTCCACGGGAATGTCCGGGCCGTCCGTATTCGTGGTCGGCAAGGCCGCCCCGTCGGGGCGATCAATAGCCGGAGTTGCCGGCTTTGGCTTCGGTTGTTCAATGGCCGGGGCCGGCGCGGGCACGGGCGTCGGGGCGGGCAACACTTGGGCCGGCGATTCCGGCGCGTCGGCCCGGACGGGCTTTCGCAGCGAAGCGCCGACGCCGGGCGCGAGCGGCGGCGCGGGCGACTCGTCGGGTATCGGGCCGGGCACGCGAATAGTGGCCGGTGATTTGATCGTCGCCGACGGCGGCTCATTCGCCGCGGGCGTTTCCGGGGCCAAGGCCGGCGGCGTCAGCACGGCGGGCGCGCTCGACTCTTCCTTCTCGGGCGCTTTGGCTTGTCCGGCGGCGTCCTTGGGAAGTGTCAACGGGCCGATCAACAGGTCGGCGTCTTCCGTCACGGGCTTGGTCAGTTCCGCCGGCGTTTCCGGCCGGGACTTGGCGGGTTTCGCCGTCATCGCCGGCAAGTTCAGCAGCGGCTCGACAGGCCGCGTGAATCCCACCGCGGGAGCGGCGCCGGCGAGGGCGCCGGGCATCGCACCGGGGACGGCGCCGGGCGTCGTGCCGGCTTGGGTGTGCCAGTCGTGCGGGACGGGTTGGTAGAGTCCTTGCGGGGCATGTGGGTTCTGATTCGGCGTGACGGTGCCGTAGCCGTACCACTTCCACGCGGGGCCGCCGTCGCCGGCCGGCCGCATGATTCCGTCAACCGGGGCGCCGACCGCCGGCATGTTGACCGGCGTGTCCGCGGAAAACACGTTCCCCACTTTGCGGATCATCCCGGCCGGGTCGTACCACGGCGTGATGCGCTCCGTGTACGTCTTCGGGTATTCCCGGCTCGGGGCGGGGTCGCCCGCGACGGCGGGCCACGCCGAGACGCACAAGGTCGCGCCCGTCAGCAGACGGGTGCGGAGGCCGGTGATGGGAAATCGCAGTTTCAAGTCGTCTCGATGTTCTCGATGAAAACCCAATCACCCGGCGGCTGACGCCGCTCGGCTCACGCCATTCACCTTGTCACCCGGTCATCTCTTGCCCCGGCCGAAGGGCGACTGTTGTTGCCCGCGGCCGCCTTGCTGTTGGCCGGTGCCGAAGTAGCCCATCGTGTTGTAAAAGCCGACCGGGTGGCCGCTCGGGGACACCACGCGCGCGACGTTGGGGTCGTCGGCCAAGTCGGCCAGCGTGTCCACGACGGGGAAGAACGTCTGCCGGACGCCGCCGTTCCCCTGGTTGAACATCCCCGTGAACCCGAACGGCGACGGCCCGCCGCGCACGCCGTAGTAGTAATTCACCGCGTTGTTCGACCCCCGCAGCAAATTCAAATACGGGCTGAGCGGCTGGCTGTTCCGGCCGAACGCCCCCGAATTCGCGTACCCCGACGGGTTGCTCTGGGAGGAGACTTGGGCCGTCGCCTCCCCGCTGATTCCCAGCGCCGTCGCCGCCGTCACGATTGCAAGCCATCTCATGGGGTCACTCCTGGGTCAATTGCCGTTGTTGTTGGCAGTCGCCCGTCGGTTCGTGACCGAATTATAAGTCGAACTACTGAGGAGCGTCACCCCCAGCACCCGCTCGATCGGCGTGATGACCTTCTGCAAGTAGCCGTCCACCGCGAAGAGGCGCTCGGCCTTCACGTAAATGCGGTCCCCCGGCAGAATCTGGTAGTTCGTCGGCGTGTAGCCGTGCTGGGTCATCGCCACATAGTCCACCCGGAGAATCTGGTCCGCCTGGCCGGCGTGCGGGGTGCGGCGGGCCACCCAAATGTTCTGTTTCGACCCGACGATCGGGAGGCCGTTGATGCCGGCCAGGGCGTCGATCACGGTCTCGTACCCTTGGATTGGGAAGCGGTAAATCTGCTCGCCGTACCCGGCCCCGTCGGTGATGACGTAGTACGCCTTGGAGTTGTACGCGATCACGTCCACGACCACGAACAGTTTGTTCGGGTCGTCCACTTCGGTGCCCTTTTCCTTGATGAAGGGAAGCGTCTTCATCTGGTTGAAGACGAAGTTCCGCACGTTCTCGCGGATCTGCTCGGTCGTCAACCCGCTGACGGGGAGCGTCCCCCAGATGCCCAAGTTTACCGTGCCGTCTGGGCGGACCAAGTGCTGCCCGCTAATCGGCTGAGGCGAAATCACCGTCGCCGGCTGCCCCTTGGTCTGCGGCAGCGTGTACACTTCGATCAGCAGAATGTCCGGCGGCTCCACCACATAGGGGGGGAGCGAAATTTTGCTCAGTTCGGACGGGACGGCGGCCGGGGCCGCGAACATCGCCGGGGCGGCGGGGCCGGTGTTTTGGTGGTGGCCGCCGAGGCAGCCGACGCTGGCCACGCAGGCGAGCATTAGCCCGGCCGTCACGCCCAATCGGTAGCCGTCGCGAACCCGCATGGCGATCCGGGGGGCGACCCCCGGCCCGTGAGTAAGAACCGTCCCGCGTCCGGGGATCATCGGCCAACGGGAATTGGCTCCTGCAACCATCTTGGCCGCTTCGCCCGGAAAAGAGGGAATTCCCGGCACGACCCCCACGGTCGGCGGCCGGGCGCGGGGTTTGACACAATTTGGAGAAGTTTCCCTCAAGTCGGCGGGTTTTCCGCCGCCGCGCCGTTCTCCCGGCCGTTCAATCCCCTATGCTACCTATCGGCGTGTTCCCCCATTTTTCCCACGGAACCGCCGCCGCCCGAAACCCCGCCGCGGCGGTTTCGCCTCCCCGCCCGACACGGAGTCTCGCGTATCATGCCCGCCCCTTGGAAGGGTCTCCTGAGCGGTCTCCGGCCGAAGAAATACGGCCGCAAGCACGCGTTGATCCTCCTGAACGGCCTCGCGGAACAGTCCGAGACGTGGTTCAAGAACGTCCGCTTCTGGGGCCGGTACTTCGACGTGATGGCCCCGAATCTGCTCGCCTACAACGGGGCGCATTACCAAGCCCGGCTCAAGGCCGACCTGCCGGTCACGATTGATTACTTGGTCGAGCAACTGCACACCTACCTGACGCAGTTCGTGCAGACGCCGCCGTACCACATCGTCTCCAGCAGCCTCGGCGGGAAGATCGCCGTCGAGTTCGCGGCCAAGTACCCGGACCTCGTCGGCCGCATGGTCCTGATCTGCCCGTCCGGCATGGGGGACGTGGAGAAGTTGCCGATCATGGACGGCGTGCGCCGCAGCGACTACCAGGCGATCATCAAGGCCGTGTTCCACAAGCCGCGCCGGGCCGACCGGAACATGCTGCTCTACTACAAGAAGTGCTTCGAAGACCGGAAGTGGAAGCTCTCGCTCGTCCGCACCGTGCGCGGGACGAACGACCACGTCGTCCGCCCGCAGATGAAGAACATGAAGATGCCGGTGCTGCTGCTCGGCGCCAAGGAAGACCGGATCGTGGACCCGATGGAAGGCGAGCGGGCCGCGCTCGAACTGCCGCACGGCGCCTTCGTCTCGCTGCCGAATTGCGGGCACGCGCCGCAGATCGAGAAGCCGTGGCTGGTGAACCGCCTCGTGGTCCACTTCCTGACGGCCGAGAACCCGACCTCGCAGCCCAGTTTCATCAAGCTCGTGACCAGCAAGCCGAGCAAGGTGCCGACGTGACCACCCCGGAAGACGCCATGCGCAAGCAAAAGACCGGCTCCGACTTCCTGCTAATGTTCCGCAAGTTCCTGACGCACGGGACGACGGTGGCGTCGTGGTGCCCGAGTTCGAAGCCGCTGTGCCGGGCCATCACCCGCGACATCGATTGGGCCGCCGCGCAGTGCGTGGTGGAACTCGGGGCCGGCACCGGCCCCGTGACCCGGATGCTCGTGGACGCGGCCGGGCCGAACACCAAGCTCGTCATCGTCGAGCAAGACCCGGACTTCTGCCGCGTGCTGCGGCAAAAGTTCCCCGGCCACGACATCGTCGAAGGCGACGCCGGCAAGCTGGACGAGATCCTCGCCGAGCGCGGCATCGCCCACGCGGACCACGTCATCTCCGGGTTGCCGCTGCCGTCGTTCCCCAAGCAATTGCGGGACGCCGTGATCGCCATGTCCGCGAAGGTTTTGGGGCCGACCGGCACGTTCCGTCAAGTGACCAACATGCCCTACGTGTACCGCAGCCTTTACCGGACGTATTTCACCGACGTGGCGTTCCAGTTCGTCCTGAGGAACTTCCCGCCGGGGGGCGTGTACTACTGCCGGGGGTATCAGTTGTCGGCCGGCGGGCCGGCGTGAGGCATAATGAGCAACACAGCCAATCCGTCCGGCCCGGTGCGAGAAGTGACGTGCCCCGGCTGCTACCGGCAAACAGACCGGATCCAGAAGCGCCAATTGCCCATGTTCATCTTCGCCCTTGTGTTTTACGCTTGGACCGATGAAGAAGTGGTCGGCTGTACGGCGTGTGTGCGGCGCCGCCTGTGGCGACGGCTGGGGACGAGCGTATTCGCATCCAACGTGGCTTATCCCCTCATCGCCCCGCTCATCCTCTTTCAACTCGGGCATACTTACCGAGACGACGTGCCCGGCATCGCGGAAGAGTATCGCGGGTGGGTCAATCTTTCGCCGCCGCCCGAAACGGAAGACAATGCCGGCCGACGGGTGGTGGTGCAGGTCGTCGCCTTGGGCGTTCTGTTTGTTCTGGGCGTCGTGGCGTACTTCATCGTCTCCTGAGCGCTCGCTCTGCCCGTCTGACTCCTGACAAAGTTCACTGCGGCGCGGTTTTCGCTCCAACGGAGCGTTCGGACGTCGCCAGCTCCGGAAGGGGCTGGTTCGCACGGGCAAAAATTCTTCAAGCCCCAACGGGGCGGCCAGACTTGGGACTCGCGTCCGGCCGCCCCGTTGGGGCTTGATCATATTTGGGTTCCGCGTTCCAGGCCCTTCCGGGCCTGGCTACATCCGATCGCTCCGTTGGAGCTGAAAACCAAGCATTCGCCTCGCCGAACATGCGCTACTCGATTCATCGTGCCCAATGGCCAAATCCGGCGGCGCATCCGGCAAGTCGGCGGCGAAGCCCGTCAGCGCCGCGAACCGCGGCTCCGGCCCGTCGGCCCACTCCACTTGAACGCGAAGGAACTGTCCGGTCGGCAGATCGACCGGCCCCTCCGGCACAAGAACCGACCCGTCGAAATGCGCCGCGATGGTTTGAATCATGATTCCCCTCAACCGTGAACGACTTTCTTCATTGTAGACCCGCGGCCCCGATTCACTTCCCCAAGTGCTTGTCCAAAAACTTGAACGCCACGTCGCGCACGTCGTCGGGGAAGTCGTGGGCGCAGTCGGGGTAGATCGCTTCCAGCTTGTCGCCGGCCTTGAGTAACTTGTACACCGGCTCGGCGGCGGCGATGCAGTCTTTGACGCCGCTGACTTCGAAGTTGTCGTCCCGCACTGGGGCGCTGGCCAGGAACGGCCGCGGGGCGAGGGCGGCGACGGCTTCCGTGAAGTCCCACGGCATCTTGTTCCCGTCGGCCCCGTACTTCGTCTTCACGAGCGGCATGTAGCCCGCGTGGCCCCAGCCGGCGATGTCGCCCTTCATGTACTTGGGGAAGCTGTTGAACCCGCAGTTGGAGACGACGCACTTCACCCGCCCGTCGAACACGCCGAGGAAGATTGAGTTGTGCCCGCCGAGCGAGTGGCCGATGGCCCCGATGCGGTCGCCGTCCACTTCCGGGAGCGATTGCAAGTAATCGACCACGCGCATGTGGTTCCAAACTCCCTTCATGGTCGCGCTCTGGTAGCCGAGCTTGTAGGCGTCCACTTGGTACTCCCCCATGCGCGGGTAGTCCGGGGCGATGGCCACGTACCCGCGCTCGGCCAAGTGGACGGCGTAGTGCCGGTCGGACTTCGGCCCCAAGCCCACGACCACGCCCTTGCCCAACGCTTGGTGCGTCGGGTGCAGGCACACGACGGCCGGGAGTTTGCCGTCCCGGTTCTTCGGCATCAACAGGTACACGGGCAATCGGTCCCCCTCTTCGACGGCCATCGTAAACTTGGTGCGGGTGTACGTCCCCATGTCCTTCGTTTCCGTCACCTTCACGTCGAAGGGGACTTTCTTCTTGGCGTCCGGCAACGGCCCCATCACCTCTTGCATGTGGGCGAGGATGTGCGCCCGGCGCTGTTGCCACCCGGCCGCGTCGCCGACGGGCGTTTCTTTCCCGGCCACGTCCCGCACGACGAGCAGCTTGGACTTGTCGGGATATGTCGGAGTTTCTGCAGCCACGAGCGGTGCGGCGAGGAGGAGAACTAAAACTGGTCGCATGGATGACTCTCCGATACGAGATGACATGATGGTTGTTCACGCGTCTTGTAAGCCGCGACGCGGAGGCTTTGCGCAGAGGAGCGCGTCCAACGACCGTCACCCAATCGCGACGATCGCAGGCACGGGTTCCAATCGCCGGACGCGCTCCTCTGCGCAAAGCCTCCGCGTCGCGGCTTACAAGACAGCCACCGTCACCCGGGCTCGGCCATCAGCATCTTCTCAATATTCGGCGGCCACGCATAGTCTTGGGCCATCGCCGCGATGGGTTCGCCGATCTGCGGGATGTCGGCCTCGGCTAGGCGGCCGAGTTTCATGTGGTTGCCGAGGTACAGCGTGGGGAGTCTCTCGGCGGGGAGTTTCATGAGCCGGCAACAGGTCGCGTCCACGGCCACGAGGTCGATGCCCATGACGATGA
Organism: Zavarzinella sp.; assembly: GCA_043744795.1. Taxonomy (GTDB): domain Bacteria; phylum Planctomycetota; class Planctomycetia; order Gemmatales; family Gemmataceae; genus Zavarzinella. Next base: position 4,229 of record JAYTTY010000523.1, on the reverse strand, counting down.
CGCCGGAGTGCCTCGCCTGGCCGGCGAGGGGGCCGTCGCCTTCCATGCCGACGATGCCGTCCACGATGGCGAGGTGCGGCGTCTGCGTCAGGGCGATGTCGATGATGCTGTTCGGGATGCCGCGCCAGTGCAGTTCGTTCTTCGGCCAGCCGTAGCAGATGCCGGGCATGGTGCCGAAGAGATTCTTCAGCGAGAGTGTCGCCCCGGCCCAGTGGTGGGTCTTCATCTTCGGCAGGGAGACGAACACGTCGGCCGAAAGCACCGTCCGCGTGAGGTACAGGAAGTCCAGCCCGGTCGTGCGGCCGAGGTTGGGCACCTTCACCGGGTCGTCGTGGTTCAGGTCCACGAACTTGACGCCGTGCCGGCGCAGCACCGGCCCGAGGCCGGACGCCTCCACCAGGAACTCGACGTTGCGCCAGTGCCCCGGCCCCTCGGCGACGATGATCTCGCCGGCGCCCTCGGCCTTGCATAGTTGAATGACGGCGTCGATGAAGCGCGGGTCGGTGTTGATGACCTGCGCCGAGCGGTACTCAACGAGGTTCGGCTTCAGCACGACGCGCTTGCCCGCGAGCGGCACGTGCGGGCGGTAATGCTCGAACTGGGCTTTCAGCACGGCCAGCAGGTCGGCGTCATAGCTTGGCGCCTTGCCGATGTGGACGCCGGCGAACTCCGGCGGCTGACGCATGGCCCCGAGGCCGCGGATCATCACGTTGCGGAATTTGGCCTTGATCCCCTCAATGAACCCCGGCTTCGGCGGCGCCTGCGGCTTCGCCGGCGGGACCGCTTCCCCGGTCGCCGGGACGGCGTTCGCGTTCGCCCCGGTGAGGCGCAGCGGGTGACGCTCGCCCGAATGCAACGCCAGTTCCACCAAAGCGTGCCGCAGCACGCTGACGGGCCGGCCCTCGGCCGTTTGTGAGTCGTAAGCCTTTTGAATTTGGGTATCGAGTGTCGGCAAGAACTCGCGCACGGCGGGGTCGTGGTCGTGCGTCGCCAATGCGAGCTTGGCCCAGCCGAGGTGCTCCAAATCTTCCATCGGCTCGACGGCCCGCATTAAATAGGCGCGGGCGGCGGCCACGCGCGGGTCGTCTTGGCCTTGCAGCGCCAACAGGAATAGAGCCGTCGGGCCGGGGATCGGCTCCGTGACCGCCCCGAGAATGCGACGGTTGCCGTAGTTGATGCCGCCGTCCTCGAAGCAGCGGTCGAGCAAGAGCTTCACGCCTTCGATGACGCGCGGGTGATCCCCCTTCCCGTTCATGCGCAAGGCGAAAACCGCCCACGCCGTCGGCTCGGCCCACGCGAACGTGCCGTCGGCCCACGGCCAGCCGACCCGCGTGGGGTCGATGTCCATGATCTTGTCCACTTCCGGGTCGCCGATGATCGTCATGCTGCGTTTTTCGATCAGCCGGCGCACGGGCATATCCACGTCGGCCGGCGAATCTCCCAACGCCGAGCGGGCCGCGACGGCGAGGGCCGTCGGCCAAAACGCCTCCGGCCGCCCGCGCAGGAGTCGGTACAGCCCTTTGCCGTCCGACTGCGTTTCGAGGGCGGCGCGCCCTTTGGCGATCAGCTCCGCGTACTGTTCCCGATGCCCGGCGAGCGCCATCAGCGCGACGCACGTCGGCTCCAGTTGGATGTCCTGATCCGTGTAGTAGCCCCAGCCCCCGGCCGGCCGGGCCATGGACACGATCGCGTCAAGCGGCTTCACAGGCGCCCTCTTCCGTGGTTCGATGGGGGCATTTTAGGAAAAGTCATCCCGGGGTTCGCCGAGCCTCACCCACGGGCTACAGTCCGTCGCCCCGTCCGGGGCTAAAACCCCGTTTCTGGTATTCAGCCCCGGAGGGGCGACGGACTGTAGCCTGGGGTGCGGCTCGGCGAACCCCAGGACGGTTGGTGCGGCTCGGCGAACCCCGGGAGCTTTTCCAAGAATCCCCCCCGGCTTCTTTTCGTATCATGAGGGATTCGCCCCCTCGCGCCCCGTCGTGGACCCCGCATGACCGACCCGACCTCCCGCCTGCCGGTGAAATTGCACCGCCGGGTGTGCCTCGTGCTGACGGCCGACGCCCTGCTCGCGCAGGAGTTGCTCGCCCGCAAGAAGCTCGCGCAAGAAGTCGTCGGCCGGCTGTCGGACAAGGTGCTGCTCATCCGGCCGGGCCGCGTGGACTTGGTCTTGGAAGAACTGAAACGGCTCGGGCACACCCCGCAGGTGGTCGGGCGGGCCGGATGAATACCAACGGGAACGGCATGACGACGACGAACATTGAGTGGGACGAATTCGCCCGGGCCGCCCTCGGCCGCTACGGCGAGACGCTTCTGCGGGCCGTGGCCGCCCGGCTCTTCAAGCCGCGCAACCAGTGGCCGGCCGACGAACTCGTGGAGCGGTCCATCGAGGCGTTCACCAACGCCCCGATGATCGACCGCCGCGTGCGCGAGTTGCCGGACGCCGCCCGGCAACTGCTCGCCGTGCTGGCCCAGACGCGCCAGCCGCGCTGGCAGGTCGGCCAACTGCTCGCCCTCGTCGCCGGCCTCGGGCACACGGAAGGCCTGACTCCGGTGACGACCCTGCTGGACACCGGCCTCTTGCTGCCGGATTTGCCGTTGGCGATGGACACCGTCAACCAGTGGGAAGACTGGCTCGGCGCCGCCCCGATGACGGCGCGCGTGTGCGTCCACCCGGCCGTCGCCGAGCGGGCGATCAAAGAAGCGACCGGGCTGCCGGCCCTTCCGAGCAAGAAGTTCGACGCCAAGACAATCCGCGGCGGGGACGGCGTCGAGTGGTTCCTGCGGGCCGGCGTGCTGTGGCAACAGCTCCGCGGCGGGTCCATGCGGTTCACGCAGTCGCGCACGCTGTTCAAGCGCGACTTGCAACGCCTGCAAACAGACCCGCTGCTCTCCTCGGCCCTCAGCGAGTCGCCGGTCAAGGTCGCGGACCTTGGCGTGCTGGCGCTGGAGGTGACCGTCGGCCTCGGCGTACTCACCGTCACGGACGGCGAACTGCGCACGGGCGACTTCCCGAAGCGGTGGAACGAGGCGCTGCCGCACGCCATCGCCGACTTGTGGACCGGCTTGAACGCCTTGCACACGTGGGACCCCGAGCAGGGGTACGTCCCCGCGGAAGAGTCCCCGACGGCCACGGTCGCCGTGCTGGCGATGCTGCTGCTCGCCCAACAGCCGGCCGGCGTGTGGACGCACCCGGCCGAGATCGGCGGCTTCCTCATCAAGAAGCACCCGCTCTGGGAATCGCGGCTCGCCGACGCCTCCGACGAGGGCGCCTCGTGGGTCGAAAGTCTGTTCTTCGGCTGGGCGATGCCCTGCCGCTTGGCCGAGGCGGCTGAGGACGGCGAGGGCTGGTGGTTCCGCCTCACGGACGTCGGCCGCTGGCTGTTGTCCGGCGCGCCGGAGCCGAAATTGGACGTGCCGTCGCACCAGGGGCTGGTGGTGCAGCCGAACGCGGACATGATCGCCTACCGGCAGACGCTGACGCCCAGCCTGATCGGCAAGTTGTCGCGCTTCGCCGAGTGGAAGATGCTCGGGCCGGCCTGCACGCTGGGTCTGACCGCCGAGAGCGTGTACCGCGGGCTGGAGGCCGGCCTGACGCTGGCCGAAGTCCTCGGCGCGCTGCAAAAGCACAGCGCCCACGGCGTCCCCGCCAACGTCGGCGACATGGTCCGCCAATGGGCCGGCCAGCGGGAGCGCATCACCGTCCACACGGCCGCCACGCTGCTGGAATTCAACACCGCGGCCGAACTGGAAGCGGCCGTCTCGCGCGGCTTGGTGTCGATTCGCCTCACCGACCGCATCGGCCTCGCGGAAGGCGAACTCGACTACAAGCACCTGAAGCAGGTCGGCAACCGCGACTACGAGTCCCCGCCGCAACAGTGCGTGATCTTCGACGACGACGGCGTGACCTTCACGGTGGACATCAGCTCGTCCGACTTGCTGCTGGAAGCCGAACTGGCCCGCCTCGCCGAGCGCCTGCCGGGCGACAGCGGCGACCGCCAGTACCGCATCACGCCCGCCTCGGCCCGCGCCGTCCGCGAGCAAGGGCTGACGCTGCCGGACTTTGAACACTGGTGCATGAGCCGCGGCGGCGAACCGCTCTCCCCGGCCGCCCGCCTCCTGTTCGCCGGCGGCGCCAGCGCGCCGGCCACGGCCCGCACCCGCCTCGTCGTGGAGTTCGCCAGCGAAGCCATCGCCGACGGCGTCCGCCAATGGCCCGAAACCGCCCCCTT
>JAYTTY010000522.1:0-4087 GCA_043744795.1 Zavarzinella sp. | reverse complement strand
CCTGCCGAGGGAAAAAGGGATCAGGTCGCGCACCATACCGCCGAAGTCGCGTGCCAAACAGGCCAAATGGGACAGTTAATAAATTTCGTATCCTAAGTTGCCGGCCGAGGCGTTCCCGGCCGCGTGCGAATACACGCTCGCTGAGGCGTTGGCGTTCGACCCGGCGGCGCCGGCCGCGTAACTCGCCAGGCCGGACACCGAAGACGCCGTGTTGAGGCTCCGCGCCGGGGGTGTCGGCCGCGGCGGGTCTCGGCGAACCGAATCATTGTCTCCGTCGGCCCCGCGCCGTCTGCACGATGGTTCGGCCGTCGAGGGTGTCCAGGAGTTCCATGAAGCGGGGGCGGTTCTTGTACTTCTCGCGGATCGAGGACACGAGGGCGTCCCACTCGGCCGGGCGGTCGAGCGCCGTGTACAGCGGCCGGAGCTTTCGCAGGTAGCCGGTCGCGACCTCGTACGCGCTCTGGCTGGCATTCGGGAGTTGGGCGGTCAAGGCGGCTTGGTACGTGTCGAGCGCGCGGCCCGGGTGGGTGGCGGCGACGGCCTCGGCGACGCGGTCGGCGTAAACCTCCGCGGCGCCGCGGTGGTACTGGGGCGTCGGGGCGGCCCGCATCTTGTCGAACCACGCGAGGACGTCGTCGGGGCGCTTCGCGGCGATCGCCATGTCGAGCAGCACGTCCAAATGCGGCCGGGGGGCGGTGTCGAATTGCCGGCGCGGCCCCCAGAGCGGGACCAAATAATCCGGCACCGGCAACGGCCAGCGCGGATCGACCGTCACCTTCGGCGGGGCCGGGGCCGGGGCCGGGGCCGGGGCCGGGGCCGGGGCGGGGCGGGCCGCGCCGGCTTTCTTGCGGCCCGGCGAGTTGAGCGGCGGGGCCGCCCGCGGGGCGACGATTTGGACGGGCGAAACGCCCGTCTCCAAGAACCGCAGCGCCGCCGCCCGCACCGGCTCTTCGACCTTGGCCTTGGCCGCGGCCGTGACCAGCTCGCGGAAGCCGGGCGCGCTCGGGTACTCAAAAAACCCATTGGCCACGTGCGCCGCGACCACGTCCCACTGCCGGCGCTTCCCGGCGAGTTCGCGGAGTTGGCCGGCCAAGTCCGCGGCGATGCCGGGGTACTTCGCGACGGTGGCGGCGATCCCCTCCCGCGCCCAGCGCTCGGCGTCGGCCACGCGGTCCTGTTCCAAGAGGTAGGCGACGAGTCGCTGGTAGCCCCCGCCCGCCCGGGCTTCCGCCTCGTAGAGCGCCGACACCTCCGCGTCCCGCCCGGCCTTTTCGAGCGCGTCGCCGACCCAGCCCGCGAGGTGGCCCCGGTCGTAATCGCCGACGAAGTCGTCCGCGCGGGCGGGAAGGGCTTGCAGCCGCGCCGCCAACACGTCGGCCACGGCGGACCAGTCCCCGGGCGCCGCGGGGGCGTCGAAGACGGCCGCACTCGCCTCCCCGGTCACGTCGTACTCGTCGTCGAGGCCGGCGTCGATCGCGAAGAGGAGCCGGTCCGCCGCGGACAGCCGGGATTTCAAGACGGCTTGGAACACCACGGGCAGCGCCTCGGCGAACGCGGTCGCCGTCTCCCCCTCGTCGTTCGACTCGCCGATTTGCCGCAGCCCCTCCCGGATGAACTCGCGCCCCAGGGCCACGACCTCGTCGGCGTGCCCGAGTTCCAGGAGCCGTTCGAAGCGGCGCGTGACGGGGGCGTAGTCCGGCATGTGCCCGCCGCCGTCCCAGCGGTTGCTCCAGCCCGCGTCCCGCGTGACTTTGGCGATGTCCTTCCGGGCCTCGGCGACGAGTTGCCGGACGTCGCCGGATTGGAGGGCGAGCCGCTCGCGGAACTCGCGGCGCAACTCGGGGAAGCGCCGCACGAGCGACCAGACCAAGTCGGCCAACTCGCCCGGCGACTTCGCCCGGATGTCCTGCTGAATCCGCCGGTCCCAGTCCTCCGGCGGCGCCGCACGGGGGGCCGGCGCCTTTCGCGCCCCGCGCGCCGGGGCGCGCGTGTCCTCACCGTCTTCGTCATCGAAATCCGCGTCGTCCGCGTCGTCGGCCCACTCCTCGTCCTCGCCATCGTCCTCATCGGCGGCGGTCGCCGACAGTCCCCAGCGCGGGTCGTCTTCGGCGGCCGTCGGCACGGCCCGGCCGGCCGCGACGGCGTCCAAGTACTCCGCGACGACGGCCACCGCGTGCTTGCAGGAAATGCCGACGGGGCAGCTACAGTCCGACGCGAGGGCCAGCCCGCCTTTCCGAGCGGCCAACGACACGGTGGTGGCGTAATCGTCGCCGCCCCGCACGGTCGCCAAGAGCCGCCCGTCCGCGGCCTGTCGCAAATCCGCGACGTGGCCGCCGCGGTGATACGCCCGGCCGCGCGTAACGCTCCGGCTCCCCGCCCAACGGGTCACATCGTCCCACGTCAACGCCGCCCACCCGTCGTCGGCCGACGCGGCGGCCTCGTGTCCGCCATTGGCTTTTCGGCTCATCGGATCGCCCTCCCCCGGTGTCGCTCAGTGTATCCCGCCGGCCGTCATCCCAAGCACCAGTTAAACAGCAGCTTCCACTCCAGCAACTGCACTCGCTTGGCCAACGCCTCATCGGCCGAGCCCGTCCCGCGGGCACGTTCGCAGAAGCCCACAAAATCAAAGGGATTTGTGAAATTGTAGCCCAAGACCGGGGCTTGCTCGGCGAGCATTTTCAACACCGGGTGCGGCCCGACTCTGCGCCACCAATACTTTGAATTTCCGGGGTCCGGTTCCCTTCGGTGCATGACGGCGTGCCAGAACGATCCCGTCGGCGTGTCGATCTCTTGGCTGAGCGTGTGGGACTCGTCCAAAAAGTCGTGCAGCAGCCAGAGGCCGGCGAGGGCGGCGCGGGCCATGTCGGCATCTTTGTAGCCGGGCGCCGCGTCGGCCGGCGTCAGGCTGGCTAGGAGGGGTTTGACGGCGAGGTTCGGCGTCCCCGGCCCGAGGTCGGCCAGGCGGTCGGTGAGCAGGGTTTGCCGGGCGGCGTCAGCCTTGGTCGTCATCGGGTCGTTTCCCGTGGTTTTCAATCGTCAATCCGCGACGGTCATTACCCACACTTCGGAGGCGCCGCTGCGGTCGCTGACGAAAGCAATCTTCTTGCCGTCGGGACTCCAAGTCGGCGAGGTGTCGGCCGCTTCGTTGTTCGTCAGGTTCTTCAAGTCCCTCCCGTCGGCGCCGATTACCCAGATGTCGGCGTTGCCGGCCCGGTTGCCGGCGAAGGCGACGCGCTTGCCGTCGGGACTCCACGCGGGCCAGGCATCGAGACCGTCGCCGTCGGTGAGCTTCTTCACGGCCGTCCCGTCGGCGGCCATCGTGTAAATCTTTTGCCGGCCCGAGCGGCCACTGCTGAAGGCGATGCGCTTGCCGTCCGGACTCCACGCCGGGTGCAGGTCGAAGGCGACTTCGCTGGTGAGGCGCTTGATGTCCTTGCCGTTGGCGTCGGCGGCGTACAGTTCCGGGTTGCCGTCGCGGGTGCTGACCCAGAGGATCTTCTTGCCGTCCGGGCTGAAGCGCGGCGACTCGTCGAACGCCTTGTGCGGGACGACGGTCTGGTGGTCGGTGCCGTCGGCGTTGACGCGGTCGATTTGCAGTTTGCCGTCCGTGCCTTGCAGGATGTCCAGCACGAAGATGATGCGCTTGCCGTCCGGCGACCAGTGGCCGTCGAAGTGCGGCGTGTCCTTCTCGATGAGCCGCTTGAAGTCCTTGCCGTCGGCGGCCATCGTCCACAGGGCCATCTTCCCCTCGTGGATGCGCGTGAAGAGAATCCGCGAGCCGTCCGGCGACCATTGCAGGTGTTGCTTGTGTGAGCCGTCCGACGTGAGGCGGACGGGGTCGGCGGCTGAAAGGGTGGACGCCGCGAGGAAGAGAAGGAACGGGCGCATGAGCGACTCGGCGTTGGGGGCCGGGGCATCATACCATAAGGGAAGCCGTTTACCTCACCCCCTAACCCGGTGAGCGCCTGTTTAGCCGCGACGCGGAGGCTTTGCGCAGCGGAGCGCGACCTCCCCGCGTCAATTCGCTGCCCGGTGGGGCGGCGTTTCGACGTGCCCCGGCCCGCGCTCCGCTCCGCAAAGCCTCCGC
>JAYTTY010000521.1:0-16096 GCA_043744795.1 Zavarzinella sp. | reverse complement strand
ACACAGAGACCACAGAGGAAGACGGGAGAAAAGTTTAAAAGTATCTTCTCTCGGCTTTCCTCTGTGGTCTCTGTGTCCTCTGTGGTTCAAACTCTTCTCTTCGTTGGATTTTCAATTCGGTGCTTGCGTTTGGCCCGCATTTCCCCTAAAGTCATCGCTGGCCTGCCTTTGATTTCCGCCCGCCGCCCGCCGCCCGCCGACACACCACACCTTCCTTGGGTTCCGACGACATGTCTGACGCCAACGACGTCCAAATGCTGGAAAAACTGCGTGACGCCCACAAGCGGATGCGCGCCGAGATCGGCAAGATCATCGTCGGCCAAGAGGCCGTCGTCGATCAGTTGCTGATGGCCATCTTTTGCCGCAGCCACGCCCTGCTGATGGGCGTGCCGGGCCTGGCGAAGACGCTCATGGTCTCCACGCTGTCACAGGCGCTGGACATGAGCTTCAAGCGCATCCAGTTCACGCCGGACTTGATGCCGTCCGACATCACCGGGACGGAAGTGATCCAAGACGACCCGGTCACGCGGCAGCGGGTGTTCAAGTTCCTGCCCGGACCAATCTTCGCCAACATCGTCCTGGCCGACGAAATCAACCGGACGCCGCCGAAGACGCAGGCCGCCCTGCTCGAAGCCATGCAGGAGCGCAAGGCCTCCATCGGCGGGACCGACCACCCGATGAAGGACCCGTTCTTCGTGCTGGCGACGCAGAACCCGATCGAGCAGGAAGGCACCTACCCGCTGCCGGAAGCCCAACTCGACCGCTTCCTGTTCCTCATCAAGGTGGACTACCCCACCGACGTTGAGGAAGAACAAATCATGCGGATGGGCACGTCCGACGTGAAAGAGACCGTCACGCCGGTCCTGCACGGCGAGGACATCATCCTGCTGCAAAAGGTCGTGCGCCGGGTCCCGGTGTCCGACCTGATCTTCAAGTTCGCCAAGCGCATCACCCGCCTGAGCCGCCCCGGCACGCCGGAGGCCGCCCCGTTCGCCACGAAGTGGCTGACGTGGGGCGCCGGCCCCCGCGCCAGCATGAACCTGATCCTCGCGGCCAAGGCCCACGCCGTCCTCCGCGGCGCCAACCACGTGTCCGGCGAAGACATCGTCGCCGTCGCCACGCCGATCCTGCGGCACCGCATCATCCTGAACTTCAGCGCCCAGAGCGAAGGCATCACGGTGGACGACATCATCAAGAAGTTGGTGAAGGCTGCGGCGCAGGAGTTCGCGACGGCTTGAATTCGTTTAGCCGCGACGCGACGCTTCGGAGTGGAGCGCGGGCCGGCCGAGCAAAATCACTGGCCGCGCAACGAGTGATGAGAGCAGTGAAGCCCGCGCTCCACTCCGAAGCGTCGCGTCGCGGCTAAACATTCGTCGCTGATGGATATTTTTACCCGATGCCAAACTACCTCGACACAACGACCATCTCCCGCGCCGAGGCCCTCGGCTTGGAAGCCCGCGCCATCGTGGAGGGCTTGCGCGTCGGGGACCACAAGTCGCCGTTCCGCGGCTTTTCCGTGGAATTCGTGCAGCACCGCGAGTACGTCCCCGGGGACGACACCCGGCACATCGACTGGAAGAGCTACGGCCGCAGCGAGCGGTACACGATCAAGCAGTACGAGCAGGAAACGAATTTCGCGGCCCATGTGATGCTGGATGCGTCGCTCTCGATGCGGTACGGCGAGGGGGCCGAGAACAAGCTCGAATACGCGAAATTGCTGACGGCCTGCCTGGCCTACGTCGTAATCCGCCAGCGCGACAGCATGGCCCTGAACGTGTTCGACAACGCCTGGCGGGAGCAGTTGCCGGCCAGCAGCAATATGACGCAGATCACGACGCTGCTGCACACGCTGGACGCGCTGAAGCCGCGAGAGAAGACGGACATGGGGCCGCTGCTGGAGCAGTTGGCCGACCGCGTCCGCCGGCGGGGGCTGGTGTTCGTTGTCTCCGACTGCTTCGACGACGTGCAAGCGCTGTTGAAGGGCCTGCGCCACTTGCGGTTCCAAGGCCACGACGTGACGGTGTTCCACGTCATGCACCCGGACGAGACGGACTTCCCGTTCACCGGCAACACGAAGTTCGACGGGCTGGAAATGCCCGAAGAGATTAAGACCCGCCCCCACCTGATCCGGCCGGCGTACCTGAAGGCCGTCAAAGAGTACCTGGAACAACTGCGAAAAGGCTGCGACGCCTTCCGCGTGGACTACGTCCCGCTCAACACCACCAAGCCGCTGACGGAGGCCCTGACGCCGTACTTGGTGAAGCGACTGCAAATGGGAAGACTGTAAGTGAAGATGAAAGACGCTCACCACAAAGGCACGAAGGTCACACAAAGTTTCACAAAGAAGATTGAGAAAATATCTTCTCTGACGTGTCCGACAAAAGTCGTTTTTCAGGGGTCCGACCCTCAAAATCCTCGGTGAATTCGAGGGTGATTTCTCCGGAAATCGACTTTTGTCGGACACGTCTTCTCTGTCTTCTTAGTGCGTCTTCGTTCGCCTTTGTGCCTTTGTGGTTAATCTTTTTGTTGGATACCGTTCATGGGCTTTTTGGCTTCGAGTATGTTGGCCGGGGCGGCGGCGGCGGGGATTCCGCTGGCGCTGCACTTCTTCTACCGCGCGCGGTACAAGCCGGTGCCGTGGGGGGCCATGCAGTTCCTGCGGCTGGCCGTCGAGCAGACGAGCCGGCGGCTGCGGTTCCAGGAACTGGTCCTGTTGCTGATCCGCATGCTGGTGGTGGCGTTGCTGGCCGTCGCCCTGTCGCGGCCGGTGATGTGTTCCAACGCCTCGTCGGCCGGGCACCGGGGCGAGGCGGTGGACGCGGTGTTCATCATCGACGTGTCGTACAGCATGAACGCCCAAGAGAACATCACCCGGCTGGAGATGGCCAAGCAGGCCGCGTTGAAAATCATCGACGACCTGCCGCCGAACTCCACGGTGCAGGTCATCACGACGACCGACCGGGCGGTCGCCGCCGGGCCGAAGTCGCCGCGCAATCTTGACCAGGCGAAGCTGTTGATCCAGAACCTCAAGTCCACGGCCCAATCGACGGACTACTTGGCCGGGTTCACGGAAGCGGTCGCCGCGTTCAGCCGGGCCGAGGGAAACGCCAAGGAAGCCTACCTTTTCAGCGACATGTCCCGCGGCGGGTGGGAGCGGCAGTCGGCCGCGATCCGGGCCAAGTGCGAGGAACTCAAAGCCGTCGGCTCACTGTACCTCGTGCGCTGCGGCGGGGAGTCGATCAAGAACGTCTCCATCATGGACCTGCGCCCGCAGACGGACATCCCGCACACCGGGTCGCGGATGCCGTTCACCGTCATCGTCAAGAACACCAGTTCCGAGACCGTCAACGGCCTGACCGTCACTCTCAAGGTGGACGGCAAGCCGCTGGACAAGGACGCCCAGCCCATCGAAAGACTCGGGCCGGGCGAGACCAAGCCGGTCACGCTCACGGGCAAGATCGACGAGGCCGGCTGGCGCGTGCTGACGGCCGAGGTGAAGAGCGATCAACTCACGGACGACAACACGCTCGACCGCGTGATCTTGGTGCGGGAAAAGGTCCGCGTCCTCGTCATCGACGGGTCGCCGAACGACCGCGAGCCGGAGAAGGCGGGCAGCTATTTCGTCGGCCACGCCCTGTTGCCGGTGCCGGAAGAATACCGCCTGCAATACCACGTCCGGCCGACCATCGTGAAGGCCGCCGACGCCTCGCCCGGCTTGCTGGCCGACCAGGAAGTGTGCATCCTGCTCAACGTCCCGCTCGGCGGGGCCGGGGCCCTGCCCGCCGATGTCGTTCAACGGCTCGGCGAGTTCGTCAAGGAGGGGCACGGCCTGTTGATCGCCTCCGGGGCGAACGTGGAGAAGAACACTTACAACCGCCTGCTCGGCGCCGCCGGGTCGGACCTGTTGCCGATGGAACTCGGCGACGTGTACGAGTCCCCGAAGGACAAGCCGTTCTTCCCGGACCCGAACAGCATCGACCTGCAATCGTTCCTCGCCCGCTTCCGGCTGTCGGCCGCCGACCCGTTCCTGCAAATTCGCGAAGCCTACGTGTCGAAGGCCGTCAACACCGTCGAGCCGCAGGGCGACCAGGCGAAGGCCGCCGGCCGGGTGCTGATGCGCTACAACGACAACAAGCCGGCCTTGATCTCCAAGCGCGTCGGCGACGGGGAAGTGCTGTTCCTCACGACCAGCGTGGACAAGGAGTGGGGCTACTTCGCCACCAACCTGACGTTCCAGCCGTTCATTCATGGGGCGGTGACGCACCTGATCGAGCGCTCGACGACCGGCTTCAACAAGACGGCCGGCGAGCCGATCCGGTACTCCCCGAAGGACGCCACGAAGTCGTACCAAGTGATCCGGCCGGACGGCACGAAAGAAACCCTCGGCAAGCCGAGCGGCGGGGCTAACGAGCAATTGGGCCTGACCGTGGTGAACACCAGCCAAGCCGGCGTGTACACCATCGTGGAAGCCGGCGCCGAAACGGGCGTGCGCTTCGCCGTCGCCCCGGACCTGCGCGAGAGCGAGACGATGGACCCGCTGCCCGACTCGCAAATCGACGACCTGCTGGGCTTCCGCCCGGAGCATTTGACTTCCGGCGAAGAGGCGTCGCAGAAAGCCGACAGTATCCGCAACCGCAACGAGTGGACGATCACGGCGTTGTTGTTGGTGTTGCTGCTGGCCGCGATGGAAACCGGCTGGGCGTGGTATTGCGGCAAGGCGTGGTGAAAAAAGTGGTCGGTGGTCATTGGTCAGTGGTCATACAGATTGGGTTTGGATTTTCCGGCCTGAAGGGCCGTTTAACATAGCCCAGCCCGCAAGGGCTGGGTTAGAAGTGCCAGGGTTTTCGGTCTGAAGGACCGATTAAATCTTCCCGCCATGGAGCCCGGCCTTGGTGGGCCGGTGGCCTTAATCGGTCCTTCAGACCGAGGTCGTGGGCGGGTGATTAGCCCAGCCCTTGCGGGCTGGGCTGTGTTAAGCGGCCCTTCAGGCCGGAAAACCGGCCGCCGTTGTTTGACAGCTAATCGGCCGGAAAACCGGCCGCCGTCGGGTGAATGGTTTTCGTGTGTTGTTTTGATTCCGACCTCCGAATTCCGAATTCCGAATTTGGGCCTTTAATGAACTGTCCGACCATATTCGCCGAGATCGTGTCCCGCGGGTCGTTCCCGCTGTGGGGGGCCGTCGTGCTGGCCGTCCTCGCGGTGGCGGTCGGCTTCGGGTTCTACTTCACCGAGTCCATGAAAATTGGCCGCGGCCGCAAGATCGGCTTGGCGGTCATGCGCTCGCTGATTTTGATCGCCGTCGTGTGGCTGTTGCGCAAGCCCGTGTGGGTCTCGGACGTGACCACGGAGAAACAGCGGCCCGTCGTGCTGCTCGCGGACAACTCGCAGAGCATGACGCTGCGCGACCCCCGGCTCACGCTCGCGGACCAGATGCGCATCGCCATCGCCCGCGACGTGGTCGCCCCGGACGCCGGCCTGAACGCCCCGCCGACCCCGGACATGATCCCGACCGACAAGCCCTCCCGGTTGGAGGTGTTGAAGAAGACGCTCGAAAACCCCCGGCTCGACCTCGTGACCAAACTGCGGCCGCACGGCCCGGTGCAGCCGTACCTGTTCGGTTCCAAGGTCCGCGGCTTCGCCGACACGCCGGACAAGGCGTGGCTGGCCAACCTGACGGCCGAAGACCCGAAGTCGCAACTCACCGACACCATCGCCGACCTGTTCCAGCGGGACGAGAAAGACCTGCCGGCCGCCGTCGTCCTGATGACCGACGGCAAGGACAACGGCAGCACGGCCCAGTGGGAGGACGTCATCGCCGAGGCCAAGCGGCTTGGCGTGCCGGTCCACGTCTACGGCATCGGCGGGTCGGCCCAAGGCTTCCTGCAACTCAAGGACGCGGCCATCCAAGACACCATCTTCGTGGAAGACACGGTGACGGTGCCGGTGCGCTACTGGGTGCAGGGCATCAAGGCCGGGGACGCGGAAATCACCCTCACCCTCGGCGGCCGCACGGTCGCCAGCAAGCGCGTCCCCATCCGGGACGGGCAGGAGATGACGGAGACGCTCTCCTTCACACCGACCAAGGAAGACGCCAACACGCCGCGGCAAGAGATGGTCGCCACCGTGAAGGTGACGCAGGGGACGGAGACCCTGGAAGACCGCTACGCCAAGGCGGTGCGCATCGCCGACCGCAAGGTGAAGATGCTGTACGTCGAGAGCAACCCGCGCTGGGAGTTCAAGTTCATGCAGCGGGCGTTCCTGCGAGACCGCCGCGTGGACCCGACGTTCATCATCATCAACGGGGACCGCAAGGCCCTGGAGTCCGGCGCCCCGTTCCTGCCGAGTTTTCCCGACACCCGCAAAGACCTGTTCGCCTTCGACCTGCTCATCATCGGGGACGTGGACGCGAACTACTTCACCGGCGAGCAGCGGAACTGGATCAAGGACTTCGTGGCGGAAGGGGGCGGCCTCGTCGTCCTCGCCGGCCGCCTGCACGCCCCGGCGTCGTGGCTGAATACGCCGCTGGCCGAGGTGCTGCCGGTCGAAGTCCCCGCCCTCAACTTCCCGGTGGACGACAACAAGCGGCCCACCGAGTTCAAGCCGCAACTCAACGACTTCGGCCGCCGCAGTTCGATCCTGAGCCTGGTGGACGACCCGGCCGAGAACACGCGGACGTGGGACGAACTCCCCGGCATGTACTGGCACTACCCGGTGACGAAACTGCGGCCGGCGGCGATGTCCCTGCTGGACCACCCGCGCGAGAAGATCGTGGACGACAAGCCGATGCCGCTGGTCGCCATGCAGTACTACGGCAAGGGGCTGGTGTACTTCTCGGCCGTGGACGAGAGTTGGCGCTGGCGGTTCAACGAGGCCGACAAGTTCTTTACGCGCTATTGGGGCCAAGTGGTGTACGCCATCGGCCTGCCGCACACGCTCGGCGCCAAGTCGGCCCAGTTGGCGCTCGCCGGCGGGGAAGCCCTGCTCGGCAAGCCGGGCACGGTGTACGCCCGGTTGTTCACGCCCGAGTACCGCCCGCTGGCCAAGGAGCGCGTGACGGCCACCGTCGAACGCCTCGACGGCGGCCCGAACGACGAGAAGTACCGCACCGTGACCTTCGAGGCCGTCCCCAACCAGCCCGGCGAGTACACCGCCACTCTCCCGAACGACCGCACCGGCCGCTACGCCTTGCGGGTGGAAAGCGGCTCCGAACAATCGACGCTCGACTACCGCGTGAGCCTCCCGCCTGAACACGAACTCGCCCCCGGCGTGATGAACGAGAGCGGCCTTCGCCTCTTGGCCGAGCAGACCGGCGGCAAGTTCTACCGCGAGGAAACCCTGTTCCAACTGCCCGCCGACGTGAAGCCGAAGACGGTGTCCCTAACCCAACGCCGCGAAGTCCTGCTGTGGACAAGCTGGTACGTCTGGGCCGCGATCATCGGCCTGTTCACGCTGGAGTGGCTGGTGCGGAAGTTCGGGAACATGAGTTAATCCCTTTGCCTTGGCGAGCCATGAGCGTATGCGATTGGAGTGAGTGACTGCCGCCGGGTGCCATACCCACGGCTTTGCGTGGGCATGTGTGGGACTGGCGAAACGAGTGAAAACTTGGTCGTGGCAAAGCCGTGGGTATGGTGTCCAGAGAGGAGCTCGGAACGTTGTAGTGGCCTCGATGGGTTTTCGGTCCAACGGACCGCTTAACATAGCCCAGCCCGAAAGGGCTGGGCTGGGGAGCATCGAAAAACTGCGGTCTGAAGGACCGGTTAAGGCGTCCAAGCCATTTGGGCCGGCCCCGTGATCGGTGAGATTTAATCGGTCCTGCAGACCGCGGTCATTCGGGGTGGCTGACCCAGCCCTTTCGGGCTGGGCTATGTTAAGCGGTCCGTTGGACCGAAAAAACTCACAGATCGGCGGCAATGTTCCGCATTCCGACTTAACACTGGAGATCGTGCCGGAGACCTTATGATTGCCAACGACGCGGAACTGGCCGTGACACAGGAACGGATCCGGTGGTTCCAACTACAGGTCGCCCACTTGCGCAAATCGGAGTCGAACCCGGCGAACTACCGGGCGGCGTCTTCCGGGTTTCTCGCCGAGGTGGACAGAATGCAGCGTGAGGTGCGTGAGTTTCTCAGTTTGCACCCGGCGGAGTTGGCAGGCGCGGCGTAGGCGGGCCGACGGCAGGTGATCGCCGAACACGTAGGAAATCGCTCGAAGTCAGGAAGCCCGCGCTCCGCTCCCGAGGCGTCGCGTCGCGGCTAAACGGGTTTGATAATAGCACACGACGGATAAACATGGCTCTGATCGTCCCACAAATTGGCCTCTCCAAACTCGCTTCCCTCCGCGGCCGGGAACGGCTGTTCCACGTCGCGTGGGGCCTTGTGCGTTGGGTGACGCTGGCCCTCGTGTTGTTGGCGATCACGACGTTCATCGACTGGCGCATCGACAAAGTCCGCGAGACGCCGCAGTGGGTGCGTGTCCCGCTGTCCGTCCTGCAACTGGCGGCCCTCGGGTTCGCCGGGTGGCACTGGCTCATCAAGCCGTGGGCCAAGGGGCCGTCCATCGTGAAGTTGGCCCGCCGGGTCGAGGACAAGTACCCCGCGTTTGGCCACCGGCTCGTCACGTCGATCCAGTTGAACACGCCGCGGGCCGACACACGCGGCATGTCCCCGCAGTTGATCGAAAACCTCACCCGCGAGTCGGAAGAGTTGGCCGGCAAGCACGACTTCCGCGCCCTCGCGGACTGGCGCCGGCTCAAGTGGGCCGGGTCGTTGGTGGCCGTGCCGCTGGTGTTGTTCGCCGCCCTGTTGCTGGCGTACGGGCCGCCGCTCTTCGGCGTGCTGGCCCAACGGCAACTGTTCGCCGACGCGGACATCCCGCGGTTCAATCAATTGGAAAACCTCACCCCACTGCTGTGGCCCGCCGGGGACGAAGTGAAGTTAGAGTACGCCGTCACCGGCCGCATCGACGAGGCCGCCGTCGGCCGGGCGTGGGTGAAGCCGGAAAACCTGCCCGCCGACAATTACGACCTGAAGTATGACCGCACGCTCCCGGACGGCCGGGCCGTGTTCGCCTTGAACGTGCCGCACTCCTCCGTGAATTTCCGGCACCGGGCGTGGCTCGGCGACGGCCGGACCAAGCAGGCGGCCGAGGTGCGGTTCGAGCCGCGCCCGGTCATTACGCGCACGGACGCCTGGGTGCAACTCCCCAAGTTCCTCGGGAAACGCCCCGACGGCCAACCGTACGAAACCTACCAGTCCCAGGGGGACATCTCCGGGTTGCCGAACGCCTCGGCCCGCGTCCGCGTGTACTCGCAGAAACCGCTCTCCGAGGCGACGCTCATCCTGATCGCCCGCGGGGCCGACGGCACCAGCGAAGTCGAGAAGCGGCGTGAGCCTATGAACCTGCGGGACGAAGAGCAATCGCCCGCCGGGGAGGCCCAGTTCCCCGCCGAGCTAACTTTCGACCTGACGGCCGACCTGATCGCCTACCGCGTGCAAGTGAAAGACCGGCACGGCTTCGACAACGCCACGCCCCCGCGCCGTGGCATCGCGCTGGCCCCGGACGAGGCCCCGATGGTTCGCCTGCTGCCGGAACGGTACGCCGAGTTCGGCGGCCCCGCGTCCGAAGAGGACGTGGTCGAGGGGCTGCCGATCCCCTTGGGCGGGCAAATCCCCATGGCGTACACCACGCGGTCTACGCAGGGCATTTCCCGCGGTGTGCTGCGATACCGCGTCAACGAGAAGGGGGCATGGCTGCCGTTCCCGCTAACCACCGTAGAAGAGACCGAGAAGACCGGCCCGTTCAACCCGATCACCGGTGCGTTCCAGAAAACTGGCTACGGCGAGCAGGTGCAATTCCACGCGGCCAAGTCGGCCGACCCGGACACGACGCCCAACTACCTGACCGGCGGCGGCCGCTTCGACTTCCAGACCGGGCAACTGACGAAAGTGACGGACGACGGCAAGGTCGCGAAACTGGAAATCGGCGACCGGGTTGAATTCTACGTCGAGGTGTACGACCGCAACCCGAACCCCGGCAAGGATAACAAGCCCCGCCCGGCCGGAAAGTCCGAGACGCGGCTGAAGGAAATCCTCAGCGCCGCCGACGTGCTGCTGCGGCTCGACCAGACGCGCCAAGCCGAGGGCAAGATCCGCGACATCGAACAAAAGCAGCGCAGCATCTTCGGCGTGCCGTTGCCGATGAGGAAATGACCAAAGGCATTCACCACAAAGGCACGAAGGCCGCACAAAGCTTCACAGAGAAGGCGAGAGCGGAAATTTCTTGGATCGTCTCTGTGAATCTTTGTGCGGCCTTCGTCCCTTTGTGGTGAGTCTTGCTTTTAGGTCGAGAAATTCAGAAAGGTCTTGCATTCGCCTGAAAGTAAACGGATACTGAGGGGGTTGATTGAGTGCGACTCTCCCGCCTAAAAATCCGCGCCTGCGATCCCGCCGAATTGGATTTGAACCCAAACCACTGACCGACCCGCCAGACCGACCCGCACAACGCGGCGAGGTTCCCGAGGAGTTCACATGTCGCTTCTGAGCCGTCAAGTCGCCGGAGGCTCCGCCGTGCTGTGCGGGGCCATTTTCTTGCTGTCGGCCAAGGCCGAGGAGAAGTCGCCCGCCGCCGAATCCAACCGGCCGGCCGTCGCCGTCCCGGAACAGCAGCGCCGCATCCAGGCCGAGACCGACAAGGTCGCCCAGCGGCTCGGCACCATGCTCCGCTTCATGGCCTACCACCGGCTCGGCCAAGACGAGGAGCAAAAGCTCCTCGCGGAGGCCGCCGGCACGCTGACCAAGCTGACCAAGACGGAAATGGAAGCGGTCATCACGCACCTGGAAGCCTCCATCAAGGCTCCGGACGAGAAGAGCGCCACCGCCGAAGCGAAGAAGGCCTACGACAAGCACCGCGAGGTGGTGAAGAGCCTCAAGGGCCTGCTGCTCAAGTACGACACGATCAAGTCGCTCGACCAGGCCGCCGAGCGGCTGGAGCGGGCCGCGAAGGACGAGAACGAGATGATGCTGCTCGCCCGCAGCCTCGCCACGCAACAGCGGGACGGCCGGGTGAAGGGCCGGGGCGTGGTCGAAAGCTCGACGGACCAGTCCGACCGCCAGAGCGACATGCAGCGGGACTTGGAAGCCTTGTTCAAGCTGGTCGAAAAACTCCCGGCCCACCTGACCGACGACCAGAAGGCCCGCCTCGCCGCCGCCAAAGTGCCCGAGAAGGGCAAGCGGATCACCGACGTGCAGCAACTGGCCGCGGAACACCTGCGCCGCAACGAGCCGCACGCCGCCCACCCGCACCAGGCCGCCGCCGCCCAAAACCTGTTGGAACTGGCCCTCGCCCTCCGCACGCCGAAGGACAAGCTGGAAGCGCTCAAGGAAGTCCGCGCCAAATTGGACAAGACGCTGGCCGACCAGAAGGAAGTGAAGAAGGAGACCGAGACCACGCCGAAGCGGGACTTCCGCAAGCCGTGGCCGGAGACGCTGAACCAGCACGCCCGCGAGATGGCCGCCAAGCAGGCCCGCGTGGAGTTCGAGGCCAAGGAAGTCGAGCAACTCGCGAAGGACGTGGCCAAGGAAGCCGCCGAAGACATCAAGAAGGCCGAGGCCGAACAGAAGAAGGCCGAAGACCAACTGAACAGCCAGAACCAGCAGAACTTGGACCCCGCCGTCGAAGAACAACAGAAGGCCGTCAACGACCTGCAAAAGGCCCTCGACAAGGTGGACGCGCAGATCGCCAAGGAAGAGGCGAAGAAGGCCGACCCGCTGGAGGCCGTGAAGGCCGCCAAGGAGAAGATCGAGCAACTCATCAAGGAAGAGACGAAGAACAAGGAAAAGACCGAGGAGACCAAGGGGACGCAGACCGAGAAACTGCCGCAGATTTCCAAGGAGCAAAAGGAAATCGCCAAGAAGACCGACGAGGTGAAGAACACCCCGCTCCCCGACGACAAGAAGGTTCAAGACGCCTTGGCCAAGGCCGAGGCGAGCATGAAAAAGGCCGCCGAAAAGCTGGACGACAAGAAGGCGATGGACGCCCTCAAGAACCAAGAGCAAGCCATCAAGGACTTGGAGGCCGCCAAGAAGGCCTTGGAAGAACAGGCCAAGGCAATCGAAGAGCGCCGCAAGGACATCGCCAAGCTGGAAGACCTGGAAAAGAAGCTCGGCGACCTCGCCAAGAAAGAGGAGAAGGTGGCCGACGACGCCAAGGCCGCCGACGAGAAGGCCAAGGCCGACGCGGCCGACCCGAAGGCCGACGACAAGGCCAAGGCCGAGTCCGCCAAGAACGAAGAGAACAAGAGCAAGGAACTGGCCAAGGATCAAGCCGACCTGAAGGCCGAGACCAAGGCGCTGGAAAAGGACGCGAAGGACGCCGCCCCCGAGGCCGGCAAGAAGGTCGAAGAAGCCGGCGCGAAGCAGGACGAGGCCAAGAAGGACTTGGACGACAAGAAGCTGGACCCGGCCGCCAAGGCCGCCCAGCAGGCCGCCCAGGACCTGAAGGACGCCCAGAAAGAAGTGGCCAAGGCCATCGCCGACAAGAAGGCGATGGAGGCCAACGACCAAGCCAAGCTGAATCCTGACCAAGTCCAGCCGAAGAACGCGGCCGACGAAATCGCCAAGGCCTTGGAGCAGACGGAGAAGGCCAAGGAACAAGCCGACAAGGCGCAAGCCCAACTCGGCGACAAGCCGATGCCCGGCGACAAGCCAATGCAGAAGAACCCGGCCGCCGACCTGAAGAAGCTCCAGGAAGAAGTCGCCAAGAAGGCCGGCGAACTGAAGCAGGAAGACGCCCAAAAGGCCGCCGAGATGGCCGCCGAAGCCCTCAAGAACGGCGATTTGCCCGCCGCCATCGAAGCCCAGGAAAAGGCCTTGGAAGCCCTCCCGAAGGGGGATAAGCCGGAAGGCGACAAGCCGATGGGTGACAAGCCCGCCGGCGACAAGCCGATGGGCGAGAAGCCCGCGGGCGACAAGCCCGCGGGCGACAAGCCAATGGGCGATAAGCCGGACGGGGACAAACCGGCCGGCGACAAGCCGATGGGTGACAAGCCCGAAGGCGGCGACAAGCCGATGGGCGACCCCGCCGGAGAAAAGCCCGCGGGCGACAAGCCGATGGGCGACAAGCCCGCCGGCGACAAGCCCGCCGGCGACAAGCCGATGGGCATGGAACCCGGCACGGGCGACAAGCCGATGGGAATGGGCATGGGCGAGCCGAAGCCGGCCGACGCCAAGACCCCCGGCGAACTGGCCAAGGCCCAACAGCAAATCAAGGACGCCACCGAAGCCCTGAAAATGGCCCAAGAGGCGAATCAGTCGGCCCAAGCCGCGCTGCAACAGGCCCAAGCCCAAGCCCCGGCCGCCGTGGCCCCGCAACTGGAGAAGGCCGCCCAACAATTGGCCGACGCCCAGAAGGCCCTCGGCATGGGCACGCCGATGGAAGCGTCTCAAGCCCAAGCCAACGCCGAGAAGGCCCTGCAACAGGCCCTGCAAACGCTGCAGGCGGCCCAAGCCCAGGCCGACGCCCAAGCGATGGCGATGGGCATGGAACCCGGCATGGGCATGGAGCCGGGCATGGGCATGGAACCCGGCATGCAGCCGGGGATGCAACCCGGCATGAAGCCCGGGATGCAACCGGGGATGAAGCCGGGCATGGGCGACAAGCCGATGCCGGCCCCGGAAGATAACCAGGCCAAGGGCAAGGGCGACCGCGACCCGGACGGCAACCTCAAGAACGGCGCCTCCAAGCTGGCCGACCTGAAGGGCGACGGCGCCTTCATCAACCTGCCGGCCCGCCAGCGGGAGATGATCCAGCAAGCCCTCAGCGGCTCCCTGCCGCCGGAGTACGGGGCGATGATCCGCCAGTACTTCATGAACGTCGCCGGCGGCAAGCCGGCCACCGGGCCGGCCCCGGTGAAGAAGTGACTTTTCCCGTGACAAGGCGACAAGGTGACAAGGTGACAAGGTGACCAACCGTGTCGCGTGTCACCTTGTTTTTTCAACATGACCAAGCCGAGATTTGCCATGAACATCCCGCGGGTGCTGCGCACGGTTGTCTTTGCCGCCTTGTCACTCTTGGCCGCTCCCTCCTTCGCGCAAGAGAAGGAGAAGGACAAGAAGGGGAAGATGGACGAGGAGACCAAGAAGGCCACGGCCAAGGCCCTCGAATGGCTCGCCAGCAAGCAGAACACGGACGGGTCGTGGGGCGACACCCGCTACCCGAACAACACGGCCCTCACCGGCTTCGCCATGATGGCCTTCATGTCCCAAGGCCACGTCCCCAACCAGGGGAAGTACGGCCCGGAAGTCGCCAAGGGCGTGCGGTTCCTGCTCGCGTCGTCCCGCGAGGGGGACGGCTACCTGATCGGCACGCGCCAGGGCAACATGTACTGCCACGGCATGGCGACGCTCGCCCTCTCGCAAGTGTTCGGCATGACCGGCGACGAGGACGTGAAGAAGGTGTTGAAGAAGGCCGTGGACCTGATCGTCCGCTGCCAAAGCCCCGACGGCGGCTGGCGGTATGAGCCGCAGCCGACCGGGTCGGACATCTCCGTCACCATCATGCAGGTGATGGCCCTGCGGGCGTCCAAGGACAGCGGCCTGCACGTCCCGGACAAGACGATGAAGAAGGCCCTGGAGTATATCAACTCTTGCTACGACCCCCCGTCCGGCGGGTACACCTACCAGCCGTTCAACCGCAACCCCGGCTTCGCCCGCACGGCCGCCGGCATCTGCGTACTGAAACTCGTCGGCGAGTACGACAAGAAGATCGACAAGTCGATCGAGTACATGAAGTCGCACATGGAACACCCGTCCGAACACTTCTGGTACGGGCACTACTACGCCTGCCACGCCATGTACCAGATCGGCGGCAAGGACTGGGACGACTACTACACGATGATCAAGAAGCGGATGCTCCCCGCCCAGCAGGCCGACGGCAGTTGGTCCAAGATCGAGTCGCAGTCGGCCGGCCCCGTCTACCAGACGGCCATCGCCGTGCTGGCCCTGTCCGTCCCGGCCGATTATTTGCCGATCTTCCAGCGGTAGTTCCAAGCCTTTTTTCAAAATTCCCGCATTCTTACGGTAGTTTTGATTTGTTCTTCTGCCGAGTGTCGTGTTATCACGACAATTTTGACACAAAAACACTCTTCTCGTGGAATAACGCGAGGAGAGTGCTGACGCATTCGCCACACTTACGAGTCAAAGGAACCGTCCAACCTCGTAGAACCTCGAAATGGTCATCAACGCCATTTGCCGTTTTGGAGGGCGAACGACAACTTAGTAGGCTGACCAAAATCCTAACAGCAGGGCGATGAGATCACGCTCAGTCTATCGTGTTATTCTCAATGAATTCGCGGGCGGGCTTCATTTTCTCCACATACCAGACTCGCAGTTGTTCCCGAATTTCAGGAATTAACTTTTCAACCACCGTTAAAATCAGTGTTGTTGTTATGTCGCAAGCTGATCGACACTTTTCGTGAAGCCCGACGGGATTTCGGATCGGGTCGAACTGGTTCATCCCATCACTTCTCGGGTTCCCGATCCGTTTCAACGCTCCTTCACCGTGCGCCGAATTCGACCACGTCCGATACAGAACCTCGTAGGTGGACAGCAGCCCAACACATTTGGCCAATGCTTGGACGGTCTTCGGTCCATTCCACAAGCTAAACCAATTGCCAGAAGATTCGTCAGTATCTTTATTTTCCTTCCTTGCTTTTTTCTTTGCCTCTTTAATCCGTACCATTTCCAACCGGACAGCGTTGTATCGCGGTGAGTTTGTCTTCAATTCGATCCTTGCAATTTCCTTCTTCGGGTCGATACCTTTGTCAGCCACATCGAAAACGTCCGCGAATGCATCCCCTTTTAGCTCCGTCCGCAATTGCTTGCCAATTTCATGGTCCGGGTCGGCCCTTTGCGCCCATTTCAAATCATTCAAGTGATGGAAGTATTCGTAGGACAATGACCGCCTTTCATAATTGACTTCGTCTTCGAGGATGTATCTCAGCCCTAGGAGCCTGTCCGAGTAATCCTGTTGTCTTGTGGTCTTGAGCGTTCCTCTCGTCGTCGCGTCCTTGGCGGCCTCCGTTCGGCTCACGGCGCGCACC
>JAYTTY010000520.1:0-16101 GCA_043744795.1 Zavarzinella sp. | reverse complement strand
GTTTAGCCCCGGATGGGGCGCCGGAGTGTAGCCCGTGGGTGAGGCTTTGCGAACCCCGGGTGATGGTTAAACGGTCTTCATAATCGCCTTGAACTTCTTCACGCAGCCCGTGATCGCCACTTCCGTCGGCAATCGTTCGATGCTCGACGCCCCGAAGAAGCCGACGATGCCTTTGGTGTGCTTCATCACGTACTCGGCGTCTTCCGGCTCCGAAATGGGGCCGCCGTGGCACAGCACAAGCACGTCCGGGTTGACCCTCTTGGCGGCGTCGTGCAAGGCTTGCACCCGCGTCGTCGCTTCTTCCAATGTCAGGGCGGACTTGGCGCCGATGCTGCCCTTGGTGGTCAGGCCCATGTGCGGGATCAGCACGTCGGCGCCGGCGGCGGCCATCGCCTCGGCCTCGGCCTCCGTGAAGACGTAGGGGCAGGTCAGCAGGCCGATCTGGCGGGCCTCGCGGATCATGTCCACTTCCTTGTCGTAGCCCATGTCGGTCTCTTCCAGGCCGGCGCGCATCGTGCCGTCGATCAGGCCGACGGTGGGGAAGTTCTGCACGCCGCTGAAGCCGAGGCTCTGGATCTCACGCAAGAACTGCGACATGATGCGGAAGGGGTCGGTGCCGCAGACGCCGGCCAAGACCGGCGTCTTGCGGGCGACGGGCAGGACTTCGCGGGCCATGTCCACGACGATTTGGTTGGCGTCCCCGTAGGGCATCATGCCGGACAGACTGCCGCGGCCGGCCATGCGGAACCGGCCCGAGTTGTAGATGATGAGGAGGTCGATGCCGCCGGCCTCGGCGCACTTGGCGCTGATGCCCGCCCCGGCCCCGCCGCCGATGATCGGCTTGCCGGCCGCCACTTGGGCGCGCAGCCGCCGGAGGCACTCCTCGCGGGAAAAGAAACTCACGACGCGCTGCCGCCCGACGGCGGGTGTTGCGCCTTCACCGGGGACGGCTTGCGCCGGCCGCCGATGGTGAAGTCCAGCCCGATCGTCAGGGCGACGCCGATGACGGCCATCACCAACGGCGTCTGCCACAGCACCCGCTCGTTTTCCGGGTTGTACGCCCCGCCGGCGAACGCCTCGTGGGCGAACAGGAACGCCCGGCCGAGCATGTGGCCGACAACGGCCAAGCTGACGCCCACCACGGCCATGTGCCGGATGGTCTTCTTCCAGAAAGGTGTCATCACTGCCTCAATCTAAGGATGTCCGTCTCTGAGGTCGTAACTGAACCATAGAACGAAAAGGCGCCGTCCGCCCGCCGACCCGCCCGGGGATTTTCCGATGGCCGTCCTCCTGATTGGCACACTCGACACCAAAGGCGCCGAACTCGGCTTCGTCCGGGACATTCTCCGCGCCGCCGGCCTGCGAACGGTCGTCATCGACGCCGGGGTCCTCGGGACACCCCGCCTCGCCGCGGACGTGACGCGCGAAGCCGTATTCACGGCGGCCGGGACGACGCTGGCGGCCGTTCGGCGGGCGGCCGACCGGGGGGAGGCGATCTCCCTGGCGGCCGTCGGGGTGGGCAAGGCGGTTGGGGAATTGTATCGATCGGGACAAGTCGATGGAATATTTGCTTTGGGCGGCTCGGCCGGCACCACCATTGGCGCGCGGGCAATGCAGGGACTGCCGTACGGCGTCCCGAAAGTAATTCTGAGCACGCTGGCCGGGTCGAACATGCGCAGTTTCGTGGGCGTGCGCGACATCACGGTGATGAATTCCGTCACCGACATCTGCGGGCTGAACCGCTTCTCCCGGCCCATCCTGGCCAACGCCGCCAACGCCCTCATCGGCATGGTGAAAGGCCGCCAAACCGTCGCCCCGGCGGCCGTCGACAAGCCCATCATCACCGCCACGATGTTCGGCGTGACGACGCCGTGCGTCGAGGCCGCCCGCGAGCGCTTGGAGAAGGCCGACTACGAAGTCTTGGTCTTCCACGCCACCGGCGCGGGCGGGCTGACGATGGAGGCGATGGTCCGCGACGGCGCCGCCGTCGGCGTGTTGGACATTACCACGACGGAACTGGCCGACGAACTGGTCGGCGGCATCCTCAGCGCCGGCCGCGACCGCCTGACGGCCGCCGCGATTCGCGGCATCCCGCAAGTGATCTCCGTCGGCGCGCTCGACATGGTGAATTTCGGCCCGCCGGACACCGTGCCCGCGAAGTTCGAGGGCCGCCGCTTCCACCGGCACAACGCCAACGTGACACTGATGCGCACAACGCCCGAAGAGAACGACCGCTTGGGGAAGGAGATCGCCGAAAAAGCCTGCGCCTCCAACGCCCCGACCGCCATCATTTTGCCCCTGCGCGGCGTCTCGGCCATCGACAAGGAAGGCCAGCCGTTCTGGTGGCCGGAAGCGGACGCCGCGTTGTTCCAGAGCATCCGCAACTGGGTCAGCCCGGCGGTTAAGGTAATCGAGTTGGACCTGCACATCAACGACCCGGCCTTCGCGGCGGCGGCGGCGGAGACGCTGTTGGGGATGCTGAAATAACCGAAGCGCCAGCGGGGGAGGCGAGCCGGAAGCGATGGGCATGGACACCGGGGCCGTCGCTTTGGGTTTGCAATCGCCCCCCGTCGCTGCGACAATACTCACTCCCACCCGTCTCCTTCCGGAGAGTCGTTGATGGCCCGCGGTTTCCCGCTCTCCCTGCTCGTCGCCGTTCTTGTGATTGCCCACGCGCCGGCCGCCGAGGTTCCGGTCAAGGCCGCGGACTGGTGGGCGGTGCAGCCGCTCAAGAAGCCGGCGGTCCCGGCGGGGGCGGCCAACCCGATTGACGCCTTCGTGCGGGCGAAGTTGGCCGAGAAGAAGCTGACGGCGGCCGCCCCGGCCGACAAGCGGACGCTGATCCGCCGCGTGACGCACGACCTGACCGGGCTGCCGCCGACGCCGGCGGAGATCGACGCCTTTCTCGCGGACGCTTCGCCCGACGCTTACACGAAGTTGGTTGATCGGCTTCTCGCGTCCCCGCGGCACGGCGAACGGCAAGCGCGGCGGTGGATGGACGCGGTCCACTTCGCGGAGACGCACGGGCACGACCAGGACCGCGTGCGCGAACACGCCTGGCCGTACCGCGATTATCTCATCACCTCGTTCAACGGCGACACGTCGTACTCGCGCTTCGTGAAGGAGCAGGTGGCCGGCGACGCCCTGTACCCCGAGAACCCGCGGGCGGCCATTGCCTTGGGGCTGTTGGCCGCCGGGCCGTGGGACGAGAGCACGCTGCGCGACATTCGCGAGGACACGCTCGACCGGCAGATGGGCCGGTATCTGGACCGCGACGACATCGTGACCACGGTGATGCAGACCTTCACCAGCACGACCGTCCACTGCGCCCGCTGCCACGACCACAAGTTCGACCCGATCCCGCAGGCGGATTACTACGCCCTGCAAGCCGTCTTCGCCGGTGCCGACCGCGGCAACCGGACCGTGGACCCGGACCCGGCTGTCGCCGCCAAGCGGGCCGCCCTGCTGCGCGACAAGCAACGTCTGTCGGCCGGCGTCGTCGATACGCCGCCGGCCGTTTTGCGTCAGCAGTTGGCGGGCGTGATCGCCGGGCGGAAGGCCGCCGAGGCCAAATGGCAACCGCTGACCCCCGAGACGTACGTCTCTTCCGGCGGGGCCGAGCTGTTTCGCGGCCCCGACGGGTCGATCCTCTCGCGGGGCAAGCGGCCGGAGACGGACGTCGTGACCGCGGTCGCCCCCGTGCCGGCCGGGCAAATCACCGCCCTGCGGTTGGAAGTCTTGACGGACGACACGCTGCCGCACCGCGGCCCCGGCCGGCAGGACAACGGCAACCTGCACCTGAGCGAAATCGAGGCCGACGTGTCGCGGCCGGGCGCGGAGAAGCCCGAGAAAATCGCCCTCGCCGGGGCGACCGCCGACTTTGACCAAGCCGGTTGGACGATTCGGCACGCGCTCGACGGCGACGAAAAAACCGCGTGGGGCATTTATCCCGAAGTCGGCCGGCCGCACGCCGCCGTGCTGCCGTTCGCCAAGCCCGTCGGCGTCCCGGCCGGGGGCAAGATCACCGTCCGGCTCAAGCAACTGCACGGCGGCGGCCACCTGATCGGCAAGTTTCGCCTGAGCGTCTCGACGGCCAGCCCGGTCCCCCCGGCGACGGTCAACGACCTGCGGGCCAAGCTCGACACGCCCGCGGACAAGTGGACGGACGACGACATCCGGCAGTTCTTCCGCACGTCGTTGTTGCAACAAGTGGACGCGGCCTTGGCCGCCCTGCCGAAGCCGATGACGGTGTACGCGGTCGGCTCCACGATCATCCCGGACGGCGGCCACCAGGGCAGCCCGAAGCCGCGCGTGGTGAACATGCTGAAGCGGGGCGAGATTTCCAAGCCGTTGGCGGTTGCCGTCCCCGGCAGCTTGGAGAGCGTCCCGTTGCCGTCGCGGTTCAAGCTCGCCAACGCCGACGACGAGGCCGCCCGCCGCGCCGCCCTCGCCGAATGGCTGACGGGCAAGGACAACCCGCTCGTCTGGCGCTCCGTCGTCAACCGCGTCTGGGCTTGGCACTTCGGCGCCGGCCTCGTCCCCACCGTCAACGACTTCGGCGCGATGGGCGGCAAGCCCTCGCACCCCGAACTCCTCGATTGGCTCGCCGCCGACTTCCGCGACGGCAAACAATCCCTCAAGGAACTGCACCGGCTGATCGTGACCAGCGACGCCTACCGCCAATCCTGTGCCGCCCCGCTCGGCGCCGCCGAGCAAGACCCGGAGAACCATTGGCTGGCCCGCACGAACCGCCAGCGCCTAGACGCCGAGCAAATCCGCGACACCGTCCTGCTGGCCGCCGGCCGCCTCGACCTGACGATGGGCGGCCCGAGCGACCGCCAATTCGCCCTGCGCCCCGGCGTCCACGTCACCCCGGTCGTGGACTACGCCGCCTTCGACCTCGAAGCCGCCGCCGGCCGCCGCCGCAGCGTGTACCGCTTCCTCTTCCGCACCCTCCCCGACCCCCTGATGGACAGTCTCGACTGCCCCGCCGGCGACACCCTCGCCCCCCTGCGAACCAACAGCGTCACGGTCCAACAAGCCTTGGCCATGTGGAACAGCGCCTTCATGCTCCGCCACGCCGACCACCTGGCGAAACAGTTGGGAGAACAAGCAAAGACGCCGCAGGCGAGATTGCGATTGGCGACGACGTGGTGCTGGGGCCGCTTGCCGACGGCGAAAGAAGAGTCGGCGCTGTTGGAACACGCCGCCAAACACGGCTGGCCCAGTCTGTGCCGCGTGCTGTTCAACAGCAACGAGTTCGTCTTCGTGAACTGACGTCTTCGCACCCGAGCAAAGCGAGGAAGGCGAGCCAGTAGCGTTAGCGCCTGGAGGGCCCGCACGCACGCAACCGCAAAAGGGCGAGTCTTCGAAGCCCGACCCCACAGCCAGTGATTGCACACCGTTCCGGGCGGAAGTCGTTCGCCCCGTGTGCCGGGCCTCGAAGACTCGGCCCTCGGCGCACGGACGCGGGAAGTTCCTCCAGTCGCTAACGCTACTGGCTCGCCTCCCTCGCTGACGCTTCGGCTCCGAAATCTCGACCGATTTGAGTGGTATTTTGATATAATTCAAATAAAACGTATTTGTGTCCGCGAACTGACTCTGTCACTTGGTGCCATGCCCACGCCAAATCGTGGGCATGGCACCAAGTGGAGAGACTTGCCCAAGCATGCGATCTACCTCTTTCTCATTGAGGAGCAGGATTTTCTTATCTCAGGGACGATCTGAAAAGTGAAAGAAGACATTCCGGCAGGGTGGAGAGAGTGGTAGCGAACCCGTTATGACGCTAAAAAGTCCATCATCGGGAGGTCGGCGATGGGCAAGAAAAAGAAGCCGGTGGGTGAATGTGCGTTCTGCGGCAAACCCGCGTTCAACTGGGACCACGTGCCCCCGCAGGGGATGTTCGCGAAACCTCGTCAGGGGTTAATCGTCGTGCCTTCGTGCGAGCGGTGCAATTCGGCCTCAACGAAGGACGACGAAGTGCTTCAGCGATTGGCGCTGATGAGCGGGACGGAACGCAGCAAGGACGCGGCAGAAGTATGTGCGACCGTTTTTCGAGCAATTGATAAGCCTGAAGCCAGGGGACTTCGGAAGAATTTCTTCCAGTCCATCACACCCGTCAAACGCTGGTCGTCGCATGGACCATTTTGGCTTGGCCACGACTTCCACATGGTTGTCCCAGGAGATCGAATCGCCCCCGTTTTAACGAAAATAGTTCGAGGTCTGTTCTTTGATGCCCGAAAAAAACGACTTCCCGTAGGGTATACGGTCGGCCTTCACAACCTTGGAGCTCAGCTTCACGAACCATCTCTAAGTGAGAACGAAACGCAAATTCTCGATTTTGAAGAGAGAGTTATCGGTGACAGCGCATTTGCGTTCAGGCAGGTTTTCGCCCCTCAAAACGAGTTCATCTCCATTTGCAGAATGACGTTCTACGGCACGACGACATTTATGGGCTACACGTTGAAAGACATGGGAACTCACAAAGAAATGCTGCTTTTGAAGGATGGGATAAGTCTTGAGCAGTCAGACATGTTCCAATGAAATGTTCTTTCAAATCTGATTACATATTTGCGTCATCAGCACCGGGTGCCATACCCACGCAAAGCCGTGGGTATGGCACCCGGCCTATTGACTACAATCACCATGCTTGATCGGTCGCGTCCAAATGTGTGTCTGGCGGCGTAAACACCATAACTTTCCTGCCGGAGACCGGTGATGGCGAATGTGAAACTCCCACTGGTCGACGATGACTCGTCGGCAGATGAGGCCGGAACCGGACGCGAGGACATGGCCGGTTGGCCTCGCTCAGAGAGCGTTGAAGCCCTCTTCCAAAAACTGGCCGCCGAGTGGCAGGACGCGACCGCTCGGTTCTCGTCATCCTCGAAGATCGTTCAGCATCCCGCCTACCAACAAATCATCCAACTCGGGCAAGCGGCGGTGCCGATGATCCTGCGGGATCTGGACCGGGAGCCGGACCACTGGTTCGCGGCGCTGCGGGCGATCACCGGGGAAGACCCGGTCGCCCCGACCGACCACGGGTACATGGATCGGATGGCCGCCGCGTGGGTCCGCTGGGGGAAGGACCATGGCCTCCGGTGGTGAGAACATCGGGCGGGATTTTCCGGGGCTGCACGGCACAGACTGGCAAATCACCAGCCCGTGGGACAAGCGGTACAACTGCATCGCGTGGGCGGCCGGGGACAATACCCGTTGGTGGTGGCCCATGGACGAGTCGTATTGGCCGGACACGGCTGATCGCCTCGAGACGGTTGCCGCCTTCGTCGCGGCGTTTGCGAGTTTGGGCTTTGAGCTGTGTTCCGAAGCGACCCACGAAACCCACTTCGACAAGATCGTCATTTTCGCCGACGCGGACGGCATCCCGACTCACGCGGCCCGCCAACTGTCCGACGGCCAATGGACAAGCAAACTCGGGCGCTCAGAAGACATCACCCACGCCCTAACGGACATCTGCGGAGAAGCTTACGGGTCTGTCGCGCAGGTCATGAGGCGTGTCAAAATGCAGATGGCCGAGCCAACGGTTTAACGTGATAGTTGTTGTGAAACTCACGGAATCGCTGCCCCGGTCTGGTCGTCCACGCGGATTCGGTTGAGGTGGGCCGGGTGCAAGTGGTCGAAGTCCGCGTCCGTGGTGAGCAGGGTCAGCCCGGAGACCTTGGCGGTCGCCGCGATCCACAGGTCGTTCTTGCCCATCGGGCGGCCGGGTGTCGGGTGCCATGCCCGCGGCTCTGCGTGGGTGATGCTGATCACCCCCGTCGCCAAGTCTGTTTTCCGGGACATTCCCGCCTGCCCACGCAAAACCGTGGGCATGGCACCCGGCTACCCGACCGCCGGGGCGGGTGCAACAAAAGACCTTCCGGAAACCCGTCGGCCTGAACCGTTCGCCGTCACTGTTTGAACAGGCGTTTGACACTCTTGTCAGTGAGAGTGACAAGGCAATACAATCCGATTGGAAAAGTAACCATGCAACAGGCGCCCAAGGGAACCGACGCGAGCGCCGCCGTCAGCATTGCCGACGAGTGTTTCTCCCGGCGCCGAAGCCGGATCGCACCGCTGACCACCCCTGCCGCGATGAGCATTCCAACGGTCTGGACACCATAGATGACGGCGGGACGAGGGGCTTTGGGATCGTTCTTTTGTGCCCCAGAGAGAACAATCGCCGTATAGACGACGAAAGCGAGCCCGGTCGCCACCACATTGAACCAGCCGATGAACAGCAGGC
This sequence comes from Zavarzinella sp., assembly GCA_043744795.1. GTDB lineage: Bacteria > Planctomycetota > Planctomycetia > Gemmatales > Gemmataceae > Zavarzinella. The sequence goes on along the minus strand of JAYTTY010000520.1, from coordinate 7,859 downwards.
AGCGCGTGACGTTCTTTAATTTCTCCTCGGGGGTCTTCGGCGGTGTTTCCCTCTCCTCCCGAGGCTTCGTCTGAGGACCGCCCGGCATGGGGATCACATATCCGTCGCGGTCGATGGAGATCCCCCGGAGAATCGGCTTCGCGCCTCCGTTCACTTCTCGGATGCACGGCCCGCACCACTGATTGTGCATCTCGCTTGGCGCATTCAACACCATCGCGCCGCTTGATCCGTCGTAGGGCTTCACGCCCTGGCATCGGCCGCATTTTTTCAGATCGCCTATTTTTCTCGCCGGCGGGGGAGAGTCGCATGTCTCCCACTCACCGCGGCACTTGGGACACATGGGCGGGAAATACCCGGCGTCACGGTCATCCGTCGAACCCTCGTACCTGAGCAATTGCTTGCGGCCGCATTTTTTGCATTTGTGCATCGCTTGAACGCTCATTGCCACCTCCCTTGAATCAACTGGTACAGGATTATTCTGGCTGATCCGCCTCCTGACCAGGAGGGAAGCGTCGCGATATCCGGTTGTCAGGCTAATCACCCCGTCGAGCCGACGCAACACAGAATCCGGATAATTGCCGGAATTGAAGGTCGCATGAGATGGGAGTCAAACCTGCCGGGTGCCATGCCCGCGGCTCTGCGTGGGCATGCTGATCACCCCCGTCGCCATGCCTGTTTTCCGGGACGTTCCCACATGCCCACGTAAAGCCGTGAGCGTGGCACACGTCCGAGTCCATGTCCGACATCGGGCGCCATTACAACCGCATAGTTCCCCGGTCACCCGCCCGCTACCCCGACGCGGCCACGTTGCCCCGATTTCGCCAAATCGGTCGCGCGCAATGGCAGACAATTTGGCAGGCCTTCACAATTCGCCAGCGACCCCCACTGTGCAAGCAACCGTTTGATCTTCGCCGGCGGACCCGGTAAGGTGGAAGTTGCCCCGGAGAATTCCGTGATGACCAGCCTTCCTCGCCGTGACTTTTTGCGCCAGGCCGGCGGACTTGGCTTCGTGGCCGCACAATGGCTGTACGCCACGGAGTCTCGGGCGGCGACGCACCACCCAGCGAAGGCGAAGCGGGTGATTCAACTGTTCATGAACGGCGGCGCGTCGCAGATGGACTTGTTCGACTACAAGCCCGAGTTGGAGAAGCGGCACGGGCAGAAGTTCGACCCCGGCGGCGGGGTGCGCGTCGAGGCGGCGACGAGCGTGCCGGGGACGATTTTGAAGCCGCCGGCGCCGCTGCGGCAACACGGCAAGTGCGGGCGGTGGGTCAGCGACTTGCTGCCGAACGTGGCCAAGCACGTCGATGACATGGCGTTCCTCATGTCGATCAAGTCGCGCACGAACGTCCACGGGCCGGCCAGCTATTTGATGAACACGGGGTTCCTGTTGCCCGGCTTCCCGTGCTTCGGGGCGTGGGTCAGTTACGGCCTCGGCCGGCTGACGGACGACCTGCCGACGTTCGTGGTTCTGCCGGACCCGCGCGGGCTGCCGTACAACGGCAAGGGCAATTTCTCCAGCGGGTTTTTGCCGGTCACGCACCAAGGGACTGTGATCGACTTGGGCAAGCCGGAGCCGTTGCCGTTCCTCGCCGGGCCGGGCAAGGCGATGACGCCGGACGCCACCCGCGACGGCCTGAAGTTGCTCGAAGAGTTGAACCGCGACCACGCCGCCCGCAACCCCGGCGACACGCGCCTCGACGGCCGCATCAAGTCTTATGAACTCGCCGCCCGCATGCAGGTGCAGGCGCCCGAGGCGTTTGACCTGAGCAAGGAGACGGCCGCGACGAAAACACTCTACGGCGTCGGCGCCCCGGCCACGGACGACTTCGGCAAGCGCTGCCTCTTGGCTCGCCGGCTGATCGAGCGCAACGTCCGCTTCGTGCAGGTGTGGAGCGGGGCCGGCGGGCCGTCCAACAACTGGGACAACCACACCAGCATGTCCAAGGAACTGCCGCCGATCTGCAAGGCGACCGACCAGCCCATCGCCGCCCTGCTCACCGACTTGAAGGCCCGGGGCCTGCTCGACGACACGCTTGTGTTGTGGAACACCGAGTTCGGCCGCATGCCGTTCACCCAAGGCGCCGACGGCCGCGACCACAACGGCGGCACGGCCGTCGGCTGGATGGCCGGGGCCGGCGTGAAGCCCGGCGTCGCGCACGGCCAGAGCGACGAGTGGTCGTGGAAGGCCGGCCGGAATGCCGTCACCAACTACGACTTCCACGCCACCGTCCTGCACCTGCTGGGCATCGACCACGAGAAGCTGACCAAGCGCCACGACGGCAGCGACCGCCGCCTGACGGATGTCCACGGCGAGGTGATCGAAGAGGTGTTGAAGTAGAAGGCGTCACGCCTCGTTGTCGGGCGACGGCCCCGCGTCCGCGACGGCGGCCCGCACCTGGTGGTCCGGCGAATCGACCACCTTCCCGATGCGGCGGTCGGGAATCAGCCAGATGAGGGCGACGACGGCGTACACGCCGGCCCCGGCCCACGGGTGCAAAAAGGCGACGCCGATGCCGGCGACGTACAGGGCGATCGACACCTTCCCCTTTAAGTCCCCGCCGATGGCGGTGGCGATCAGCGACTCCTCGGGGTGGTGGACGATCAGGACGTGGACCAGGACGTAGTACGCCACGGCCGCCATCAGCAGGATGGCGCCGTAGACGACGACCGGCCACGTGTCGAAGTGGCTGTTCCCCATCCAATTCGTGGCGAACGGCACCAGCGACAGCCAGAACAGCAGGTGCAAGTTGGCCCACAGGACGCCGCCGTTGACGCGCTCGGCGGCTTGGAACAGGTGGTGGTGATTGTTCCAGTAGATGCCGATGTAAATGAAGCTGAGGACGTAACTGAGCATCGTCGGCGCCAGCGGCCGCAGGGCCGCCAAGTCGGCCCCGTGCGGGGTCTTGAGTTCGAGCACCATGATGGTGAGGGCGATGGCCAACACGCCGTCGCTGAACGCCTCCAGCCGCCCCGTCGTCATCCGCAATCCTCCGTGGTGTTAGCCACCGATGGTTTTATGGGAACGGGCGCGCGGCGTTGTTTTGGTTTTCGTTGGAGGTCCGCTTCCGCCGGTCTTGGGCGAACGACGCAGCCCCGCCCGCGGGGCGGGGGTAAATTCTTCAAGCCCTCCGCCACCCGGACAACCGAAACGTTGCGTCGGCCCCGCCCGGCGGGTACGATATCCTCCCCGCCCGCCCCCGGAGCCGCCATGCGTCCCGCCCTGTTCATCTTGTTGTTTACCCCGCTTCTTCACGCCGATGTCATCCTCGTCGAGAACGGCGTGTCGAAGTGCGTCGTCGTCGCCGACGCGGCGGTGATGGCGCCGGACAAGAAGCCCGACGGCTTGAAGTTCCCCGAGGCCGAGGCCGAGCGGCAACGGCAACGGTTGCGGGAGTCGGTGAACGACCTCGCCCACTATCTCGGCAAGATCAGCGGGGCGAAGATCGAGACGGTCACCACTCTGCCGACGGGGGACAAGCGCATCCCCGTGCTGGTCGGCGCGCCAGCCGTTAAAGCGTTCGGGCCGACGACGAAGACCGCCCTGTACAAGCAGGGGTTTCGCTACACCGTCTCGGCCAAGGGCGTCGGCCTCTCGGGGGAATCCGACCTCGCGGCGAGCTACGCGGTGTACGAGCTGCTCGACCGGCTCGGCTGCCGGTGGTTCATGCCGAGCGAGATGGGCGAAGTCATCCCGGCGGCGAAGACGATCACGTTGAAGGACGCCGATTTGTCGGCCGCGCCCGGCACGCACTTCCGCGGCCTGTGGTACGCGGACGAGGCGTACAAGCGGCGCAACCGCCTCGGCGGGCTGCTGCTGTCGGCCGGGCACGCGCTGGAAATGTACGTCACCAAGGAGGAGCGCGAGAAGCACCCCGAGTGGGTGGGTGTCGTCGGTGGCAAGCCCAGCCCGAGCCGCCTGCGCTGGAGCAACGCCGGCCTGGCCGACGCCCTCGCGGACAAGCTGCTCGCCCTGCACGCGAAAGACCCGCAGCCGTCGTACTCCCTCTCGCCGGACGACGGCTCCGACTGGGACGAGTCGAAGGAAGACAAGGCCCTCGACGCCGGGGACATCGACCCGACCTTCCAACAAGTCTCGATCACCGACCGACTAATGACGCTCACCAACCGCGTCGCCGGGAAGGTGGCCGCCAAAAGCCCGGACACGCTGTTCGGCGTGTTGGCCTACGTCCAGTACACGCGGCCGCCCTTGCGGGAGGGGGTCCACCCGAACGTCGTGCCGCAGCTCGCCCCGATCACCTACAGCCGGGCGCACCCGATGACGGACGACCGCGTGCCCGGCAACAAAGACCTGCGCTACCTCATCGAAGGCTGGGGCAAGAAGGCCAAGATGACCTCCATGTACTACTACGCTTGGTTCCTGGCCGAGCCGTCGGCGCCGAACCCGATGCTCACGAAGTGGGGCGTGGACGTGCCGATCGCGCTGGCAAACAACTGCAAGTTTTGGCAGCCGGAGACGCTGCCGAACTTCGAGACCTCCATGCAAGCCCTGTACATGGGCGGCCGCCTCGCGTTTGACCCGGCGCTCAAGCCGGAGGACGTGTACGCCGACATCAACGCCAAGTTCTACGGCCACGCCGCCAAGGAGATGACCGCGTACTGGAAGCACATCGACGCCGTGTGGGTGAACACGCCCGAGTATTCCGGCTGCGGCTTCGGCTACCTGCGCCGCTGGACGCCGGAGCAGATGGCGAAGGCCCGCACGCTGCTGAACGCCGGCCTCGCCGCCGCCCAGACGCCGGCCGAGAAGTTCCGCGTGCAACTGGCCGACGACTCGCTCAAGCTGTTTGAACTGTTCATGAAACTGCGACACGACCAAGCCGAGGGGCACTTCGCCAAGATCGCCGAAGAGGCCGCGACGTGGCGCAAGCAAGTTGTCGCGCTCGGTGAACAGTACAAGGACCAATACTGCTTCACCCGCGTGGGGTGGACGCCGAACACCGTCAGCGGGTCGTACTTCGGCCAGTTCTACCAGCAGACCTACGACGACGCCGACCGCGTCGCCAAGCAGTACGACATCCTGACCAAGCCGCCGGTGCGGACGTTCCGCTATCAGGCCGCGGCCGACAACAAGGGCGAGGCCGCCGGGTTCGCCAAGCCCGCGTTCGACGACAAGGCGTGGAAGACGACCGACGTGTGCGCGGAAACGTGGTCCACGCTCGGCTACCACGACCACTTCAAGTCGATGTGGTATCGCACCGCGGTGAACCTGCCCGCCGTGCCGAAGGGCCGGCGCGTGTCGCTGTGGCTCGGCAGCTTCGACGGCGCCGTGAAGGTATTTGTCAACGGCCAGTTGGTCAAGCACGCGGACGCTACCGGCAAAGTCGCCGACGAGGTGACGGGGTACTGCCAGCCGTTCTCGTTCGACATCACCGGCGTCGCCAAGCCGGGGGCGAACACCGTCGCCCTGTTCTGCACGCGCAAGGACTTCAACGAACTCGGCACCGGCGGGCTGCTCGGGCCGTTGCTGGTGTACGCCGAGAAGGCGTTGACGTGGATCCCCGCGACCGCCCACGCCGTCCCCAAGGAAACGGCCACGGAAGGCGAGGGCTACTTTTCCCTCATCGAGGGGAAGAATAACAAGCTCTATGTCGGCACGCACGCCAACGGCGTCAACTCGTGGCTCGTGGAATTCGACCCGGCGACGAAGAAGATGAAGGCCGTCGTGGACGCCCACAAGGCCATCGGCACGAACCTCAAGGGCTTCGGGTCGCAGGCCAAGATCCACACCCGCAACAACGTCGGGGCCAGCGGAAAAATCTACTTCGGCACCAAGCAGGGCTACCCGGACAAGACCGAGAAGCGCGAAGACTACCCCGGCGGCTACCCGATGACCTACGACCCCGCCACCGGCGAGACGAAGGTCTACCCGATCCCCGTGAAGCACCACGGCATCAACAGCATCATGCCGGACGAGTCGCGCGGCGTCGCCTACATTTCGACGTGCTCCGACGGCCGCCCCGGCCCCGGCGAGAGTTCGATCTTCCTGGTCCTCGACCTCAAGACCGGCAAGTACACCGAGTTGATCGACACCAAGCACATCTACGGCTTCGTCGTGCTGGACAATCAGGGCCGGGCGTACCACCCGCTGCTTGGCGGCGACGTCGCCCGGTACGACCCGGCGACGAAGAAGCTCGACCGGCTCAAGCAGACCGTCGACGGCAAGGCCCCGACGGCCGACATGCACCTCGCCGACTTGCCGAACGGCCACCCGATCAACTGGGACGCTTCGCCGGACGGCAAGACGCTCTACTGCGTGCCGATGAGTGCCAACCGCCTGATCGCCTACGACCTGACCGCCGCCGGCGACACGCTGCCGGGCCGCGTGGTCGGCCCGCTGGTCCCGACCGCGACGGCCACGGACTGCCGGGCCATGTGCGTCGGCCGAACCGGCGACGTGTGGGTGTCCGTCACCGAGTCGGCGCTGGGCATCAGCCTGCACCACCTGGTCAGCTACAAGTCCGTCGACAAGACCACGCGCGACCACGGAGTCGTATCCATCAAGAACCCGGACTACACGCCGTTCAAGGACGCGGCCGGCAAGCCGCTCCCCTTCCACGGCGGCACGTTCGAGACCCCCGACGGCAAGCTGACCAGCCGCCACGTCACCTTGGGAGTCTGCCAGGCGAAGTCGGGGGCTGTTTATGTGTTGATGTTGCAGCCGTACACGGTGCTGGAGGTCGCGCCGGAGGCGTTGAAGTAAATGCAAATAAGCCCATGGACGGCCGTCCAGGAACTTTCCGGGGGCGTCATGCCGACGGCCCCGGGGTCTGGTTCAGCAGCAGCCAGTAGAAGCCGAGCTGGCGGACGACTTCGCTGAACTGGTCGAAGTCCACCGGCTTGACGATGTAGCTGTTCACGCCGAGGCGGTGCGTCTCGACGATGTCCCGATCCTCGTGGGACGAGGTCAGGACGACCACCGGGATCATCTTCGTGCGCGGGTCGCCCTTGATCTGCCGCAGCACTTCCAGCCCGTCCACCAGCGGCAACTTCAAGTCCAGCAGGATGACGCGCGGGCGGTCGTCAATGCTGCGGGCGGCGTACCGGTCCGTGCAGAAGATGAACTCCAGGGCCTCGGCCCCGTCCCGGACCACGTGCACCTGGTTGGCCAACCGGTGCTTGCGGAAGGCGTGCAAGGCCAGCTTCACGTCGCTCGGGTTGTCTTCCACGAGCAGGATTTCCATCACGCCGTCAGCCATGGGCAGGCTCCGCGGGGGGCAGGGAAAAGAAGAAAGTCGCCCCGCGGTCCGGCGCGGCCTCGGCCCACATGCGGCCGCCGTGCCGGGCGACGATGCGGCGGGCGATGGCCAAGTCGGCCCCGGCGCCGGGGAAATCCTCGGCCCGGTGCATGCGCTGGAACAGGCCGAACAGCGCGCCGGCGTACGGCATCTCGAACCCGACGCCGTTGTCCCGGACGAAGTACTCCGGCCCGTCCGGGCCGGGCCGGCTGCCGACCTCGACGATGGCCGCCGCCCGCCGGCCCGAAAACTTGACGGCGTTCGCCAGCAGCGCCTGCCACACTTGCCGGATCAGGGCGGGGTCGGCCCGCCCCGGCGACAACTCCCCGACGCGGACATCGACCCGGCCGGCGGCGTCGGGCGGCGTCACTTCGGCCGCGCACTGCCGGACCATCTCGGTGTGGTCCATCAGCCGGGCGTGGACGGGTTGGCGGCTGAGGCGGGAGTAGGCGACCAAGGCGTCGATCATCCGGCCCATCCGCAGGGCGGCGGCGCCCACGGCCGCTAGATGTGCCCGACCGAATCCCGCTGCCATTGTGGTATTCGATTGCCCAGATTCACGCGGCCAACGGGCGTCCGTTGTAGGTCCAGCGGTACGGG
>JAYTTY010000519.1:0-48254 GCA_043744795.1 Zavarzinella sp. | reverse complement strand
AAGCCGGATCAACGAGTGTTGATTTGTTCACCAAGCCAAAAAACTGGCTCCGGCAACGGGGACAATGCGCCCTGAAAAGTGCGAAAGACTAGTCAGAGGCGCGTTGAGCAGCAGTGCGGCAAAGACGCAAAAGCCGATCATGAACGGGAGATTGATGAAGAACGCGATGAGCGCTTTACGGCGCATGTCGGCGTTAAGCCGTTCGTCGGAAAGAAAAACTCTCAACAGTACCCAGAAGACGAGCAAGTGAAGGGGGGCGAACACCATCCCGAAAACCGCCCCGCGGTAGGCCCGCTCCGCGCGTTGTTCCCGGGCGGTCAACACCCGCTCCGGCTCGTCCGCCAACGTCCGGGGAATGTCCGCGGTGGCGATCATTTCGCTCATCGGCCCCGCGTCCACGGCGGGCGAGTCGTCGTCGGTGAAGTCGGTATCGGGTTGGTGGGCCAGCACGGTGGCCGCTTGCCGGGCCGCGTGTTCGGCCACTTGCAACTTGACGCCGCCGATGGCGGAGGTCAATTGCCACGCCGTGTTGGCCGTCTCTTCGTCGAGCAGGTACGCCTTGACGCCGGCCGCCTCCAACTCGTTCTTGGCCAAGTTCGCCTCGACGGGGCTGAGGAACGTGGCGACGGTGACGAGGCGGTCATTCATGGACGGCGCTTTCACAAGAACGTTGTTACCGGTGAGTCCGCCACTGGTTCCAATTCCCACAACGCCCAATAGTCCTTGTCATACAGCGGGGCCACGACGACGTACAAGAAAAACGCGGCGCATATCACGAAAGCCATGATGTTGTAACAGCCGTAGGGGATCGGCTCGGGGGGAGAATTCGCGGGCAGGACGCGATTCGTGAGAAAGATGAGAAGTAGGGCGGGCAAAAACAACGGCGTTACGCGCCAGAACCAATGCCGCCATTACTCTCCGGAGTGATCGGCGCCGGATCGCGGGACGGCGCCTCGATGTTCGGTCACTTCTCCTGCGGCCTTCCCGATTCGGCCGCCGCGTCACCGCTTCTTCTTCGCCTCGTTCGCCTGCTTCTCGATCTCAAAGTAATGGAGGATGACGCTCAGCCACATGGACCCCTCGTCCTTCGGGGCGACGGTCACGCCGCCGATGAGCAGCCCGGACATCTCGTCCGTGCTCCCCTCGCCCCATGTGATGAGCTTCGGCGGGCTGAACGGGTTCCGCGGGTTGGCGGCGGTATTTTCCCACGTCCACTCCGCTTTGACCACGGTCCCCTTCGGCAGGACGAACGGCTTTTGATAGCGGTACGTGTCCTGCCAGTTGAAGTCCCAGTCCGGGATGTGGATCAATTCTTTCGTCTTGCCGTCCGGCAATTCGGCCCAGACGTGCATGTCCCGGCCGATCATGTGCATGTGCCCCCAGACGTCCCGGACCTCGAAGTCCGCCGGCAGCTTGAAGGCGTCCGCCCGGCGGTAGCCGGCCGTCCCGGCCGGGATATGCACGTCGTTGTTGGCCATCGCGATGACGTTGACGTTGCGCTCGGGCTTCTTGTCCGTGAAGTAGAGGCCGATTTGCGGCTGGTCAGTCTCCTCCTTGCCCGTCGGGTGGTAGTGCATTTGCAGGACGATGTCCTGCCCCTTGCCGAGCGTGATGCCGCGGTTGTCTGCCGGGTCGATGCGCGTGATTTGGCCGGGGGCGTAGCCGGGCAGGAAGCCGCGCGGGATGAAGCCGGGGCCGCCGAAGTTCGGGTAGTGGTCGCCGCCGTGCTTCTGGGCCAACTTGCGGGCCGTGCCGCTGCCGTCGAGGATCGGGACGCCGTGGTGGGCGACGCGCTTGTTGCTCGGGCGGACTTGGGCCGCTTTGACGTACTTGTCCGCGTCGAAACTCAGCGGCAGGACGAAGTGGACGTAAACGTCCGGGCCTTCCGCCGGGACCGTGAACGGCTTGGCGACTTTCAACACCAGGTCCGGCTCACCGAGGTGCCAGCCCTCGGGGAACTTCGGCGCCGGGGGCAAGTCCGTCGCCTCGCCCTCCGGGGCTCCGGCCGCGGCCCACGCCTGAAGCGTGCCGATCTGCGCGGCCGACAGCGGGCGGGCGTCCTTAAAGACCTCGTGACCCACGGTCGGCTTCCACGGCGGCATGACCTTCTTTTCGGTGACTGCCGCGATCTGCTTGGCCCGCTTCTTAGCGTCCTGGTACGTCAGCAACGGGAACGGGCCGACTTCGTTGGGCCGGTGACAAGACGCGCAACTGGCGAATAAAATCGGCGCCACGTCCTTGTTGAACGTGGGGACCGCGTTGCCCGCGAACGCCGATCCGGCGGCCGAAACAAAGGCGGTGAGGGCGGCAAAAACCAAACGGCTCATGAAAACTTCTCCGGGGGGTGGTCAATTGTTTTTTTCGGGGAAATCAATGTCGCACCCGACGGCCTTGGTGCGGGCGGTGGCGACCGGCTTGCCGGCCAAAATAGCGTCCAGGGCGTCACGCATGTCGTACTTCGTCACTTGCTCGCGCCGCTTGCCGAAGTCGATGTACCGGTCGTCGATGCGGCCGCGGTATAGCAAGTCCCCCTTGGGGGACAGAACAGCCGCCTCCGGTTTGACAGTCGCCCCGACGCGCCGAGCCAGCGTCATCTTCGGATCGAGGACGGCGGGGCAGAGGAAGCCGTACTCCTTGGCGTGCTTGCGGGCATCGTCTCGGGCGAGGGCGGCGTCGGCGTACACCACGCAGAAGGAGATCTTCTTCGGCGTGTACGTGTCGCACAGTCGCCCGATCTCTTTGGCGTAACTGTTGGAGACGGGGCAATCGTGGCCGATGAACAGCAGCACGACGGCCTTCGCGGCGTCCGGCCCGGGCAGACGAAACGCGCCGCCTGACACGGTCACAAACTCTTCATTGGCCGTCGGGGGGGATTCGCACCGGGCGGAACCGCTCAGAAAGGGGATGAGAAAGGTTGTCAGAAAACAGGAGCGGACTCGCTGCAACACCATGCCCGCCCGTGATGAATAGGTTGTCAGTCTGGGAAATTACCCTCCTGGGAAAGCGGAAGTTTCAAGCCCGTCGGGCGCGCCGCGAAATTTGTTTGCGCACGAGAAATGTGTGTGACCCGTGTCCGGAGGCCCGGAACGAAACTTCTCCTCGCCCGGCGTGGTATCATGGGGAGGAAATAACTCTTCGGCCTTTCACCTTGCGGAGTCAGACTTCATGCGGCGCCTAGCAACCACATGTGCCCTACTTCTTGCCGTCACCGCGGCCCGGGCCGACGACGTCGGGCCGAACGACAAACTCGGCAAGGTCATCGAGCCGGCCCTTGTGGACGCGGCGAACACCTCAGTGAAGTGGGCCGACGTGCGCGGCGAGAAGGCCACCGTGGTCTTCTTCCTCTCCTTTGACTGCCCGAACTCGACCGGCTACACGCCGACCATGCTGCACTTGGCCGACAAGTTCGGCAAGGAGAAGATCAAGTTCGTCGGCGTCTGCGAAAGCGAACACTCGGCCGCCGACTTGAAGGTTAAGGCCGCCGAGTTCAAGTTGCCGTTCCCGGTGTTCCCGGACCCGAAGATGGCCGTGGCGAACGAGTTTAAGGCGACGGTGACGCCGGAAGTCTTCGTCCTTGACCACAACAATGTAGTGCGTTACCGCGGCCGCATTGACAACACGTACCAAGCTCGTCTCAAGAAGAACCCCGTCATCGACCAGCACGACTTGGAAAAGGCTCTGGAAGACCTCGTCGCCAACAAGCCGGTCCGCACGCCGGTCACGAAGGCCGTCGGCTGCGGCATCGGCGCCAAGGAAGTGGTCGTCAAGTCGGCCACGAAACTGACGTACCACAAAGACGTGGAAGCGATCCTGATGAAGAACTGCCAGGGCTGTCACCGGCCCGGCGAAGTCGGGCCGTTCTCCCTGATGACCTACAAGCAGGCCGTGAATTGGGCCGACGACATCAAGGACTACACGGGCCGCCGCGAGATGCCGCCGTGGAAGCCGGTTGAAAACGTCCCGTTCCACAATGACCGCCGTTTGAGCGACGCGGACATCAAGACGATCGCCGAGTGGGTGGACGGTGGCACGCCGGAAGGCAATGCGGCCGACGCCCCGCCGGCCCCGATGAAGGCCGGCGACGGCTGGGCGCTGGGCAAGCCGGACTTAATCCTTACGACCGGGGATTTCCAAGTCGGCCCAAGCGGGCCGGATGCGTTCCGGTGTTACGTCCTGCCGACCAACATGGACGAGGACAAGTACATCGTCGGCTTCGAGGTGAAGCCGGGGAACCCGCAGATCGTCCACCACTCGCTGAACTACTGGGACATCACCGGCAAGGCGCGCGAACTGGAGGCCAAGGCCAAGGAAAAGGCCAAGCCGGAAGACCGCGACCACGGCCCCGGCTACTCGGCCGCGATGGGCCTCGGCTTCTTCCCCGCCGGCACGCCGCGGCCGGGCACGCCGCCCATCGGCAACTTCGGCGGTTGGGCGCCGGGCCAAGTGCCCCGCTTCCTGCCCGAGGGGACCGGCTATTTGCTGCCCAAGGGGGCCGACGTGGTCGTGCAAATCCACTACCACCGCAACGGCAAGCCGGAGAAGGACACGTCGCGGATCGGCCTGTACTTCGCCAAGAAGAAGATCGACAAGCCGTACCAGACCGTGACCGTCGGCCCGCGCGGCTTCATCATGATCCCGCCGAACAAGGACGACCACAAAATCCAGGGCACCGCCTACCTACACACGGATGCCACGCTGCACAGCGTCATGCCGCACATGCACCTGATCGGCAAGACCGTGAAAGTGACCGTGACCCCGCCGGACGGCGCCAAGCCCGTGACGCTGGTGGACATCCACGACTGGGATTACAACTGGCAGGAGACGTACTGGCTTAAGGAGCCGATGAAGCTCACGGCCGGCACCAAGCTGGAAATCGAGGCCGTCTTCGACAACACCACGAAAAACCCGAACAACCCCCGCAACCCGCCGGCTTACGTGATGTTCGGCGAGCAGACCACCAACGAAATGCTGTTCGGCTTCTTCGGCGTGACCGCCGAGCCGGGCCAGTTCGTGCGGGCGCGGCAAATCCCGCCGCCGAAGGAAAGCAAGTAAAGGTAACTTCCGCGAATACGTGATTTTGTGAGCCGCGACGCGGAGGCTTTGCGAAGAGGAGCGCGTCCAGCGACGGTCACACGTGCCGAGCAGCCATCGGACATGAGTGATAGTCGTTGGACGCGCTCCTCTTCGCAAAGCCTCCGCGTCGCGGCTCACTCATGTTTCCAGTGGTTAGTGTCGAAAGCGGGCAGCGGTCTGAGGTAAACGACTGGCACCACTTGGAAACAATAACCTTTCTCCGGTAGAATACTCATCAACCCCGGAAGGCCACTTCCGGGGTCTCTTTTTGCCAATGCACACACCCGTGAGACCGGCGATGCGATTCAGATGGTTGGTGGCGGCGGCGCTGGCGGTCTCGCCGCTCGCGGCCCGCGCCCAGGACAAGCCCCCGGCGGCGCCGGCGGCCCCCGAGAAATCCGTCGAAGTCCCGTACCGGCTGACGGACACGCAGCACGTCCTCGTGCGGGTGAAGATCAACGGCAAGGGGCCGTTCAACTTCATCATCGACACCGGGGCGCCGGCGTTCATCATGACCGAGGCCGTCGCCAAGAAGGTCGGGGCCAAGATCGAGAAGCCGTGGGCCACGTTCGACAAGGTCGAGCTGGAAGGCGGCCTGTCGGTCCCGAACCCGAAGGGGATCGCCGCCGACATGTTCCAGCTTAAGGGCATGAACGCGATGGGCCTCGCCGGCGTCGAGTTGCACGGCGTCATCGGGTACAACATCCTCGCGCAGTACCGCATCCAGTACGACTTCACGGCCAGCAAGCTGATTTGGACCCCCGTGAAGTTCGAGCCGCCGGACCCCAAGCGCATCAAGAAGTCGGACGCCAAGGAAGACTTCGGCGGGCAGGGGGGGCTGGAACTCATGGGCGAGGTCATGCAAGTCCTCGCGGCTTTCGGCGGCATCAAGCCGAATTACGACTACCGCCCGCGCGGCTTCGTCGGCGTCGAGTTCGCCGACAACGCGAAAGACTTGGTGGTGAAGGCCGTCCTCGCCGACAGCCCCGCTGACAAGGCCGGCTTGAAAGTCGGGGACAAGATCGAGACTGCTAAGGGCAAGGGCGTTGAGACGCCGGCCGCGTTGCTCTCGGCCCTCGCCAAACTGCCCGTCGGCGCCAAGGTGAAGCTGACCGTGAAGCGCGGCGAAGAGTCCAAGGAACTGACCGTCGAACTCGGAAAGGGGCTGTGATGAAACCGCTTGTTCTCTCGACGCTGCTCGCGGCGCTGACCGCCTTCCCGGCCGCCGCCGACACCACGCCTGTCACGAAGCCCGAGGCGAAGGCGATTGTCGTCCCGTTCGCGCTGGTCTCGTCCGGGCACTTCATCGTGAAGGTGAAGCTCAACGGCAGTGGCCCGTACAACCTGATCTTTGACACCGGCGCCCCGACCACGCTCATCAGCCCGCGCATCGCCAAGGACGCGAACTTGCTTGGCAAGGCGAAAGACAAGCCGTTCATCCCCCTGTTCGGCATGATGGGCAACGTGACGGTGAAGGACTTCGAGGTCAACGGCGTGACGGCGGAGAACGTCAACGCCCAGATCATGGACCACCCGACCGTGAAACTCTTCTCCAAGGAGTACGAGAAGGAGCACGGCCCCATTGAGGGGATCGTCGGCTTCCCGTTCTTCTCGCGCTTCCAGATGACGGTCGATTACGCCGCCAAGACGCTCACGTTCAAGCCCAACGGGTACGTCGTCGGCGAGGACATCATGCAGGCGATGATGAAGACGCTGATGGCCGCGTCCGGCAAGCCCGAGCCGAAGATCGTCGCCCCGAAGGCCCTGTGGGGCTTCGCCGCCGACAAGAAGGGCACGGACGATGCCGAGGGCGTGGACGTGACCGCCGTCTCCGCCGGCACCCCGGCCGCCAAAGCGGGCCTCAAAGTCGGCGACCGCCTTCTGACCCTCGACGGCCGCTGGACCGACACCGTCGCCGACTTATTCACCGCCGGCAGCTTGGCCCCCCCCGGCCAACCCGTGACCGCAACCGTCACCCGCGAAGGTAAAACGGTCACGCTAAAACTGACCCCGGCCAGCGGACTCTAAGCAAAAGGATTTCTCTTCCCACCTCAGTTTCGTGTCCTAGATTTGGGCACCTACCGAGGGGCGCTTTTTCGATGACGAACCAAGAATGGATTGACATGTTCCGGGCCATCCCGGAGCCGGAGTGGGGCAAGATTGTCCTCGTCCTGAGCAACAATTCCGAAGTCTGCGTGGACGCGCTGATCCGCTTCGACGCGAATTACTTGGTGATGCGCGGCCGCGTCGGCGGCACCATCGAAGAGTCCCGCGGGTTCGTCGTCCCGTACCACCAGATGGTTTACTTGCGGCTGGAACGGGCGGTGAAAATCGAGGAGATGGCGAACATCTTCGGCGAGTCGAACGGCGGCGGCGAGGCGGCCGCCGGGAAACGCCCGGAGGCCGCAACGCCGGCAGTCATCCTCCCCGCGGACTCGGCCACCGCGTCCCGCATGTTGATGGAAAAACTGCGGGCTAGCCGGGCCGCCGCCAGCGGCAAAACCCCCGTCCCGCAGGCGAATTAGCGGCGCGGCCCGCGCAGTTCTTTCTTGAGTTGTTCCAACTCGCCGATGATGCGGTCAATCCGCCGTTCCGCGGACGCTTGCCCCACGGCCGCCGGCCCCATCCCGCTCCCGAACCGTGACTCAAACCCGCGGGCCGACCCCGGCGCGAAGCGGTGCGGCGGTCCGCCCGCCATCGGCCCGCGCCCGCCGTCCTTCGGCGCCGGCCCGCGACCGCGTTCTGCGAAAGGCCCGAAAGGCCGCGCCGCGCCGCCGCCAGCCATCCCGCCGAACGCCATCGGGCCGGCGATCCCGCCGGGCCGCGGGGCGATGCCGCCGCCCGTGGCGGGCCGCTGCCGGTCCACTTGCCGTTCCAATTCCTTCAGCCGGGCGTCGATCTTCTCCAACGCCGCCGACAAGCGATCTTCACCCGCCCCCGCCCGCCCGCCCGACGGCGGGCCGCCCCGCTCGCCGCCGCGCGGCTGGGCCATCCCGGCCGTCGCCAAGCACATGACCGTCCCGACACTCATCAGCCAAATCGTGTTCCGCATGGTCGTCTCCTGAAAGCGCGGGCGGCAGAGAAAAGACGCCGGCCAGTCCAGCCATCGTCACCGCCCGACCGTGACACTATGCGCCTTGGTTGGTTAAAGAGTGGTGAACGAATTCACTGGAGGGGACGTGTGAGAGCGGTCTCATCCGCGGTGACGTGGGAATGGTCCCGGCGTGATTCGAACACGCGACCGGCGGATTAGAAATCCGCTGCTCTATCCAGCTGAGCTACGGGACCGAATTCGGGCGGACGTTTTGATCTCCGTCGTGCAATGCCCGGTGTGGCAGGACGATCTTACTATCTGGACCGGCGAGGGGACCGACAAGTTCACTCTCTGGCGGGCCGGTCACCCCGGCCTAATTACTCACCGCAAATTTGTGGGCTTCCCTCTTGACGAAAAATGTGCAAGTTTATATGTGGCTTACGTTCCTGTGGCGCCGGCCCGCCTTTTCTCCTCGTCCGCGAGGCCGCTTCCCACGACGCAGGCGTTACCCCGACAGAAGTGAGGGTTGACCCATGTGGACCGCGCCGCCCGACCACCCGCTCCGCCGGCTCTTTTCCGGCATCACCGAACACGCCTTTATGACGACGCTCGGGATGGCCGACGCCCCGCTCGTCGATTACGTCTCCGAACTTCTGACCCGATTCGTCCACATCAACGCCGTCCACCGCCTCGCCGGGCGGGACGGCCGGCCGCTGACCGAAGTGGCCGAGATGGTGATGGCGGCCGAGGAAATCCCGCCGGAAGGCCGCACCCGGCGGGAGTACCACCGGCACATCGGCGACTTCGCCCTGTTCTGGACCGGCTTGTACCCCGAAATGGTCGCCCGCCACACGCGGGCCGCCCGGGACGCCATGATCGACTACACGCTCGTCGGCAAGCGGTCGTACCTGATCGCCGGCTCCTTCGAGGCCGACCCGTACCGCGAAGAGGCCGCCGTCCTCAAGCGCCTCGGCAGCGAGTTCGAACTGTGCGCCGTCGGCCTGAACCGCGTCCGCCACGAACTGGACGACCTGCACGGCGACGCCCCGTTCACCGGGCTGATCGCCAAGTAGGCCGCCCACCGTTGCTCTTCCGCCGGCTCCCGCGTAAAACTCCGACTCCAACGGGGTATTTACGCGGAGCAGTGCCACATGGCCGGGAAAGAGACGATCGGGGTCGGGTTCATCGGGGCCGGGGACATCGCCGTCCTGCACGACAAGGCCGTGAAGCGGTGTCACGGGGCCAAGGTCGTCGGCCTGTGGAACCGCTCCCAGGACCGGGCGCTGGCCCGCGCCGCCGACTTCGGGTGCAAGAACTACGCCACGCCGGAAGACCTCGTCAACGACCCGGCCATTGACGCCGTGTTCGTGCTGACCAATCTCGAAACCCACCTCGAATACACCAAACTCGCGTTGAAGGCCGGCAAGCACGTCCTCGTCGAAAAGCCGGTCGGCGTGAGCGTGGCTGAGATTCAGGAGATGAAGCAACTCGCGGACGCGAAAAAGCTCGTCTGCCTGCCGGGGCACAACTACGTGTACGAAGCCTCGATGGCCCGCACGAAGCAACTCGCCGAAGAGGGAGACCTCGGCAAGATCGTCTCCGCCTACGTGATGTACAACATCCACCACCCGGAAGAGGTCGCCGCCCGCTACCCGGGGGTCGTCCGGCAAATTCTGACGCACCACTCGTACATCCTTCTTTATCTCCTCGGCAAGCCGAAGAAGCTGTGCGCCATGAAGGCGACACTGCACTACAAGGAGTACACGGAAGAGGACATCGCGATGGTGCAAATGCAAATGGAGAATGGGGCCCTGGCCCACTTCTGCGCCAGTTTCGCCGCCGACGACCACGCCGCCGACCCGTGGACCGTGATGGTGAAGGTGATCGGCACCGCCGGCAGCACGCGCTACAGCTACCGCGACCACGTCGAGATCAAGCCGGGCCTCGTCCACTCGCAGACGTACACGGCCTACCAAGGGTCCGTGATGAACGAGGTGAAGCACTTTATCGAAAACTGCATCCGCCGCGGCGAGCAACCATTATCCACGTTGGACGACGCCATCACCGCCCAGCGCATGATCGAGGCGTGCGAGAAGTCGATCCGGGAGAACAGCGTGGTGACGCTGTAAGTGGTTCCCCCATGACTATTTAAAGACAGTCCTTGTCAGAGCGGCCGGAAGAAATGTTCCGACATGCCGGAGGGCCGTTGCGGCGGAGCATCGTCGCTTTTCGCTCCGCGAAAAGTCCGGCTTCTCGCTCGAGAGGCCGGTCGCCCGCGGGGGGAGGTAAGACTTTTCGCGGAGCGAAAAGCGACGATGCTCCCGCGCGGATGATTTCGCCGCGAGCACCCCTCACTTCTTCCCCGGCACCACCCCGCGGCCGCGGGTGTGGGCCGGCTTCGTCACCACCGCTTTGGGCAATTCGGCCACCGGGGCGCGGCGGCAGACGCGGGGGGCGACAGCGACTTTGAGCAGGTGGATGCCGCCGCGGAAGATCAGCAGGCCGATGATGACGGCCGGCACGCTCTCCAGGTATTTGCCGTTCGGCAGGTACACGTACATGGCGAGGTAAAAGGCGTACAGGCCGAGGGCGATCAACAGCCACCCGGCGACTTCGCGGACCCAGTACATCGGCGATTACCTCCCCGCACGTTTGCGGGACATCTTGGCCTTGAACCATTTCCGCCAGCGTTCGACCCGGTCCGTCTCCCGGCGCGTCTCGTGGAACGCCTCGTCCCGCACCACCATCGACGCTTCCGCCGGCGTCATGCGGATCATCCGCAAGTACGTCAACGCCGCGGCGGCGATCATCAGCAGCGAACCCAAACCCCACAATAGCGCCATCGCCCGGCCGGTCCCCGTCGTCAGTGTGTGCGGGCGCATGCCCCGCTCGGCCAGCGTGACGGCCAGCCAGCCGAGTTGGCCCACAATCACGCTCGCCCCGCCGACGATCAGGGTGCGCGGCAATTCCTCCGGTCCCACTTGCGTCAGGGGCCGCGACACTGGCTCGGGCATGAACACTTCCCGCCGCACCGAAGGGTCTTTCGGCATGGCCTCTTGGAGCAGGGCGTTCAGGCGGTAGTGGCCGATGAGGTACGACAGTATGGCCATCGCCAATAACCCGTCCTCAAGGCTATAGCCGCTGTTGAACGCGAAGCTGGACCACTGCCCGGTGCCGATGAAGTTCGCTATCGAGAAGAACCCGGGGTCGAACAGGGCAAGGGTCGTCAGCAACAAAAGGATGACCGGCGCCCCGCTCATCTTCGCGAACAGGCCGAGCAAGGCGAAGAAGATGGCGATGAGCGCCATAATGTCCCCGCCGCGGGCTGTCATCAGGAAGAAGTAGACCAGCAGGCCGGCCCCGGCCATGACGAGGTAGCCGAGCAGGGCCGGCTCCGCGTAGCGCAGGATGAATTGGAAGCGGTCCTTGGTCATCGCCGCCCCCTCATGCCGCGGAGGCGGTTCATGCGGTCCAGCACCATTTGCACAGTCTCCTCGTGCCCGGCCCGCACCACGGTCACGCCCAGGCGGCCGAACTCCTTGCGGAGTCGGAAGAAGTTCTTGTGATACCGCTCGGTCTGGTCGCGTTCCAACTCCATGTCCAAGGCGTGCATCCCCCGCTCGCCCATCAGTTCGGCGCGCGGAATTTTCAACGAGAACTCGTCGGCCGGGTCGGTCGGCGGCAGCGGCATGTCTTCCTGCCACGGGATGACGACCAACACTTGATGGTGCCGGCCGACGGCCACGCGCACGGCCCGCACCAGAGGGTCAATGTCATCGACCAAGTCCACGAGGTCCGCGAGCAGTACGAAGAGTTCGTTGTCCCGCCCGCGCGAGACGCCGTAGTTCAGGGCGGCGGCCAGCGTCGCCAATTTGGGCTTGGAGTAAAAGAGGTAGCGGCCCCGCACGTCGTACAGCCGCACGGGGTAGCGCGTCTGGTGGTCCGCGAGAAACGTCATCGCCCGGCGGGCGAAGATCTGGTCGTCGTGCAGGTAGTGGACTTCGGCCCCCGGCTCGTCCCCGTCCAGCGTGGCGAACAGCAGGCCGAGCTGTTTTCGCTGCGTGCGCCGCCGGCGGCCTTCCCCAAAAAAGCCGGTGATCCCGTGAATGAACCAGATCAATGACGCGATGCCGATGAAAACCATTGCTCCTTGCCACAACACCACCAAGCCGAGCCGCCAACCGAACGCCTTCAACACCGGAGACAGTATGTTCAGATACGTCATCGCCGGCTCGGCGGACCGGGCCAGGATACCTGCACACGACAGGATGAACCCGAGAACGAGGAAAATCGGCGGAACGAGGGCCACCCATACGAACCAGACGCGGCGGGTGTCGCTGATTGGGTTCCAGTAGAGAGCCGGGACGAGTCTGATCATTTGCAATACTGCGGCGACGGAAAAGATACCTAATGCTGCGGCGGGAAAGAATGACAGTCCGAAATAACCCGCGCCACCTAGGAGCAGGCTTAAGATGGCGGCGATCGGGGCGAACACGAACTGAGTCAATACGATGGACACCCCGGTTGGGGCGAAGCCGAGAGTGTTGACGTGCTTGTCCATCAACTCCGGGTACAGCTCGTTGGCGACCGGGTATGACAGTTTCGACAGGGCGTCCGCGTCCGCGAATGGGCCGAGCGGCGTCGGGCGGGCGGCGGCTTTCGCCAACAGGTGCAGCATGTCGATCAGGTGCGTTCGGGAGCGGTTCGGCCGCATCATTTGGGAGCCGTACTCGTCGAAGATCACCAGCCCGACGTGGTCGCGCTCGACGGCCACGCCCTCGGCCACGCCGGCCGAGAGGTTCGCCAGTCGCGTCAATTTGCTCTTGGCGACCGGGCCGACGCGGACACTTTCGGAGGCGTCCATGAACAGCGTGGCCCGGATCGGCACTTCGCTCTCAAGCTCCTTGGTAATCAGCTTGTCCTTGCGGGCCGACGGCTTCCACGCGATCATCTTCGGCGGGTCGCCCGGCAGGTAGTCCCGTAAGTCTTGCAACTCACTGCCGCCGCCCGGTTGGCGCAGGCGGTGGACGCCGGGGGGCGGGAAGATGTTGTGCCGTTTCTTGCCGCGCCGGTTCCCCTCGGCCCCAGTGAGCCGCGGCAACACCGGGTAGCGCCGGCCTTCCTTCAGCAGGATGCTCTTGTAGAAGAACCCCTGCCGGTCGGTCACGCGGACGCGGACGCCTTCGAAAATCAATTCGCCCGGGGCGTCGCACTTCACGCGGTATTCGACGCGGCCCGGCCGCCCTTTGGCGACGGACGTGAACACTTGCTCGCCGTCGCTCAACTTGGTGACGACGAACGGCACGCAGTCTTCGAGATACACGTCCGGCAACCGGCCGCGCGGCAACGATAACGTCACCCGCACGTCGAATTCGTTGTTGGCCCACAGGAGGGGGACGGCCTTGCGCTCGTCCCAGATTTCGCGCTTGATGCGAAGGCCGGGCAGGACGAAGAACACGCGGTACGCGAACACGGCCCACTCGGCGACGAACCACACCAAAACGGTCCCGCCGATGACGGCGATGGCCGGCCCGTACCGCGGCGACAGCAACGCCCCGAGCAGGGTCATCACCGCCGCCACGCCGAGCAGCCACCAGCCGCGAGAAGTGAGCAAGGGGCCGGTCCTTTGCGGGTTAAATGTCTTCCAACACGGGGACCGCGTCGAGCAGTTCGGCCACCACGTCGCTGACGTGGCGGCCCTCCACCTCGGCCTCCGGCCGCATGATGATGCGGTGGCCCAACACGCCCAAGGCCACTTCCTGAACGTCCTCGTGCGTGTAGTAGTGCCGGCCCTCCAGCACGGCCCGGGCGCGGGCGCATCGCTGCAAGGCCAAGGCGGCGCGGGGACTGGCCCCGAGCATCACGTCCGGGTGCTTGCGGCTCTCTTCGGCCAAGCTCACGATGTAGTGGAGGAGCTCGTCCTTCCCGTACACGTTGCTCAACTTCGACTGCATGCTCCAGATGATGTCCGGGTTGAAAATCGGCTGAAGTTCGACGATGGCGGCGCTGTGGACTTGCAGCATCTTCACCTCGGCCTCGTGGCCGGGGTAGCCCATCTCCACCCGCAAGAGGAAGCGGTCCAATTGAGCCTCGGGCAGGCGGTAAACGCCTTCTTGCTCAATCGGGTTCTGCGTCGCCAACACGAGGAACGGGCGGGGCAGGGGGAGCGTTGTCCCCTCCACCGTTACTTGGTATTCCTGCATGGCTTCCAGCAAGGCCGACTGCGTCTTGGCCGGGGCGCGGTTGATTTCGTCCGCGAGCAACACTTGACAGAAGATCGGCCCCTTGCGCAGGACGAAATCGTTCGTCTTGCGGTCAAAGATGGAGGTGCCCGTCACGTCGGACGGCAGCAAGTCCGGCGTGAACTGAACGCGGGAGAAGTCGCACCCGAGCAACTTGGCGAACGCCTTGGCGAGCGTGGTCTTGGCCACGCCCGGCACGCCTTCCAGCAAGACGTGCCCGCTGGCCAGCATGGCGATGAGGAGCTGCCGGGTGACGCCCTCCATCCCCACGACGACCTTGCCGACTTCGTGGATGACTTGCTGGGCGAGGGCCTTGCCGGTGGCCGCGAGTTCTCTGGCCGGCTCGGACCCCGGGACGGGAGGAATGGTCATGACACCCCGGTTATCGTTCGACGCGTGCGGAATCAATCCCCCTTAAGATAGGGGGAAGCGGCGCAGCGTCCGCAGGGAAAGTGGGGAGAGTTACGCGAGAAGAAGTTGGCGGAGTCGCCGAGTCAAACCGCGTCGCCGACGGCCCGGCCAAACGCCGCCATAACGGAGCCGACGGCCTCGCCGTACATGCGTGGGCGGGACAAGGTGACATTCGTGCCCGTCAAGTCAAGGAACTGCCAAATGTCGCCCGTCGTTACGCACCCGTAGATGGTGGGCAACGGCTGACCGGCCCGCTCGTTGTACAGTTGGGCAGCCACCATTTGGGCGACGCATTTTCCCAAACCGCCGTCGATGTCGTTTCGCATCGACTCGACGACGGCCACAATTGGCGCCCGCAATCGCGGAACCGGCTGGGAGCGTGTGAGCAGGAAGTCGCATTCCCCTTGGAGATGACGGCCTGCATCGATGTCGAGGCGTTGACCGGAGAGAATGGAGACGCTGTCCCCGGACGCTTCTCTCACGGCCAAGAGTATGGGAGAGACAAGAAATTCCGAGCGTGCTTTTCCGTTCATTAATGCCAACCGCCGACTGCGCTGCAAGAACTGATCGAGCCACGTCGGGACGAGGGCCGGCTGGATGCCCGGAAACAAGTTGCCCGGCTGAGTCGTCACACCGAGGATCGCCTCAGCGGATTCCAAGGTAAAGTCGGTGTATTCCATTTGACTCCGGTTATCCCAGCGCCGCCACGCGCCGGGCCAGTTCCAAGTAATCCCCCGGGCCGCCGCGGGAGTCCGGCGCCCGCTTGTTGGGGTGGTTCACGAGGCTCATGTGGTCGGCGTGCCACACTTCGGCGGACGGGCCGCGGCTGGCCGAGGCGACGGAGACGACGCCGTCGTTCGCCCCCTCGAAGCGGGTGACGACGTGGGCCGATAGGCGCCAGCGCGGCCGGACCCGTTTCAGTTCGCAGACGCCGGCAACGGCGTGGTAGGCGATTCCCGGCACGTCGGGGCAGGCATCCATCAGGCTTAAACTGCCGTCGCTCGTCAGGTCGCGGAAGGCGTCCATGCTGACGCCGAACAGGTTGAAGAACGGCCGGCTGAGTCGGGAGAATTTCCCCATCGCCCAGTCCGCGTAACTGCTGCCGCGGTGCGGGGTGGCGATGGTGGTGAGCGACCGCACGCGGCCTTCCATGCCGAGCCGTGAGATCATGTACCGGCTGTCCAGCCCGCCCATGCTGTGGGCGAGCAGGTGGACTTTCTCGTTCGGGAAGTGCGCGTTCACATACGCCCGCAGCTCCGTGGCCCGCGTCACGACGCCTCGCGTCTTGCTGAGGCTCGGCACGCCGATGCGGAAGCCGTCGGCGAGCAAGGCTTCCTCGATGCCCGGGAAGTACCGGCCGACGCGCAAAGGGCCGACTTTGACGCGGTCGAACCCCAACAGGCCGTGGACCAATACAATCGGGGCACACTGTCTCACGGGCTGATGCCTTTCGTGCGTCGCAAGTGGGATTGATGAAAGATGCATGATAAACGGGTGAACGGGACGCAACAAGGGAGGACGGCCATGGCGGTGCAACGCGCGGAACCGGGCAAGACGCGGATCGGCTGGGTCGGCACGGGCGTGATGGGCCGGTGGATGTGCCAGCACGCCATCGCCAAAGGCTACGCGGCCACCGTGTACAACCGCAGCAAGGACAAGACGCAACCCTTGGCCGACCTCGGGGCGAATGTCGTCGATTCGCCGAAAGCCGTCGCGGAGGCGTCCGACATCGTCTTCGCTATCGTCGGCTTCCCGGCCGACGTGCGCGAAGTCTTCCTCGGCGCCGACGGGGCGCTGGCGGGGAGCAAGCCGGGGACGATCCTCGTGGACATGACGACGAGCGAGCCGTCGTTGGCCGTCGAGATTTTCGAGGCCGCGAAGGCCAAGGGCATCCACGCGCTGGACGCCCCCGTGTCCGGCGGGGACGTGGGGGCGAAGAACGCCGCCCTCTCCATCATGATCGGCGGCGAGGCTGAGGTTGTGGAGGCCGTCGCCCCGGTGTTCGAGTGCATGGGCAAGACGATCATCCACCAAGGGCCGGCCGGGGCGGGCCAGCACACCAAAATGGTGAATCAAGTCCTCATCGCCGCCAACATGATCGCCGTCTGCGAAGGGCTGCTGTACGGCTACAAGGCCGGGCTGAACTTGGAGACGGTGTTCAAATCCGTCTCGGTCGGGGCGGCCGGTAGCAAGGCACTGGAAGTCCTCGGTCCGCGGATCATGGCCCGCAACTTCGAGCCGGGCTTCTACGTGGAACACTTCATCAAGGACATGGGCATCGCGTTGAAAGAAGCGGAGCGCATGAACATCTGCCTGCCGGGGCTGGCCTTGGCGAAGCAACTCTACGAAGCCGTGCGGGCGCAAGGCTACGGGAGAAAAGGGACGCACGCCTTGATGCTGGCTCTCGAAGCGATCAGCAATGTGAAACGGTGAGCAAGCGCGTCTTTTGCGAGCCGAGGGCCGTAAGGCCCCGGGTGTTGGGCCTGAGCGCATCACCCGGGGCCTTACAGCCCTCGGCTCGCTAAAAGACGCGCTCGGCGGCGAACAAAAGCGGCAACGCATTACGTGGCCGGCTCGATGCTTCGTGACGCTGTCTCGGCCGCCCGCTTGGCGACCACGTTCAACGTCCGCGGCAAGCGCACCGTGAACGTGCTCCCCCGGCCCGGCTCGCTCTTCAACGAAATGTCCCCGCCCAACAAGACGCACAACTCGCGGACAATCGAGAGGCCAAGGCCGGTGCCCTCGTGTTCGCGGGTGAGCGTGTCGTCGCCGACCTGGCGGAACTTCTCGAAGATGCGCTCCTGCTCCTCGGGCGAGATGCCGACGCCGGTGTCGGCGACGGTAAAGACGACCGTGTCGCCGTCCGTGGCCGCCCGCAGGGACACGCGGCCGTTCTCCGGCGTGAACTTAACGGCGTTCGAGATCAGGTTGTTGAGAATTTGACGCACCTTGCCCGCGTCCTGGCGGATGACTTTCAGCCCCGGCTCGTAGTGGAAGCGCAAGTCGATGGCCTTCTTCTCGGCCGTCATGCGGAAGCCGGGCAGCATCGCGTCGCAGAACTCCGGGACGGAGAAGTCGTCGGGCCGGATGTCCATCTTCCCGGCCTCGATCTTCGCCAGGTCCAGAATGTCGTTGATGAGCACCAGCAACTGCTGGCCGCTCGTCTTGATGTTTACCACCCAGCGGGCCTGCTTCTCGCTTAATGTTGTCCCCGTGGACAACAGCACGTCGCTGAACCCGATGATCCCGTGCAGGGGGGTGCGCAGTTCGTGGCTGACGGTCGAGAGGAAGTCCCCCTTCGTCTTGTTCGACTCGAACAGGAAGTAGTTGGCCCTCGCCAGTTCGTCGTTGGTGTGCTGGAGGCTGGCGTTGAGCTTTTGCTGCTCCTCCCGGAGTTCCGTCAGGTGGCGGATCATGCGGTTGAACGCCTCGCTGAGGTCTTCGAACTCGTCGCCGGTGTGAATCTCGGACCGGATGTTCAACTGCCCCCCCACGATGGCGTCGCTGACGGCCTTGAGGTGCTTCACCGGCTTGACCACCACGTAGCGGATAATCAGGTAGCTGCCGGTCATGATGAGCAGCGACGTGAGAATCGCGAACGACAACAACAGCGCCCGGTTGATGTGGGCGCCGGTCTCGATGGCCCGCGTGGAGAGGGTCACTTTGACGACCGCCATCAAGTCCCCTTCTTGCAGGGGTGAACTCCGGTCCGCGACGGCGGGGTTTTGGTTGTGGCAGGCGACGCACTTCGCGGACGCCCGGATCGAGCCGTAGTAGTGGAAGACGCCCCGCGGCGACTCATTGACGCTCTCTTCCGCCAACTCCGGGTTGGCCGCCAAGCGGTTGACGACGGACACCTCGTCGCCCTCTGGCTTGTGTTCGGGGAGCGTGGCGTTGGACTTCAGAATCTTGTACTTGTACTCGCTGAGCGAGTCCGGCCACATTTTCTCCGACTGTTCTTGGAAGGCGTCCACCGCGACCTTGCTCTCGCCGGGCAAGTGTTCGCGCGCGAGGATGGGCGGCACCAGCAGCCGGCCGGACGTGGTCATCTGCCCGTAGGCCAACCCCTCCGTCTGCCGGGCGTAGGCCCAGAAGCTCAGCGTCATGAGGAACAGGATGCCGGCCCCGAGCAGGAACCGACACTTCCGCTCCAAGTCCGTCTCGCCGAGCAACCGCTTAAACGCCCGGTAGGACATGGCCTCGCGTCCTCGTTGTTAAATCGATCAATCAACCGGCGGCCGGTTTTCGGCCTGAAGGGCCGTTTAACATAGCCCAGCCCGTTAGGGTTGGGTTGAAAGTCGTCATTCAGTTTCGGTCTGAAGGACCGATTAAGGCTGCCATACCGAAGGGCGCCGGCCGTCTCGCCGCGGTAGCCTTAATCGGTCCTTCAGACCGAACGTCATTTTACCGCCCATACCCAGCCCTGACGGGCTGGGCTATGTTAAACGGCCCTTCAGGCCGAAAACCAAAAACGGTCCGTCACTACACATTCACTTCGCCCGTTTGTCCCAATCTTGCCGCATACCGTTCGCGGATCGGGTTCACTTCCGTGTCGATGAATTCGTCCGTTTGCTCGGGCGAACGGCCGACGTAGCGGGCGGGGGCGAGTTCGGCCGCGAAGTTGAGGCCCTTGAACGCGGCGTCCTGTTGCAACTTGGCGATGAGGTCGCGCGTCGTGGCCGTGCCGGCTTTCACGCCGGCGGTGACGGCGTGGCTGTGGGTGCGGACGACTTCGTGGACGTCTTGCCGGTCGGCGCCGGCGGCGACGGCGGCCATCATCAGGTTTTCGGTCGCCATGTAGGGGAGGTATTCGTTGACGTTCTTGGCGATCACCTCGCGGTTGACGACCAAGCCGTTGGCGAGGTTCAGGGCGATCCGCAGGCACGCATCGGCGGCGAGGAACGCTTGCGGGATGTACAGTCGGCGGCCGGCGCTGTCGTCCAGCGTGCGCTCGAACCATTGCGTGGCGGCCGTGTCCGCGGCCATGTGGGAGAGGTTCATCAGGAAGCGCGACAGGCTGCACAGCCGTTCGGCCCGCATCGGGTTGCGCTTGTAGGCCATCGCGGACGAGCCGATCTGGTCCTTCTCGAACGGCTCGTCGATTTCTTGTTTGTGGGCGAGCAATCGCAGGTCCGTCCCCCACTTGTGAAGGCTTTGGCCCAGACCGGCGAGGGCGTCCAGCACGAAGCTGTCCACCTTGCGGGTGTAAGTCTGCCCGGTGACGGTGTACACCTCGTTGAACCCGGCCTTCTTGGCGACGAGCACGTCCTGCTTCCGAACCTTGTCGTGGTCCCCGCGGTACAGGGCGAGGAAGCTGGCTTGGGTGCCGGTGGTGCCCTTGGCCCCGCGGAACTTGAGGCCGTCCCGGCGGGATTCGAGTTCCTGCAAGTCCATCACGAAGTCGTAGTTCCACAGGCAGGCCCGCTTGCCGACGGTCGTGAGTTGGGCGGGCTGAAAGTGCGTGTACCCCAGCGTCGGCTCGGCCCGCCACGTCGCCGAGAACTTACCGAGGGCGTCGATCACGCTGGCGAGCTTGCCGCACAAGTCGTCCAACCCCTCCCGCATCAGGATCAGGTCGGTGTTGTCCGTCACATAGCAGGAAGTCGCCCCGAGGTGGATGATGTCCCGCACGCCGGGGGCCGCGTCCCCGAGGGTGTGGACGTGGGCCATCACGTCGTGCCGCAGTCGCCGCTCGTGCGCGTCGGCGCGGGCGAAGTCGATGTCGTCCAAGTGTCGCCGCAGTTCGGCCAGTTGCTCGGGCCGCACGCGGGGGGTGTTGCCGTCGTCCGCGAGCAGGCCGAGTTCGGCCTGGGCCTCCGCGAGGTGCAGCCAGAGCCGCCGCCACGTGCCGAACTTCCGCTGGGGGCCGAAGCGTTCGGCCATCTCCTTGGAGCAGTAGCGGCCGATCAGCGGGTTGTCGTAGACCAAATGGGAATCCGGCATGGGGAGCGTGCGCCCTTGCGAAAAACTTGAGGGAAAATCCCGCGAATCCCCCGGCGGCGGCCGGGAGTCAACGGGGGAAGTCTCGCGTCGGCCACGCCCGGCAGGGCCGACACAACGCGAGTGACATTGTAGATTTTCAGCGGCGAACCGGCCCGAAGGACGCATCCGGCCGCGCGGGATTGTTCGATACGAGCATCATCGAAAACGCCCGGCCGAGGATTGGGCCGGGACGCGCGAGCAAGGGAGGATCTCTGATGATGCGTCGCTGGCTGGTGGGCGTGGCCGTATTGGCCGGGCTGTTCCTCGCGGGCGAGGGACGGGCCACGGCCGCGGATCCGCCGTTGCCCCGCGGGTACTACTACCCCTATGTTTACTTCCCCCACAACTACTGGCCGCAGAACAGCCCCCAGTGGCCGGAGCCGAACGGCGCCCCGTACCAACGGCCGCCGGCGTACATGGCCTACCCGGCGTTCAAGGAGCCGAACTGGCACTACATGCTGTGGATGCCGCAAAAGTATTACCGCGGCAGCCACTTCTGGCTGGACCAGTTCTAACGTGGTTTTGGTGAGCCGAGCGCCGTCAGGCGCCGGGTGGAGCGCTCAAGCCCCACCCGGCGCCTGACAACGCTCGGCTCACCAAGAACAGAGGTCAAACCCGCTTCGCTTCCCCCACGGTCGGCAAGTCTTCGAGGCTTCGCAGCTTGAAGATTTCCAGGAACCGGTCTGTGGTGGCGTACAGAGTTTCTCGGTCGGCGGTGGCCCGCTCCGCGACGGCGACGAGGCCGAGACGAACGAGTTGCCGGACCACGCCCGCGGAGTCTTGGCCGCGGATCGTATCCAATTCACTTTTGCCGATTGGTTGTCGGTACGCGATCAACGACAGCACGTCCAACGCGGGCTGATTGAGCCGGGCCTCACGCGGGCCGCCGAACATCTTCTCGTGCAGGCCGGCGTACCGCGGCCGGAGTTGCATCACATACCCCGCCGGCCGGTGAACAACGAGATACGGGCGATTCTGGCTCTTGTAGGTGCGGTTCAGCACGTCCACATATTCGCGCACGTCGTCCGCGGAGAGGCCGCGAATCACATCCGGGACGTGATCCGGTTTCAACGGCGCCCCGCCGACGAACAAGAGGGCTTCGATAATTTGGAGCGGGGAAGGGGGGACGGTCGCCTCCGTCACCGCCTCGGCGACGGGCGGGGGAAGTTCTTCCGCCGGCTCGGCCATCGGGATGATGACCGGCGACTCATCGACGGCTTCCGCGAGCGGGATGTCGCCGTCGGGCGTCAGGCCGTCGAGTTGCCATTCCTGTGCGCCGACCAACGAGGCGAAGCTTTCGCCCAATTGTTGGGCGAGCGGGATGACATCCGATTCCGGTACCTCCGGGTTCGCCATGAGCCTTATTCAAAATGGTGCGGCAGGAAGCCGATGCCGGTGATGGCCGTCCCCGCCCACAGGATCGTGAACAGCACGGCCAGCGGCAGGTGGACGCGCCGCAGGTGGCGCCGCCCGGTGAAGAGCATCGCGGGCAATAATACCGTGGCGGGGACGGAAAAGCCCAGATGAATCCGCAGGGCCGTGTGCTGCCCCGGCGTGAAGCCGTCCGTCAGCGCCGGGTTGACGACGCGGATGATGACTTCGAAGCCGATCACCGTGACGACGGTGAGGGCGAAGAAGACGCGGTTGATTTGGCCGTGCAGTTTCTTCCGCCCCCGGGCAATGGCGATCACGGCCGCGATGAACAAGAGCGTGACGGCCCCGACCGCGACTTTAAGCGTCAGGATCACCAAGCCCGGCGTGAAGAACATGCCCCCTCCGTCCGTTGCCGGGACCGCCGGCAGCATACGCTTTTCATACGGAGAGCAGGGAAGTTCGACCGGAAGAAGTGGCCTCGACAGTCGCCGTCCCCTTTGGTACGGCTCCGCACATGGGGGGATGGTCTCGACTCGCGGGGGGACTCGCGTTGGCCGGCGGCATGCTGGCCGACGGGCCGCTGCGCGCCCAAGATGAGTTGCCCCCGCCGCCCGCCGCCCGGCTCGGCGTCCCGGTGCCGCCGCCGCGGCCGCCGGACGACCCCGTCGTCGAACCGCCGGACTTCGCCCCGCCGCCGCCGCTGCCGAAGAACTGGCAACCCCGGCAGAAGTTCCAGTTCGGCACCCAACTCGGGGCGGCGCTGCTCGCCAGCAAGAACGGCCTTCCGGGCTACGGCGTGACGTGGTTCCCGTCCGCCGGAGTCCGTCACCAACCCACCGACTTGTCGCTGTCCCGACAGGAAATCGCGCTGTTCACGCCATTCTGGAAGGAAGGGCCGGACACCGCGATCGGCTTCCTCGGGATTAAAAACTCGCGCTTCGAGACGCAAGCCGTCTTGCCCGATTCGGGCCGCGAATTCCCGCACAGTCTGTGGGACGTGAACGCGGGCGTCAGCTACTCCCACACGTTCGCGGAAGGGTGGACGGCCGGGGTCAACCTGAACGCCGGCTCGGCCAGCGATAAGCCGTTTTCACAGGCCAACGTGCTGAGCGCCGGCCTGATCGGCTACCTGACGACGCCCGGGGCGGGCAACGACCACTGGGTGTTCGCCGTGCTGTACTCCCCCACCGGGGACTTCCGGTACCCGTACCCCGGCGTCGCGTACTTCTACCAGCCGAACTCGTTCTTCGAGGCCAACATCGGCATCCCGTTCCTGCTGAAGTGGAAGCCGTGGGACGACGTGACCGTGGAGGCCCTCTACCTGCCCATCCGGACCGTCTCCGCGCGCGTGACGTGGGACACGCTGCCGGGCGTGCGGTCGTTCGCGGCGTTTAACTGGTCTTACGAGAGCTATTTCTTGGCCGAGCGGGACACGTACAGCGACCGCCTGTTCTCGTTCGAGAAGCGGCTCACCGGCGGGGTCTCGTTCGATTTGCCGTTGAACTTGGCCTTGGAAATCTCGGGCGGGTACGCCTTTGACCGCATTTACTTCCAAGGGAAGAGCTACGCGGACCGCTACCGAGACCGCGTGAGCTTGGCCAACGGGGCGTTCATCCAACTGCAATTGCGTTTGAAGTTCTGAGGAGGAGGCCGGGAAACGCGAAAGGCCGGGGGAATGCCCCCGGCCTCTTGTGTTTCGACGCGGACCGACAATCAGCCGCGGACGTTGACGAGCGGCAGTTGATAGTCCGAGCCGTCGTCGCCGATGCCGAGGGTGATCGCGGTCACGCGATTTTCGGCGGGTGAGCCGGCCGGCGAGCCGTTGACCGTGCCGGGGATGCCGAGTTCGACGCTGTCGAAGTACTTCTTCGGCGGGGTGACGCGGACGCTGTACGTCCCGGCCCACAGGTGGCCGTAGTTGAACTCCCCGCCGCCCGAGGTGAGGTAGAAGCGGTTGATGTGGCGGCCCAGCGAGTCCGTCCCGGTCAGGTAGACGGCCGCCCCGTCCTGCAACCCGTCGATCGCGGCGTCGTAGGCGTGATTCTTGTCCACATCGACGAACACGAAGCCGCGCAGCGTGCTGAACTCGGGGATCACGATGTTGATGTGGCTCGGGCACAGGTGCAGTTCGCCGTTGCCCGCGAAGGAGTCGGCGATCACCGTCCCCTCGATCTGGCCGTTGTTGAAGTTGAACTGGGCGTGCGGGGCGAGGAAGCTGCCTTCCAGGCCGACGCCGGAGACGTTCACTTCCGTGGCGTCCGGGAAGTTCCAGACAATGCGGTCGCAGTCGGCCCCGACGAGCCTCAGTCCGAGGTCTTTGATGTCGGCCGTCCCGCCGGGGACGTTAATCAACACCGTGGCCGTGGCCGGCACTTTCAACGTGATGCTCTTCGCCCCGTCGAGTTGCGCCGGGGTGAGGGTGAAGATGTCCAGCGTGGGGTGCATCCCGCGCATGTAAATGTTGTCGTGCCGCTCCCACGTCCGCCCGTTGGGGGCCTCGGCGCCCCACAAGGCGGACTTCGCCGTCAAGTCCGCGCTCGCGCCGGCGAAATCGAAGACGTTCGGTTGGCGCCGGGCCGTGCCGTTGGGCGTGCCCACGCCGTCGAGCACCACCGAGTTCCCGTAAACAATGTTTCCGTTGAACACTTGGCCGTACTGAAAGGCGAGGTCGTGGCCGACGATCAAGTCATCGCGCGTACCGCCCGAGTTCGTCAGCTTGTCGCCGATGCCGTAGGACTTGACGGCGGCGTCGTCGCCGACGGCTACGCGGCCCTCGATGTCGCTGTTGAACACGTCAATGTCGTTGAAGGCGACGAGGTTGAAGTCCGTCGCCGCCCCGAGGTCGTAGGCGGCGGGCACGTCGCGGGCTTCCAGCGTCTGAAAAGCCAACCGCGTCCGCGCCCCGTCCCGCCCCTTGGAAATCCGCATATTGTTCGACTCCGTCGATGGTGCAACCGAATCCGAGCGCCCCTAAGTCCAAACGGAATTTCCGGTAAATCCGAGATCGGCGATTTCGGGCGGGCGATTGACCGGAAATCGCGAAGTCCGCGAAATCGGCCCGGAATTCAGCGAGGTGGGAAAGGTCGTGGGCGATGCCGCTGTTCGGCGAATTGACGGCGTCACGCCAGTCCTGCGAATCGGCCGAATCCCGCCCATTTGGCGAATGCTGGCAACTCTGTCAATCGCGGGGATCGCGGCGTGTCATTCCGGGGCGCCCGCGCTCGGATTCGCAGATTTTTTCCGGAATCGCTCAAGTCGGCCGGGCGGGGGAAAACTGGTATCCTGAAACGGAGTTTCCCCCGCCGCCCGCCGAGCAAAGGCTTATGTTCCGACCTCCGCCCCGTGTCCGCGTCCCCGAACTGATGGACGACCCCGCCCTTGATCCCGCCGAGCACGCCCGCGCCTTGGCCGGCCTGCGCCGGGTGAACGCCGTCAGCCGGGCCGACGCCCTTTTATGGAAGCCGCTCCGTCAATTGGCCCGCGAGCAAGCCCCGAAGCCGTTGCGCGTGCTGGACTTGGCCACCGGCTCTGGGGACATGCCGATGAGATTGTGGGCGCGGTTCCGCAAGGCGGGCCTGCCCGCGGAAGTGGCTGGGTGCGACATCAGCCCCGTGGCCGTGGCCGAGGCGACGCGGCGGGCCGCGGCGGCCGGCGCGGACGTGAAGTTCTTTCCGTGTGACCTGTTCGCGGGCCGCATTTCCGGCGAGTACGACGCCGTGGTGTGTTCGCTGTTTATGCACCACTTGGACCCGCCGGACGTGGTGACGATGCTAAAGCGGATGGCCGAAGTGGCGACGCGCGGCGTTTACGTGAATGATTTACGGCGGAGTCGCGGCGGCTGGCGCCTGGCGTGGGTCGGCACCCGCATCCTGTCCCGCTCGCCGGTCGTGCATTTCGACGGCCCGGTCAGCGTGGCCGCCGCCTACACGGCGGATGAAGTGAAGAAAATGGCCGACGACGCGGGCCTGACCGGGGCCACGGCAAAGAACTGCTGGCCGTGGCGGCTGTTATTGTCTTGGCGGCGTTAAACCGTGTACAGGCCGACGCCGCCCTGGTCCCCGCCAACGAGCAACCGCCCGTCGCCCGGCGACCACGCGACGGCCGACACGCCCTCGCCGAAGTCGGCTTCCGCCTGGATTTTCTTGGCCCCGCCGGGGTACCACACGGCGAGGATTCCCCCGCCGCACCCGGAAGCGAGCAACGGCCCGCGGTGTTGGAATTTCAGCGCGGCAACGAGGTGCTTGTGCCGCTCGAACATCATGGGCTTCGACCCGGCCGGGCCGTCGCCGGAACAATCCCAGACGACGGCCGCCTCCCCGCCGTTGGTCGCCAAGTAGCGGCTGGTGGCGTCCCAACTCACGGCCGTCACCTTGGTCGGGTAGCCGGACATTTGCAGGTCGTCGCCGGTCTTGACGTACCAGAAGTGGACGGTCGCGTCCTGCCCGCCGGCGGCGAGCATCTTCCCGTCCGGCGACCACGCCAGCCCGAGGATCGACCCCTTCCACTCGAAGGCGTTTACCGCGTCCGCGCCGTCCGGCCGGTAGAAGTTCACCTTGCCGTACCCGGAGGCGACGAACTCCTTGCCGCGGGCCGACCACGCGATGCCCGAGACGGTGCTGGCGAACGGCGGGTAATCGCGCACCGGCGCGCCGTCGCTGCCCCACAACTTCACCTTCTTGCCGGCGGCCGTCGCCAAGAAATCCCCTTTCGGGGACCACGCGACGTGTTCGACCCACGCCGCCCCGCCGGCGAGTTCGTGCGCCACCGTGCCGTCTGTCGTGTTCCACACGCGCACTTGACCGTCTTGCCCGGCTGACGCCAAAAAGGGTTCCTTCGGGCGCCAACTGAGGGCCGCCGTCCCGAAGGCGTGGCCGGGGAGCGTATGCCGGACGGCCCCGTTCGTCATGTCGAAAAGGGTGATCGGCCCGCTCACCGCCGCCGCGGCGACGACGGAGCCGTCTGGGGACCACGCCAAGGCGATCACGTGGTCTCCGACGGAGTGCCGCCACCGGGCTTCCATCCGGGGCTGTGCGTTCAGACGTGCCATCCGCTCTCTTTCGTGCGCGGTCTCGGATTGGTGTTAATGTAGCCGCCCCGTCATTCCGAGATTTCGGCGACTTCACTCTTCATCACTTCCCCGAGAAGCACCGTGGCGTAACAGCCGGCGGGCAGGGTGAACGTCAGCCGCAGGCCGTCCGGTTCCCACGCGGCGGTGAGGTCGTCCACGTACACCAGATTGTGCCGGCGTGTCCCCAACAGCAACTGCCCGAATTGGTCGAACGCGCCCGGCGGCAAGTTGGCCGCGGCGAGGACGGTCTGTTCACGCCCGGCGGCGACCCCGGCCGTGGGGAATGTCTTCTTGCCGAACATCGGCCCGGCGTGGACGATCTCGCGGGCGTTGAAGCGGCCTTGTTCGGTCGCCGGGTCTTCGGTGGTGAACATCCCCCCGACCGGCCACTTGGCCATCACGTCCCCCGCCAGCACGGTGCGGAAGAGGCCGTCGGCCATGCGCTGGGCCAGCACGCGGTTAAACAGGTCCGACTGCACGGCCGAGAGGGCCAGCTTTTTCAGGAAGTGGTTCCGCATTTTGACGGGCCGCCCGGTGAGCAAGTCCCACCCGAGCGAAAGCGTCTCGCCGTTGCGGCCGAAGCGCTGGGGGCCGTAAAAGTTCGGCAGGCCATCCTGCCGGATCGCGTCCAGTATCGGTTCCAATGGAACGGCCGGGTCGGCCCCGCGGATCAAGACGCGGAAGCGGTTGCCGCGCAGGTGGCCGGCCCGCAGTTTGTTGCTGTGCCGGGAGACGGACAGCACGCGGATGCCGTCTCCTTCCAGTTGCGGGAGGCTAAACTCGGCGCTGCCTGGCACGGAAATCCACTGCCGTGTCACCGCCCGCCGGTCTTTTAACCCGGCGGCGCCGATGTCGCCGGGGGAGACGTTGAGACGTTTCGCGATTTGGCGCGTGAAGAACTCGGCCCCGATGTCCGTCTTCTCGACCCACAAATAGAGGTGTTCCCCGGCTCCGGACGGCTCGTAGGCCGGGATTTCTTCCACCTCAAAATCGGCCGGGGCTTCCTTAATTCGGCCGCCGACGCCCGGGTGCATCGCCGTGAGAAATGGCAAAGGGGTGCTGTTCATGATCCTCATGTCATAGGGAATCCGTGAACCGGCCCCCGAATTCCTGTCCGGGCATCAATTTCAGGCGATCGGCACATTTGAGGCAGGTTACGGCTGCGTTTTCCGATAATTTCGGTTCCACCGATCATTCCGGTTCTGCGGTGACGGACAGCCAATGGCGCCCGCTGAACGCCGAACTGGTCTCCTCCACGGCCGACGCCGCTTCCTACCAATTCTTCGCCCCCGCGGATCAGACACTGGGCCTGAAAGTCGCCACATACGGCCTGCTTGACTTGGGAACCTTGGGGGCGTACCAACAGGTAGCGCCGACTGTTATTGCCGCAGCGGGGGAGGGGGGTTAAAATCCCCTCCCATGCCCACCTCCCTCACGTCCATCCGCGTCACGGACATCGGCGAGTACATCCGCCACCGCTCCTGCGACCGCCGTTTTCACTTGCGCAGCCACCACAAGGAAGCCGTGGCGGCTCTGCCGTTCTACAACTTGCTCGCCACCAGCCTCGACCCGGTGTTGGCGTCTGTCGGCATTAGCCGCGAAGACCAATGGGAAGAGGAACTGAAGGCCGCCGGCTGCGCCGACCTCGGGGCCGCCTTGCCGAAGGGCGAGCGCCAAGAAGTCGAGTGGGCCGACCTCGCGGGTGCCGTCGCCGGTCGGACGGCCCGGGCCGACGCCTACTGCCGGCAGTTGAAAGTCACGGGGATCGTCGGGGCGTTCGCGCTCACCGGGTTCATCGACTTCGCCTTGCTGCGCTGGCGGGGCGGCCGCCCGACGGTGTTGCTCGTCGAGTGCAAAGCCAGCCGGCGGGATCGCACGTACCACCGCATTCAAGTGGCCACGTATCAACTCTTGCTGCGGGCCATTGTCGCCGCCCGCCCCGCCACCGTCGGCGGGGTGGCGCTGGCCCCCGCCGACATCCGCGGGGTCGTCGCCCGCATTGACGAAGACAGCAACGCCAATCAGTCGATCTTGGCGCTGGAGCCACTGGACTTGGCCTCGGAAGAGGCCGACATCCGGCAATTGCTGTCGGCGGCCGGCCGGCTGGCGACGGTGGTTGACCGCCCGCTCGCCGACATCGGCTTCCAGATCGACTCGAAGTGTGACGGGTGCGTGTACAACGTCCACTGCATGACCGAGTCGGCCCGTCTGCGTCAGCCCGAACTCTTGGGCCTCGACCCGGTGACGTGCCGCCTGTTAAAGGCCGCTGGCCTCGGCACACTCGACAAGCTCGCTAACCCGCCGCTCAACGACGCCCGCATTGAGGCGTTGAACCGTGACCCCGGCTTCTCCGAAAACCTCGACTTGCTGCGGCTCCGGGCCGCGGCCCGCCGCCACACGTTGCCGGGCGGCAAGGACTTGGCCGGGGAGTACGAAGTCACCCGCATTCCGAACACGGGCAAGGGCCACTTGCCGCCGCACGAGATCGACGGCGTGCGCGTGGCCCGCGT
Organism: Zavarzinella sp.; assembly: GCA_043744795.1. Taxonomy (GTDB): domain Bacteria; phylum Planctomycetota; class Planctomycetia; order Gemmatales; family Gemmataceae; genus Zavarzinella. Next base: position 18,560 of record JAYTTY010000519.1, on the reverse strand, counting down.
CTACTTGGCGGTGGACTACGATTACACGGAGAACCGCGTCGGCGCCCTGTCGGCCCACGTCACGCGCGGCGCCGGCCGACTGCATACGCCCTTCACGCCGGCCGGCGAAAAATTCGTCCCCGCCCCCGTGGTCCGCGAGCAATTCGAGACGGGCAAAACCCCCGCGGGGAAGGCGATCCACGAGGAGAAGCCGCTCCCGGCGGGCGGGGAGTTGATCGAGTATAAGACGGCCCCGTGGAAGGGGACCAACTACGCGGACGACACGGCCGCGGAGCGCGAATTGATCCAGCGGTTCTTCAAGAAACTCGTCGGCCTCATCGCCAAGTTGGCCGGGACGGAGGCCGTGCCGATCCACTTTTACGTGTGGTCGGCCGGTGAAGTGCGGCAACTCATTGAAGGCTGCTCGCGGGCCGGGTCCACGCTGCTCGGCCACTTACGGCAACTGCTCGGCTGCCGGGAGGGGCTGGAGCAACTGCTGTATTCCGGCGTGCAGGACGAGGTGTACCGCCGCTTCGCCCTCGGGTGGACGGGCCGGGCCTTGCCCGTCGTCTCGTCCCTGCGCTGGTTCGGGCGGGCCTACCACTGGACGCGGACGGTCAACGGCACGGCGGTCAATCTGGCCGCCGCGTTTTCGCAAAACGTCTTCGACTTCACCTACCTGTTGGAGACGGACGCCGCCGGCAACTGGGGTTCGACCGAGGGGGGCAAGAAGCAGCGGTACGAGGTGATGAGCCGCTTCCAAGACACCCTGCCGGCCGCGTATTGGCACGCCGTCTGGGGCACGCTCCCGGACCCGAAGGCGGACGCCGAGGCGTCCGTCAAGCGGGCCACCGCGCTCTACCGGGCGACCAACGTGCCCAACATGCTGGAGGAATTCCTGACGGCCCGCGTCCACGCCCTGCGGTGGGTCGAAGAGAACATCACGCCGAAGAACGACGAGATCGAGAAGAAGCCGCTGGCCGTGAAGGACTTGCCGGACTTCCGCCTCGACCGCGACGACGTGGCCAAGTCGGCCGTCGACTTTTTGCGGCTCGACCACCACATCAAACTCTCCGAATGGATCTCGCATCATCTGCAAACGCCCGTGATGCGCGTGCCGCTGGGCCGGACCCTGCCGTTGAAGAACACGCACGTCGAGAAGGACAAGAAGACCGTCGTCGGCACGATCCACTTGGACGATTTCGACGGGCTGACGCTCGCCGACCTGCGGCCGCGGTGCTCGTTCGCGGCCGGGTCGTTCGTGCGTCTGTCCCCGTGGAACGGCGACCCGAAGAACGGGCAGACCGTCAAGCAATTGACGAAGGCCATCGGCCAAACGTGCGTCGTCCGGGACATTGACTGGAAGACCGGCCGCGTCACGCTGGCGGGGATGTACGTCAAAGAGACCCGGTATGTGCTGGGGAGTGCGGGCGGCCAAGCGGACCAGCCGCGCTTTGAGAACGGCTACGCCACGCTCGACGAAAGCGTGACCGATTACGTCGCCGGCCGGGTGGACCGCCAGTTGCAAGGCGCCAGCCACGTGTACGAGTGGCTCGACCCCGTCCGGCCGAAGCCGCCGGCCCTGTCCGCCGTCCCGACGGCCGAACTGCTCGACCAGTGCCGAGCCATGCTCGCCGACTTCCGCCTGCCGCCGGACGAGAAATTCCCGGCCTCGGACGACCAAGCCGCCGCCGTCCTCGCCGGCCTGAGCGCCCGCCTCCAATTGCTGCAAGGGCCGCCCGGAACCGGCAAGACGACGACGACCGCCCTCTCGGTCTTGTTCCGCGTTCTGGTGACGAACACGCCGGGCGACATTGTGCTGATCTCGGCCCACACGCACACGGCCCTCGACACGCTGCTCGGCCGCATCGACCGTTACCGCCACGCCTTCGCGGCCCTTGCCGGCGCTCGCGGCCTGACGATGCCCGACGTGGCGCTGGTCAAAGTCCACTCCAGCGACGCGGAGGAAAAGCCGGTCCCCGGCGGCGTGACGAATCTCACGGTCGATCAGGTCGGCGGCAAGAAGACCTTCACGGATTTGTCGGACGGGCGTGTCCTGCTGCTGGGCGGGACGACCGGCACGCTGCTTCGGCTGCACGGCAAACTGGCGACGCTCAAGACCTACAACGACGGCCGCGGGCTGACGGGCGACCTGCTCATCGTGGACGAGGCGAGCATGATGGTCTTCCCGCACTTCCTCGCGTTGGCGACGTTGCTCGCCCCCGACGGCCGGCTGATGCTGACGGGCGACCACCGCCAACTCTCGCCGATCACCGCCCACGACTGGGAGACCGAAGACCGCCCGCCGACCGTGTTGTATCAGCCCTTCAGCAGCGCCTACGACGCGGTTCGCCGGATCATCGCCCCGGACGACGCGGGGAAGCCGCGCGTCCCCCCGACGGCCGGCGTCCTCTCGGCCCTGCGGCTCACGTTCCGCTTGCCGCCCGTGGTGCGGGAACTGATCGCCAAGCTGTACCGACTCGACAACATTGAACTGGAGGGGCTGCCCCGCGAAAACGGGACTTCCACTCTCTCGACGAGCAACCCGTGGAACCCCGTGTGGGCGTGCGGCCACGGGCTGTTTCTCGCGGTCCACACCGAGGACGGCTCGAAGCGCAGCAACGACACGGAACTGGCCATCGTCCGCGGCCTCCTGGAGTCGGCCCCCGACCTGCCCGCCGGCTCGACCGCCATCATCACGCCGCACCGGGCGCAGCGGAGTTTGTTCCAGTCGAAGCTGACCGACTTCTGGGGCGCGGGCAAGCCGGCGGACATCATCGACACCGTCGAACGCCTTCAAGGCGGCGAGCGGCCCAACGTCATCGTCTCGGCCACCGTGAGCGACCCGGCGGCCATCGACGCCAACGCCGAGTTCATCCTCGACTTGAACCGGGCCAACGTCGCCTTCTCCCGCGTCAGGGACCGGCTCGTCGTGGTGTGCGCGGAGACGCTGCTCAACCACATCCCCCCGGAGGCCGAGGACTACGCCGCGGCCATGCTGTGGAAGTCCCTCCGGGAACTGTGTACGGAACAGGTCGGAGAAATGGCGGTCGGCCCGCACCGCGTCCGGCTGTTGCGGCCGCCGGAATCCGCCCTGCGCGGCGCGGGAGCCGGCCCGTACAATGACCCCCGCCAACCGCCTGTGACGGAGTCCCGCGAGTGAGTACGCCAACGCCCGCGAAAGTCTTGATCGCCGAAGACAACCAGCCGGGGGCCGAGTTGTTGGAGGCGTACCTGGCCGAGACGCCGCACGACACCCGCATCGCCCACAACGGCGAAGAGGCCGTCAAACTCGTCGCCGAGTGGAAGCCGGACGTGATTCTGCTGGACGTCATGATGCCGAAGCTCAGCGGCTTCGAAGTGTGCAAGCAGATCCGGGCCAACCCGGCCACCCGGCACATCGGCGTCCTGATGGTGACCGCCCTCGACCAGCCGGCCGACATCGACCGGGCCGTGGACCTCGGGGCCGACGACTTCCTCACCAAGCCGATCAACAAGACCGAACTCGTCATGCGCGTCAACGCCCTCCTGCGGGCGACGTCGGTGGCCGACGACTTGCCGCGGACGCTGGAATACCTCAAGGCCATCGAAGAAAAAGCCGTCTGATGCCAGCCGCGACCCCGTCGGTGATCCTCAAGCCCAAGCGGGCGCAGCCGTTCTTCGCCCGGCACCCGTGGGTTTTCGTCGGGGCGGTCGAGCGCGTCGAAGGCTCCCCGGCCGACGGGGACGAGGTGACGCTGCTCTCCGCGGAGGGCATTCCCATCGCCCGCGGGCTGTACAATTCGCGGAGCAAAATTGTCGTCCGCCTCTACTCGTGGGAGCCGGCCCGCCCGCTGGACGCGGACTTCTTCCGCACACTATTCCAAAATGCGATCCGGCTGCGGGACGACCTCGGCCTGCACCGGCCGGGGCAGGGCTGCCGCCTGGTGTTCAGTGAGGCCGACGGGCTTTCCGGCTGCATCGTCGACGAGTACGACGGCTGGCTCTCCATGCAACTCACCGCCCTCGGCTTGGCCAACCGCCGGGAGATGCTCGCCGACATCCTGCAAGAACTGGTCTCGCCCAAGGGCATCTACGTGCGGACGGAGAAGGGCGTCGGCCAACTGGAAGGCTTGGAACTCCACGACGGCCCGCTCCGCGGCGGCCTGCCGCCGGCCGACTTGACCATCGCCGAGAACGGCCTGCGATTGCGGGTGAACATTGCCGAAGGTCAGAAGACCGGCTTCTACCACGACCAGCGGGACAACCGGGCGGCCGTGGCGAAACTGGCCCCCGGCCGCCGCGTGCTGGACGCCTTCAGTTACACGGGCGGATTCGGCCTGCAATGCGCGAAAGCCGGGGCCGCGAGCGTGGAGTGCTTGGACGTGTCCGAAGCGGCGTTGACCGCCGCCCGACAGAACGCCGAAATGAACGGGCTCGCGGGGGTCACGTTCACCAAGGGGGACGTGTTCCGACAACTCGACGAGTACGTGAAGGAAGGCCGAACTTACGACCTGATCGTGCTCGACCCGCCGAAGTTCGCCCGCACCCGCTCGGCGGTTCCGGACGCCATCAAGGGCTACCGTCATCTTTTGAAGCAGGGGCAGAAACTGCTGCCGCCGGGCGGCATCTTGGTCATGTGTTGCTGCTCCGGACTGGTGACGATGGACGTCCTGACGGACGTGATGGCCGGCGTGGCCGCCGACGCCAAGCGGGCGGTGCAGATCATCGAAAAACGCGGCCCGGCCCCGGACCACCCGACGGCGCTCAGTTGTCTTGAAACCGCGTACCTCAAGTGCGTCATTGCCCGCGTGGGGTGAACCATGTTACTGCGGGGGAAACACTACCGGACCGGCGAAGTCCTCGACGTGACTTGCAGTGAGAACCGCGTCACGTCGGTCGGCCCGGCAGGGACGGCTAAACCGGACCATGAAGCCGGTTGGATTTCGCCGGCCCTGTTCGACCTGCAAATCAACGGCTGCCACGGCATCAGCTTCAACGCCCCGACGCTGACCGTGGCGGAAGTCCGTCACGTCGTCGATCACTGCCGCAAGCACGGCATCGCCGGGTTGCTGCCCACGCTCGTCACCAACTCGTTCGAGGCGATCCATCACGGGTTTCGCACGCTGGCCGCCGCCATCCGCGAAGATGAAGTAGTGTCGCAAGCGGTCCCCGGATTTCACCTGGAAGGCCCGTACATCTCTTCGCAGGACGGGGCGCGCGGGGCGCACCCATTGGCCCACGCGCGTCATCCGGACTGGGACGAGTTTCAGAAATGGCAGGACGCGGCCGCAGGAAAAATCCTCTTGGTGACGCTGGCCCCGGAACTGCCGGGGGCGTTGACCTTCATCGAAAAGGCGGTGGCGAGCGGCATCGTGATCGCCATCGGCCACACGGCGGCGACGCCCGCACAAATCCGAGACGCGGTGACGGCCGGGGCGAAACTCAGCACGCACCTGGGCAACGGCTCCCACGCGATGCTGCCGCGGCACGACAACTACATTTGGGAACAACTCGCCAACGACGCCCTGTGGGCCAGCATCATCCCCGACGGTCACCACTTGCCCGCCGCCGTGGTGAAGAGCATCGTCCGGGGCAAAACGCCGGCGCGGGCCGTCATCACATGCGACGCCAGTTCCTTGGCCGGGCTGCCGCCGGGCCGGTATGAGCAATGGGGCAGTGCGTTCGACGTATTGGAAGGCGGCAAAGTGATTGTCCCCGGCACGCCGTTCCTCGCCGGGTCGGGCGTGTTCACGGACACCTGCATCGGCACGGTGATCCGACAAGCCGGCGTGACGCTCGCGGAAGCGATCGACATGGCTTCGGCCCAACCGCGGAGGTTATTCGGCTTGGCGCCGTGGGAAGTTCTCACGCGGGAAGAGACCCCCCCCGGCCCCCCCTTGCCAAGGGGGGGAGGAAATCCGGCCCCCGTGATGGGCAAAAGCGATTGCACGGCGGCTGTCTTTCTCCCCCCCTTGCCAAGGGGGGGTTGGGGGGGGTCGCGTCAGCCAGATACATCCTACTCTGAGGACATTCCGAAGCTAATGCTCTTCGATTGGAATCCCGGCGGCGACGTGGCCATCAAACTTGTTGTCGGGTGAGGCCGGCGGCGCCCATGCCGACCTCGCCCGCGTGTGCGTCCGGTGGTCTCAAATCATCTCCGTGATCGGCTTGCCGTCTTCCTGCACCACCGGAATGGGGCGGCCGGTCGGATCGACGTACACCGTGTCCTGCGGGACGCCGAAGTGGTGGTAGATGGTGGCCGCGAGGTCGCCGGGAGTGACGGGGCGTTCCTTGAGGTGGCCGCCGTCCTGTTCCGTCGCCCGGTTCACTTGGCCGTGCCGGAACCCGCCGTCGGCCAAAAGCACATCCTTGCCGCGTTCCTCACCCCCGCGGACACTTACTACATAGGATGTGGACGGGAATCTGATGACTCCCTCCTCTTGCATTCGCTACACCTGACCTAAACCAAAAAAGCGATCTATGCCGGTCCATTGCGTTCTGCGTTCTGCATCAGTACACTCCTTGAACCGAACTGATGCAAAAGACTGAGGCTCAAGTGAATATTCTCAGAGAAGTAATCGTTTTCAGACTTTTAACGGCTGTGCTTGGCTGTATTTGCCTCACTGGATGTAGTATCAAGGATAACCCGACCAAGAGGTCGGGAGACGGGATGCCGCCACAGACGATGAAGTTTCTGGAAACTACAACACGGCTTATGGGAGAGTATGGTGAGGATCTCAGCGCAGAAAAACATCCCAAGCGGTCACTCAATGAAATTGCCGCAATTTTACGAAATTATTCAGAAAAATTTTATACCCTGTGCAAATCATCAGACGGCGTTGATTCAGAAATAACCCGATTAGCAATGGACATGGGCGACATGCTAAAGCAAATGGCAGATGATTTTGATGAAATTCAGCGGACAAAGAAGCTCAATACCGCAGATAATTTACTGAGATTAGCAGAATTGCGAAGCCAAGTTCGTACGGCAGAATTGCAACAGCGGTTTAAAGAAGCAATACCTAAGCTAAAGCAAAGGTATGGTGGGAAATTTTAACTGAGTTACAGCAAAATGAAGAAATTTTCGAGCCACGTCACACTTGTTACACATGAATCGAGCGTTTTTTGCGCTGCCGTCGGGTTGACCGTCGTGACTGCAACTGTGACGGACAGCGGGTGCGTGATATGGACTTTTGTCGGGAGTTCGAAGCGGTAGCAGTGCTGCGGGAATTGGGGTTGGGTGAGGGATCGGTGTGGAAAAATCCCCATACCGAACATGGTCTTCGCCGAGTTGGACTGAGGGTAGCGGGGGCATCCGTACACAGATGAGGATTCAGGCAGGTAGGGATGAGTACGGGCGGCCAACACGGGGGCGGGGTGAGAAGCTGTAGAACTGCAAATATTCGCAGCCGACCGGGACGCAAGTGTAGTTGTCTATTCTCCGCGCATGGCGGGGCGTGCTGGGCTTGAACCGGAATTCCTCGCGGCCGGCTCTCCTATTCTCCGCGCATGGCGGGGCGTGCGGAGACGCGGTCCGCGACGTGGTGGCGGGGGAGAATGAAAGCGGATCGGGTTTGGCGGAGTCTTTTACCGGCATGGCCGATTCGTTCGCGTCAGGCGTCGGAACGAGGCTGATGCGTCCGCCGGTTGGACGGCGGTGTCTACCCGTTCGGGGTCGGGAGTGGTTTCGGAAACAGGCGGTCCAGCACGGAATGGCCGGGCGGGGCGATCTGGAGTTTCTCCCGGAGTGTCTCGAAACAACTGCGCCCGGTGATTCGCCAGCGCTGCACTTCCTCGAGCACGGTCTTGAGGGTGAACACCGGCAAATAGAGGCGAAGCGATTCCAGGACGCTGGTCAGGATCGTTTGCCGGCGGGCCCCGGCGGGCGTCTTGTTGGTCCGGCCGGTCCGGCGGGCCAGGGCCGCGGTCCGCAGGGTTCGCTCGGCTTCGTTGTTGGTCCCGTCCACGGGCTTCGTTTCCCCGGCCGTCTGTCCGACCGGCGGGGCGAGCACGAAGGTGAACAACTCATCGGCGACCAGCAGTCGGTTCAGTTCGTTGACCAGTCGTCGATAATCGTCGGCGACTCCCCCGGGCGCCGCCGGCCCTCCCGGCTTCGCCCGGCACAATTCGCCGAGCCGGTCCTCCAACTCGCCGACCTTGTCCTCGCGGCCGGCGACGCCCAGACGCCGGTCGTCGCGGACGCGACACCCCTCGCGGTAAATCTGCAACAATTGATCGGTGAAGTCCCGGTATTCCGCGGTGTCCGCGTCTTGCAGCGTGAGTTTGACGGCCTTCCGCAACAGGTGCGCCCAGCACTTTTGCGCCCGGGTGAAGCCGGAATACACGGCCGCGTCGTCGCTGACCAGAATGCCGGCGAACGTCGCCGGGTCGAGGATCTCCCGGAGCGTGGCGGCGTCCTTGTGCACGCCGAACAGCATGACCCGCGCCTTCTCGGACAGAAACGCCCAGACGCTGTTGATGCTCCAACCCGTCTCGTCGGCGTGCGCCACCATCGAGTTGGCCATCAACGAGCAGAGCGTCTCGAACTCCCCCTCCCAATGGCGGGCCAGCTGATTCAACAAGGCGTTGGCCTGTGATTTGGAGAGCGTCATCTGCTGGAAAAAGTTGAGGATCGCACACGCCTTGTCAAACGACAGGCCGATGACGTGGACCAGATGGGCGATCTCGGCGACGATCTCCAGGCCGAACTCGCTCCGGCCGAGCACGCCGGGGATTTGGCCGTACTGACTCTTGGGGCCGCGATAAATGTCATACGCGATCAGCACGGCCCGGCCCTGTTCCAGACGCCACACCGGCCGCGTGTGGGAGAGCCGGCATTCGCCCTCGGGAACCCCCGCCGGATACATCGTCTCCGTCCGCTCCGCCATCGCGATCTTGTCGGCCGTCCGGACGCGCCCCCGCTTCTTTTTGGCTTTCTTCTTGCCGCGAGCCGCCTGCCGCTTTTCTTCCTCCCGCAGCGAGAACGCCGCCGCGAGCTTGGGCGTCCCCCCGCCGATCTGTTTCTCCAGTTCCTCGACTCGCCGCCGGGCCGCCACCAGTTCCGCCGTCATCGAGTCGAGTTGTCGCTGGGCGGCCTGATGCTGCTGAAAAAGGGTGACGGCCAGATCGAGGAGTTGCTCGCTCCCGATCCGCCCGTCCTGAAGATCCCGTCGGAGTGTCTCGATGACTTCCATGCCCGGTCAAGCCTACGAACTCACGCACGCCGGGTGAACATCGAATTCAGAAAATAGACAACTACTTTCCGTATGACTGGGCACCGCTTCCGTTTGGCCCGTTTGCGGATTCGTCCACAGTGAATGACTGCGGCCTTCACGCTTCAGCACACACCCGTGCGTTCGCAGGTGTTTGAGCAGGGCGACACGCTTCATCCGACGGTCACCGTTTCGCGGATGGCGTCAGACGGGACGCCGCGGAGACCTTCCTCGCGGCGGTCTTCCAAAATGTCTTCGATGGCCCCGGCGAGGTCAGCCCGACACTCTTCGATGGTTCGGCCTTGGCCGTTGGCCCCGGTGATTTCGGGACAATAGCCGATGTACCATTCCCCGTCCCGTTCGATGATGGCCGTGAACTCGTTCCGCATGTCCGGCTCCTGAGCAATTGAGAGGGCGGCTGACCCCTCTTTAAATCATACACGGCCCCTTCCCGAAGCCACACACGGCTTCGATCCGAATCCCTTCCTTGGCGAATGCCGCGACATAATCGCGGCGGTTTGAAATTGGCAAGAAAGGATAGTGGCGCGGCCGGCAGCCTACCGTCCCGAATCGCTCAGAATTAGGAGAATTCGCCGAGTTCGATTGGTGCTTTGGTGGACTTAAAAATGCGCCCGTCAGCCGACAATGCGGGTCGTCAACACCGTCACCACGTCGGAGCGGACTTGGGCGAAGCCGCCGTCGACGAGGATGGTTTTCGTGTCGTTGCCCGTTTTCAGGCGCAACTGGCCCTTGCCTAGGCGGCCGATGAGGGCGGCGCGGCCGGGCTGGACGCCGAGTTCGCCGTCGATCATCGGCAGGACGATGAACTCGGCCTTCTCGTCGAGGATCGCCTTTTCCGGGGTGACGATGACGCACTGGAGAGACTTCATGGGACGGCCGATGGCTTGGGGTTGCGCTCGTGAAACCGGCCGCGGCCAGCGGTCTGACTGACCACTGACCACTGACCACTTCTGCTTACTTGCCGCCGGCCATCTTCTTGGCCTTGGCCTCGGCCTCTTCGATGGAGCCGACGTACATGAAGGCCCCTTCCGGCAGGTGGTCCCACTTGCCGTCGGCCAGTTCCTCGAAGCTGCGGATGGTGTCTTCGAGCTTCGTGAAGTTCCCAGGGAAGCCGGTGAACACTTCGGCCACGTAGAACGGCTGGGACAGGAACCGCTCGATGCGCCTGGCCCGGTTCACGACCTTCTTGTCGTCTTCGGACAACTCGTCCACCCCGAGGATGGCGATGATGTCCTGGAGTTCCTTGTTCCGCTGCATGATTGTCTGCACGCGGCGGGCGATGTTGAAGTGCCGTTCGCCGATGATCTGCGGGTCGAGCAGGCGACTGTTCGAGGCCAGCGGGTCCACGGCCGGGTAAATCCCCTTTTCGGAGATCGACCGCTCCAAGTAGATGAACGCGTCCAAGTGCTGGAACGTGTTGGCCGGGGCCGGGTCGGTGGGGTCGTCGGCCGGGACGTACACGGCCTGCACGGACGTGATGGCCCCCTTGTTCGTGGAGGTGATCCGCTCCTGCAACTCGCCCATTTCCGTGGCCAGCGTCGGCTGGTAGCCCACGGCGCTCGGCATGCGGCCCAAGAGGGCCGACACTTCCGAGCCGGCCTGGGAGAACCGGAAGATGTTGTCCACGAACAGCAGGGTCTCGGCCCCGGTGCTGTCCCGGAACCACTCGGCCATCGTCAAGGCTGACAGGGCGACGCGGAGGCGGGCGCCCGGCGGTTCGTTCATTTGGCCGAACACCATTGCCGTGCTGTCGATAACCGCCTTGGCGTCGGCCCCGGAGCCGGTCTTCGTCTCCTGCATTTCCAGCCAGAGGTCGTTCCCCTCACGGGTCCGCTCGCCCACGCCCGCGAATACCGAGTACCCCTTGTACTCCTTCGCGATGCGGGCGATCAGTTCTTGCAGAATCACCGTCTTTCCGAGGCCGGCCCCGCCGAACAGGCCGGCCTTGCCGCCGCGGGCCAGCGGGATGAGCAGATCGATCACCTTAATCCCGGTGACCAGCACCTCGGACTTCGGGGACAGGTCGGCGAACTTCGGCGGCTTCTGGTGAATGCCGCGGTATTCTTTCGCGTTGATCGGCCCGCGGCCGTCGATGGGCTGGCCGAGCAGGTTGAACACGCGGCCGAGCGTCTCCATGCCCACGGGCACTTGCACCGTCTTGCCGGTGTCGACGACTTCCATGCCGCGGGTGAGGCCGTCGGTCGAGCCGAGGGCGACGCAGCGGACCCGGCCGCCGCCGAGGTGCTGTTGGATCTCGCCCGTCAGGTTAATGGGGAACGTCTTGTGTTCCGCCTTCACGGTGACGGCGTTGTAAATGTCCGGCAGCGTGCTGCCGTCGAACTCGACGTCGAACGTCGAGCCGATGACTTGAATAATCCGGCCCTTGGTGGCGGCGGCGGTAATCATTGTTTCTCCGAGGTCGTCCGTCCGGCGGTACAAATCAACTCGATTTCGGCGTCAAAAAACTCAAATGGTGGGCACAGTGGATCAGCGTCAGCCGCCGCCCGTCCTCGCGGGACAGGCGGCCGAACAGCGGGGACGGCTTCGTCTCCCCGGCGAAGGCTTCGAGCCGCGCCGCGGTGTCCCGCAGCTTCGCGACGGCCGCGGCCTCGTCCCCGCCGGGCGGCATCACCGACTCCTGTGCGGTCGGGTTGCCGGCCGGCATTTGGCCCGTCGCCAACACCTTCCGCAAAATTCGCCGCCCGACGGTCTTCCGCATCACGGCGAGAACCAGTCGGGGGATCATCGGCGGCGTCGGGAACCCGTCCATCGGGTAACTCAGCCACGCGGCCAAGTGCCCGGCGACTTGGGCCAAGTCCCACTTCCCGGCCCGGTCGTACCCGACGCGGCGCAGGTTCTCGGCGTCGGTGACTACGTCACTCAAGGATGCGAATTCAACCCGCCTCCTAATGCTCTTGTCACCCATCGCCGCCTTCAGCTATGTCCTGTGCAATTCGTGTCGCCCACGTCCCCGGGTCGCGGCTTGCGTGGTAAACCGCGATGACCGTCAACTTCTCGTCATCGAATCTGAAGATGATCAGATATCGAAACCGACGGAGATTGACCCGGCGGTAGCCCGGAACGATTATCTTGAACCGCTCGGGCATCGTCGTCGCGGGCGACAGCGAGGACTCAACGTCGGCGAAAAACTCTCGCCCTAATCCGTCCCGTTCACCGTCGAGCCACGCCCTGGCTTCCTTCAAGTCTGCTCTGGCACGCCGCTTAAACCTGACGCGGCGACTCATGGCCTCGTCTCGTACTCGGCTTTAATGTCTTCCCACAAGACACCTTCGTCCGGGTCCAGACGATCTTCCGCGATACGCATCTGCAAATCGGCCATCTGGGCATCGGTCAGCGGCAATTCATCGGCGGGAATGCTCTCGATGAGAAGTCGTGACAACGCCATTTTCTCTTCCGTACTCAACGCGGCCAATTCTGGCGGTAAACCACTCATGGCTTCCCTCACCTGTTACTTCAGCGCTTCGGCCCCGGCGATCAACTCGCTGATTTCCTTGGTAATCTTCGCCTGCCGGGCGCGGTTGTACACCTGGCTGATGCTCTTGATGAGGTCGCCGGCGTTTTCCGTGGCGGCCTTCATGGCGATGCGGCGGGCGATCTGCTCGCTGACGGCCGCGTCGAGGAAGCACTTGAACAGCCGTTGCTTGAAGGCCACCGGCACGATGTTGTTCAGGATGTCCGCCGCGTCCGGGATGTACTCGTACTCCACGGCTGGGCCGGCCGGCTTCGACGCGACGGCCCCGACGGACCCCAATGGCAGCAGCGTCTCCACCACCGGCGTCTGCCGGGAGGCGGTGATAAACTTCATGTACGCGACCTGCACTTGATCGACTTGGCCGCTGACGTACAGGTCGATCATCTTGCTGGCGATCGGCTCGACTTGGTCGTACGCCGGCTTGTCGTCGAACTGCGTGTAGGCCGCCTCCAGCGGCAGTCCTTGGTACTTCAGGTTGGCGATGGCCTTCTTGCCGGACGCCTCCAAGAGGAAGGCCAGGCCGGCGGCCTGCATCTCCCGAATGCGGCCCATCCCCGCCCGAATAATGGAGCCGTTGTACCCGCCGCACAGGCCGCGGTTCGACGAAATCACCAACAGAAGGCTTCGCTTGATAACCGGCCGGACGGTCAGCAGCGGGTGGGCCGCCTCGCCGCCGGCGCTGGTCAGGTCGGCGGCGATTTCCGCGATCTTGCGCGTGTACGCCTCGGCCTCGGAGGCCCGGTCCATGGCCTTCTTGAAGCGGGCAGTGGCGATCAGCTCCATGGTCCGCGTGATCTTGCGGATGTTGCGGACCGCCTTGCGGCGCTGAACGAGTTGTCGAAGGTTGGCCATGAATGAACGCTTTCTTCATTTGCAAGACAGGGGGCTTCCACCCCCCGCTCGCCAAGATTCACGCCTTGTACTGGCCTTGGAACATCTTGATCGACTCGTCCAGTTGCTTCACGACGTCGTCGGTCAGCTTGCGTTCTTTCGCCAAGAGCGCCCGCACTTCGGGCTTCTGGTCCTTCATGAACGTCAGGAACTGCTCTTCCCACGCCCGCGTCTGCTTCACCGGGACGGCGTCCAGGCCGCCGGAGTTCCCGGCGTAGATGATCATGACTTGGTCGATCACGTTCAGCGGCTTGAACTGGGCCTGCTTCAAAATCTCGACCATGCGGGAGCCGCGGTCCAGTTGCTGCTGCGTCGCCTTGTCCAGTTCCGTTCCGAGTTGGGCGAAGGCTTCCAGTTCGCGGAACTGGGCCAGCGTCAGCTTCAACCCGCCGGCTACTCGCTTGTCCTTCATGGCGGAAATCTGGGCGTTGCCGCCCACGCGGGACACCGAGATGCCCACGTCCACGGCCGGGCGGACCCCGGCGTAGAACAGGGCCGGCTGCAAGTAAATCTGGCCGTCCGTGATGGAGATCACGTTCGTCGGGATGTACGCGGACACTTCCCCTTCGAGCGTCTCGATGATCGGCAGGGCCGTCAGCGACCCGCCGGACTCCGGCAACATCACGACCTTCTGGCCTTTTTCCTTGGCGAGGTGGTCGGCGTGTTCCTTGTCGAGCGGGCCGACGTAGACCTTGCCGTCCGTGCCACTGGTCGCTGTCGCCGTGGCGGCGTCGAAGTCGTTGTTCACGATCACCCACTTTTGGGCGAGTTTCGCGGAGCGTTCCAACAGGCGGCTGTGGCAGTAGAACACGTCGCCGGGGTACGCTTCGCGGCCGGGGGGCCGGCGAACCAGCAGCGACAGTTGGCGGTAGGCGGCGGCCTGCTTGGACAAGTCGTCGTACACGACCAGCGTGTCCTTGCCCTTGTACATGAAGTACTCGGCCATCGCCGTGCCGGCGTAGGGGGCGAGATACTGGAGCGGGGCCGGGTCGGCCGAGGAGGACGACACGACGATGGTGTAGTCCATGGCCCCGTTGCGGCGCAGGTCTTCGACGATCTGCGAGACCTTCGCCTGCATCTGGCCGCACGCCACGTACACGCAGATCACGCCCTCGCCCTTCTGGGCGAGGATCGTGTCGAGCGCGATGGCCGTCTTGCCCGTCTTGCGGTCGCCGATGATCAGTTCGCGCTGGCCGCGGCCGATCGGGGTCATGGCGTCGATGGCCTTGATCCCGGTCTGGAGCGGCTGCTTCACCGGCTGGCGGTCGGCGACGCCGGGGGCGGTCGTCTCCATCGGCCGGGTGTGTTCGGTGACGATGGGGCCTTTGCCGTCCACCGGGTTGCCGAGCGGGTCCACCACGCGGCCGACAAGCGCCTCGCCCACGGGCACGCGGAGGAGTTCGCCGGTCGTCCGGGCCTCGTCCCCTTCCAGAATCTGGAGGTAGTCACCCAGGATGATGACGCTGACCGACGACTCTTCGAGGTTGAACGCGAGGCCGCGGACGCCGGTGCGCGTGAACTCGACCATTTCCCCGGACATGACGCCGGCGAGGCCGTAGATGCGCGCGATCCCGTCCCCGACTTCCAAGACGCGGCCGACTTCGCGGACATTTTCCCCAGCGCCGAGGTTGGTCAGTTCTTTAATTAGAACTGAAACGATCTCGTCCGACCTGAATTTCATGGCTGCTTCTCGCCAGTAGTTGGTTGCGAATATTGTCCACGCGGGTCCGCACGGAACTGTCGAACAAGTCGTCCCCGATTTGAACGACCAGCCCCCCCAGCAGGGCCTCGTCCACGTGCGTCTCGATGATCGGCTCGCGGCCGTAGGCGTGGCCGAGCGTCTGCCGCAGGCGTTCGGTCTGCTCGGCCGTCAGCGGGACGGCCGACGTGACCCGCACGCGGAACCGCTTGGCCCGCTCGTCCAACAAGTCCCGGTAGGCCGGGGCGACTTGCTCCAGCAGGCCCAAGCGGTTCTTGTTGTTCAGCACGTTGATGAAGTCGGCCAACAGGTCGCTGACCTTGCCGCGGAAGGCGGCCTCGAGCACCGGCTTCTTGGCCGACCCCTTCACGACCGGGTTGGCGAGGGCCGCCTTAATTTCGGGCGTGGCCTTGAACATGTCCCCGACGAGGCCGTTGAGTTCCTCGCCGACTTGTTCGGACAACTCCCGTTCCTCGGCCACGTCGAGCAAGGCCTCGGCGTAGACGCCGGCTATGCGCCGGGCCGACGTCCCTTCGCCGACATCGTGGATTAACTGCTCAATGGTCTCGGCCATGATTACGTCTTGCTCAGGGTTTGCTTGAGGTCGGCCAGCGCCTCATCGACCAGCCGCGTGTGGTCGGCCGGGGTCAGTTCCCGCTTGATCGCCTTGGTGGACAACAGCGACGCCAGTTGGACCGATTGCTGGTAAATGTCCTGGAGGGCCTGGTCGCGGGCCGTCTCGATTTCCTTGAGGCCGCGGCCGCGTTCGGACTGGATGTCCGCCGCGGCGTCGGCCTTCAATTGGTCCTTCACAATTTGGCCGTCGCGGCGGGCCTCGTCGAGCATGGCCCGGACTTCCTCGTGTGCCTTGGCCAAGCGCGCCTTGATTTCGTCAAGAGCCTTTTGGGCCTCGTCCCGGGCCGTCCCCGCGTCCGCGTGGACCTTGTGCAACCCGGCTTCCCGCGCGTCCAGCCCGGCGAGCATCGGCCCCCAGGCGTACTTGCCGAGAATGGCCAGCAGGGCGACGAACACCACGAGGGTGAATATCCCCAAGTCCCAGCGCGTCAGGCCGAACTGGTGGTGGACCTTCAACTCGTTGGCGCCGTGGGTGTCGTCCCCGGCCTTGTGCGTCGTCGATTCCGTTTTGACCTCGTGGTCGGCCCACGCGGGCGCGGCGGCCCCGGACAGGACGACCAACGAGACGAGCAGCGTGCAAAGCCGCATGGTGGCTCCCCGGAAACCCCGCCGCGGCGGGGCGTGTGAGTAGGGCTCGTTAGCTGGCGATGAGCGCCAGCACCAGACAGAACACCACGGCGATGAGGGCGGCCCCTTCGACGAGGGCGGCCATGAGAATCATGGTGCCGCGGATGGTGCCGGCCTGTTCCGGCTGGCGGGCGATCCCGGACAGGGCGGCGAAGCCGACCAAGCCGATCCCGATGCCGGCCCCGACGATGGCGAGGCCCATCCCGATGCCGGCCCCGATGCCGGTCATCTTGGCGGGGGCGGCGGTCGTCACGTTGGCCTGGGCCGTCGGCTGCTGGGCCACGGACACGTCGGCGAGACACAACAGGGCCACCAAAACGAGGGCCGCGCGGCTAACAAGCTTCATGGGAACGTCCACTCCGATGCGGGGTTGATGGTTCATTCAGAAAATCAGTGTTCCGGGTGCAACGCCATGCCCAAGAACGTCGAGGTCAAGAACACGAACACGAAGGCTTGGAGGCAAGACACGAACAGTTCCAACATGCTCAGGCCGATGACGGTCAACACACTGAGCGGGGTGATCACGTAGAACCAGAAACCGCTGGCCGACCCCTCGTCGGCCGCGATGCCGATCATCGCGATGAACGACAGGATCACGAACAGGGACGTGTGCCCCGCGAGCATGTTGGCGAACAAGCGGACCGCCAAGACGAGGCCGCGGATGAACGCCCCGAGGATTTCGATGGCGAAGATGCCCGCCTCAATCACGGGGGCCAAAATCTTCAACAACGCGCCTTCGCGTTCGATGTGGACCTTGAACGTGTTGACGTACGGGCCGAACCCGTGGGCGTTCTTGATGCCGTTGTAATGGATCACCCCGAAGGCGATCAGGGCGAGGACGCCCGTGACGGCGACGCTCGCCGTCGCCGACCCGAGGAACGGCACCATGCCGAGCAGGTTGACGACGAGAATGAACACGAACGTGGACCACAGGAACGGCAGGAACCGCTTCGCGTCGTGCTCGCCGAGCGTGGGGATCGCCACCTGGTCCCGGATGAACAGCAAGATGGCCTCGACGCCGTGCGTCACCCGCCCGCGGGGCACGCCCCCGCGGGCGATGCGGCGGGCGGCGGGGAGGAAGAACAGCAGAATGACGGCCGCGGCGATCAGTTCCAGCACCATGAACTTCGAGAGCCAACTGGGGAGGTGCAATTCCACCCCGGCCGTCTCGAAGATGCCGACGTGGTGCGAGTCGGCCGGCTCCTTGAAGGGGTCGAACTCGGCCAAGTATTCCCGAAACGTACTCGGGTGAGCCATGCTCAAGAACCCCCTTGGGTGGACACCAGCCGGTGGACCAACATCGATTCCGTGACCAGCGTAACCACGTAAAATATCCCGCCCCAGACGACCAAATCCAACGCGAGGCCTCGCAGGTAGGGGAAGAGATACCAACCCAACCCGCCACCGACCACTGATAAAATCAGCCGGATAAAACTCGACGCCAACAGGGTCGCGGTTTGAACGGTCGGGTTGCCTGTGCGGCTCCAACAGATCAGGCCGAGCGTCAACACGCCGGGCAGCCAATTGACCCCCGCCGCGAACGCCGACGGCCTCGGGTCCGCCCCGAAGACGCCCCACGCCGGCCCGGTTAGAACAATCCATGTCCCGAGAATGACGGCGGTTAACGTGAGGGTCGCCCGGGTCACGCGGGGGGGCCTTTCGGGGCGGTCATGCGGATCAGAAGCACGAACACCCCAGCCATCCCCAGGAACACCCCGCCGACGGTAAACCACGGCATGGTGCCGGCCAGCCAATCAATGCCGAACCCCAACAGCACCGGCCCGGTGAGGGCGGACCCCGCCGAGTACCCGATGGCGAGCAAGCGACGCTGCGACTCTGGCCCCTCAGCCATTTGACCGATTCCGGGTCGCGGGTGACAACATAATCCGTCGGGGAATTTTCGCCGTCCTAACGAGAAACTTTAGGAGTTACGCAGTTGGTCGTTTTTTGGTGGCATGGGCAAGATGCTGACTTGCCCATCTTGCCCAAACGCATCCAGTTTCCGGTCATTTGAGGCCCA
>JAYTTY010000518.1:0-16116 GCA_043744795.1 Zavarzinella sp. | reverse complement strand
ACATCGAGAAAACGCGGCATGGTCGCACTATTGCGACTTCCGCCTGAATTCTTCGCTCTCGCCTGACCTACCCCTGTAAGGGGCCGGGGGGTGAGGTCTCTTCGGCGAACGGCCGTCACCGGGCCGCCCGCGGCGGCTCGTCCCCGAAGCTGGCCCACCATTTCAACGGGACCATCCCCAAGGCCATGACGCACACGCTCAACACCCAGATGACGGCGCACGTCGTCGCCAGTTCCTTGTTGAAGCCGTAGGCGTGCAGGCCGATGCCGAGTTGGTTGGTGCCGAACCACGACCAGGCGGTGACGGCGATGCCGAACACGGCCAGGACGGCGAAGCCGCGGGCCGTCACGAGGCCGGCCCAGCGGGCGTGCAGGGCGAGGACGTTCCAGATCACGATCAAAACGGCCCCGTTCTCCTTGGGGTCCCACCCCCAGAAGCGGCCCCACGACTGGTCGGCCCAGATGCCGCCCAGCACCGTGCCGACGAAACTCAGGAGCGTGGCGAAGCAGAGCGTGCCGTAGGTCATCTGGTACAGTTCGCGGCCCTTGTCCGGGCGCAGGGCGTTGGAGAACATGCCGGCGAAGACGAAGGCGACGCCGAGGGCGCCGGCCACGAACGTCGCCGTGTACCCGAGCGTCACGATGGTGACGTGCGTGGACAGCCAGAAGTTGGTGTCCAGCACGGCTTGGAGCATCTCCAGCGTGTCCCCGCTCTGGGACAGCAGGTGGGCGATGCGCATCGTACCGAAGCCGAGCAGGCCGCCGACGAACGTGCCGAGGCCGTTCTTGTAAATCGCCTCCATGATGAGGCACAAGACCAGCCCGCCCCACCCGATGAAGATGGCCGACGAGTACAGGTTCGTGACGGGCGGCCGGGACCCGATGAACATCCGCAGGATCAGGGCCAGCGTGTGGACGCCGAGGGTCATCAGGGCGAGGTAAAACGCCGTGCGGCGCAGCGGCACGTCCGGGGGCACGAGCCACGACAGGGCCGCAAGCACGAGCGCCATGATGTAGAGGGCCGTGCACAGATAGAACGGCTCGAAGTGGTTCATCCACGCCTCGGCGGCCGCCTTACCGGCCTCCGCCGGGTCCACCGTCTTGTCCACATATTCCTTGTGGTACTTTGTCACGGCCGCGTTGAAGCCGTCCACGTCGTTGACTTGGTAAGCGTGCAGGATGTCGATGAACGCCGCCGCCTGCGGGTACGCCGCCTGCCGGGCCGCCGTGACCAGCGGGGCGGCCGCCTGCTGGAACAGGCGCAACTGTTGCTTTTCCTCCCACTCTTGGTATTCCTCCGGCGAGCGGGCGCGGCGGGCCGCCGCGTACATGGCCGCCTGTTCGGATTTTTCCTTTTCGAACATGGCGACGGCGGTCTGGCGCGCCTCGTCGATCACTTCTTTCGCGACGCGGCCGTTCACTTCCCCAAGGGTCAGCCACTTTTCATCGGGCGAATCCTTGTCGGGGATCAGGCCGGGGCGTTGCAGCCGGCCCAAGGCATCCTGCATCTCCATGTGCGCCCCGAGGGTCTGGAGGCTGGCGTCGAACTCCGTGCGGGCCTCGGCCTTTTTTGACCGCAACTGCATGCCGCGCATGACGAATTCCTGCCACTTGGCCGGGCCGATCTCGTCGATGGCGTAGCGGTACGACCCGGGCTTGTTGGGCAGGCCGAGCCACGCCCGCAGGTCCGGGTCGTCGATGCGGTACACCGGCAGCGCCGCGGCGGCGTCCGGCTTGGCCATCACTTCCACCAGCCACTGGACGGCCGGGAACGTCTTCAGCCGCCCTTCCACGCGGACGTCGTACTCCTGCCGCCCGGCGGTGGCGAGCACCAGCGTGTTCCGGGCCACGGAGTCCAACGGCTGGGTGCGGCCGTTGTGCTGCGCCGGGATCTTGCCGAAGTTGTACAGGTCCATTTCTTTCGTCTTGCCGCCCGGCGGCATCGCCTTGGCGGCGACGTACAGGCCCATGACGGCGACGACGGCCCACGGGAGGTGCTTCATGTATTTCATGGCTGGTGCCTTTGTCTTGGGCGCGGCGCCTCTTGATCCGAACTCATCGACCGGCAGTTCTAACAGCCTGCCTTTCACCCCGGAGGGGTGGCAGCTATTAGCCCCGGGTCGCGCTTCGCGCACCCGGGGAACAAATGTCGTCACCCCGGTTTTCGACCCCGGATGGGGTCGCAGCAGGGCGTGTCTGCATTGCTGTGACCCCTCCGGGGTCAATCCATTTTTTTCGCCCGCACGACACCCCGGGTGCGCCGAAGCGGCGACCCGGGGCTAATGGCTGCCACCCCTCCGGGGTGAAAACCCCGTGTCGTTACGCCAACGTCGCCATCTTCGCCCGCCGGTCGGCGGCGGCCTTCTTCTTCAGAAAGTCGGTGAACTTCAGGCCGAAGTGGAGCAACATGCCGAGGCCGACCAGGGAGCAGGAAATGTAGGGCAGTCGCCAGCCGGGGTTGCGGACGACTTGCAGGCCCGTCTGCTTCACGCCGCCGGCCTCGGCCTGCATGGACGACTGGTAAAACGTCATCCCGCCGTACCGCAGCGGGTTGTTCATCCAAATCTTGACGGTGCGGTCCTCGCCGTTGCGCGGGTCTTGCAGCCGGACGGTGCTGGCGAAGTTGCGGGCGATTTCGGTGCCGGGGTACTTGTCGTGCTCGATCTTCTCGGCCGTCAGCGTGTACGGCAACGGCGTGCGCCTCATCCGGAGTTGGACGCGGTACGTCGCGCCGCCGACGCCGACCTTCTGCCACTCGTCCCCCAAGAGGACGCCGAGCAGGTAAACGCCGAGCGTCTCGCCCGTGTCGTTCCGTACGAACTCGACGACGGCCGCCGGGGCGTCGGGCCGGCCGGACTGGTCCGTCCCAGACACTTCCTTGTCCGCCCGGATGGCGAGGGCGCGGCCAAGGCCGTGGGTCGCCTGCGGTTCTTCGTCCGCCCGGCGGGCCGCCGGCCCGGAACTATTGATCATGTACTCCCGGACACGCGCGTGGAACGGCACGCCGGGCAGGTCGATGCGGCCCGGCTCCGCCCGCCGGCCGACGGGGGCGGCCTTCGCCACCAGGTCGCCGGGGACGGAAACCACCTCGGAAACGCCGGCGGCCGGCGGCGTGGCCACAACCAACTCCACCAGGTGCAAGTTCGTCATGAAGTCGGCCGTCTCGCCCTCCATCAGGGAAATGCGGTTCTCCTGCGCCATCTCGGCCCGGATGAACTCGCCGCCGAGCAAGACGACCATGCCGGCGTGCAGGGCCCAAATGCCGGCCCGCCGCCACGACAGTTTGAACCGCACGATGTGGGCGGCCGTCAGGTTCAGGACCATCGCCCACCCGATCACGTACCCGCCGGGGAACGGCACGAAGAGCCGGACCGGGTGTTCCAAGGAGCCGAGGAACCGGAACCGGAAGAAGACCTCGGTGAAGTCCGAGATCAGGTTGAGGTCGACCCACGCCATCGAGCAATAGAAGTACTGCGTCAGCACGCGCTCGATGCCGGCGTGCTTCTGGGCCAGCGTGCCGAAGAACACGAGAAACAGCGACAGGCCGAACAGGACCATCGACACGCGCAAGGAGGCGACGGCCTTCAGGGCGTGCAGCGGGTAATTCGGCCGCGGCTTCTTGGCGGGCGTCGAATCGCCGACGTAGTCGTGCGGGTGGGAAATGGTCGCCATGAGGGGGTCGCTCCTGCGGGTCGTCAGTTCTTGGCGAAGGGGGGCGCCATCATGTTCTTCTTGCCGCCCGGCCCCTTCAGGTCCAGCCGGTAGACGGCGTGGCCGTCGGCCGTTTTCGACTCTTTCCACAAGGCCGGCAAGTCGGCCTCCGCCGTCCGCGGCACGCCCACTTGGTCTTGCCAGCGGTTGACGTTGGCCCCCAACTCCCCGCTGACGAGGCTAAATGTAAAGTCCGCGGGCGTTCGCTGGTGGCCGGTGCGGAGGCTCAGATGGGAAATCTGGTCCGCCGGGGGGCCGACGCGCCAATGCTTCGGGAGGTCCCACTCGGGGAGCGTTTTTCCCTCCGGGAGGCGTATGCCGGCCAAGAAGCGATCGAAGTCGGCCGCCCGCTTGCCGACGGCCTCCGGCGGGCCGCGCATCTTGAAGACCAGCCACGCTTGGCCGTCCGCCGTCTTGGGGCCGGCGACGAACGCCCCGAGGATGCGCTCCCCGTCGGCGGCCGGCTCCGGCATGTCCGGCTCCACGCCGTCGGCGTCGGCCGAAATTCGTTCCGTGGCCGTCGTGACGGCCGGGGCCGGCCCGCACCCGGCCGCCAGGGCGGCCACGCAGAGAAGAACCGGCGACAGCGCCCCGGCACAACGGCTCCAGACCAAGCGGTAACGGGGCATCAAGCGACTCGGAGAGGACCGGCGGGCAAGCCGGTGCGGGAGGCGGGCCGACCCCCTTATCCTTACAGGCGGGGGGGGGTTGGTCAAGGCGGGGGCGGGGCGGTCAGTCGGCGAGGCCGACTTCCTGCGGCGTTTGGGCGACGAGTAATCTTACGCTCAACTCTTTGAGTTGGGCCATGCTCAGTTGTTCCAATTTATGCCGAAGGACCAATGGAGGCACTTGTGCAAATTTGAACCGGCACTGATCGAAGACCAAGTGGAACCGTTCCGTGGCCCGCCCATATTGATTGGCCACTTCTCGCAGCGTCATTTTGGATACGGCGTCATTCATGACTCACCCAGCCCGAGTTCCTCAGGGCGATTTGCGGTCAGTAATTTTGCGCCAAGTTCGTCTATCCGTGTGGCGTCCATCTGTTCCAATGACCGCATGACGTTTTCAGATTTCAGCTGATTAAATTTCTGCAAACATAACTTTAACAAGACCTCTCGCCGGCCATGCGCAATCCCTCTCTCAATCCCTTCTTGGAACCACGTCTTGCCCATTTCCAGCCCCTTTTCCACCCCTTCTTGATACCACGTCTTGCCCATGGCCATTACCCTTTCGTGCTTGGGGTCCGTCAGCAACTCGTTCAAGTCTCGCCGCTGGTCGTCTTCCAACGGGGCGTAACTCTGAATGAAGCCCAGCAGGACGTGCTTCTTTTCGACGGTCGCCTCGCTGGCGACGACGGCGTCCATCGCCGCGACGGCGGCGGCCGCCCGGCGGTCACGCTCCATCGTCATCACCGTGGACCACGCGACCGCCAGCGGGTTCGGGTGGCCGGCGTAGTCGTCGGCCCGCAGGCCGGGCAGGGCGACGTAGTCGTACTCGAACGTCAGGATGCGCCGCTCCCAGAACCGCCGCTCGACCACGTCCGTGCCGCGGCCGTCCAGCCGCAACTTCAGAAAGATCGCCACCGGAAGCACGTCCAAGTCGTACTTCTTGGCGACGCTGATGGTGTAATTGTACATCCGCTCCCGGAAGTCCGCGAGGCCGGTCGAGTTCTCGGCTTCGATGAGCAGGAGGGCCAAGGAGTCGCGCGGCTCGTTCTCCCGCGGCGGGTCGGCCGGGACGGTCGGCAGCCGGACGAGCATGTCCACCACGAGCTTTTCGCCGCGCGGCGGCTCCGGGAAGATTTCCTGTTCGAGCCACTCGGCTTGCCCGAACAGGAAGCGGCCGGCCCACTCCGGGAAGAAGACTTCGAAGAAGTCCTTCAGGAGCAGGTGCATCATCTGCTTGAACAACTGATCGTGATTCACGGCGGCCCCCCGGGGTCCTCACTCCGCCTTCAGCCGGGCCAGCGACTCCACGAAGCCGGTGACGCTCGGCTCCATCCAACTCAGGAGCGCCGTCTGTGGCAGCACGCCGAGGAGGACGGCGAAGAGGACGAACGTCAGCAGCACCGTCGCCTCGCGGACGCTAAGGTCCGGGTAGTCGGCGTGCCGGTTCACGCCGAGGAAGACGCGCTGCCACGTCCACAGCATGTACGCGGCCGTCACCACCGTCGCCCCGATGGCGGCCAGCGCCAGGCCGGGGTGGTAACTCCAACTCCCCAGGACGACGAACAACTCCCCGACGAAGCCGCACAGGCCGGGCAAGCCCATCGCGGCGAAGAAGACGATGGCGCTCAGCCCGGCGTAGAAGGGCATGGAAGTCATCACGCCGCCGAGTTGTTTGATCTCCCGCGTGTGCGCCCGGTCGTAGATGACGCCGACGACGAAGAACATGGCCGAAGCCGTGATGCCGTGGGCCACCATCTGGAACATCGCCCCGTTGACGCCCCACGCCCAATACTGGGACTTGGCCCCGCCGCCCCACGCGGCGAGGCCCAGCACGACGTAGCCCATGTGGCTGACCGACGAGTACGCCAGCAGTTTCTTGAAGTCCGTCTGCCCCAGGGCGACGACGGCCCCGTACACGATGCCGAACGCCCCGAGGCCGGCGATCCACAGCGAAAGCTGGTCGGCCGCCCACGGGCAGATGGGGTACGCCAAGCGGATGAGGCCGTAGCCCCCGAGTTTCAGCAGCACGCCCGCGAGGACCATGCTGACCGGCGTCGGCGCCTCCACGTGCGCGTCCGGCAGCCACGAGTGCAGCGGGAAGATCGGCACCTTGACGGCGAAGCCGACGAACAGCAGCAGGAAGAAGATGTACTGGTACGATTCGCGGAAGAACGGCTGGTCCAAGCGGTTGCGCAGGCCGTCCACGGTGGCGCCGCGGCCGAGCAGTTCGACCTTGCCGGCGGCCGGCTCGTCGCGGGCCGTAAGGCGGTCTTGCTGGCCCGAGAGGACGAGCATCGCCCCCTGCCCGGCCCGCTGCAGCGTCGGGATGTGGAACGTGTGGTACTCGCGGACCTCGTCCCCCGTCAGCCGCGGGCTTTCCTTGCGGCGCTCGGCGGCCCGCGTATCGACGGCGGCCTTGTCCACGAAGTCGCGCACGTCCGTGAAGTACAGGCCGATGATGGCGACCAGCAGGAACACGCTCCCGAGCAGCGTGTAGATCACGAACTTGAACGCCGCGTACTTCCGCCGCGGCCCGCCCCACAGGCCGATCAGGAAGTACATGGGGACCAGCATCACCTCGTAGAAGACGTACAGCAGGAACAGGTCCATGGCGAAGAACGTCCCCAGCACGCCCGTCTGGAGGGTGAGCAGCAGGCAGAAGTAGGCGCGCACGTTCGTCTCGATCTTCCACGACGCGATGACGGCCAGGAACATGACCAGCGACGTGAGGACGATCAGGGGGAGGGAGATGCCGTCAATCGCCAGCGAGTAGTGGATGTCGAAGCGGTCGATCCACGGCTGCGTCGTCACCCAGTCGTACCCCTGCTTCGGCTCCGGGACGGGCAAGCTCGCCCGGCGGAGCGCTTCGTCGGCGCGGGCGTCGAGCAGCGTCTTCGGGTGGTGCAGCGACCGCACCCCGCGGTCGGAGCGGGAGTCGAGCAGGAAGTAGAACTCGGCCACCAGGCACAGGCTCAGGCAGAGGGTCGCCGCCGACCCGAGCAGCGCCCACCACCGGACGGCCTCCTTGAACCGGGCCGGGAAGAACAGGCACGCCAGCCCGAACCCCACCGGCAGGAAGATCACCAGCGACATGAAGACCAGGTCGTATTCGATCATGTGGAGTCCGTTACACTTTTCCGTTATTGTCCGCCGGGCGCCCGCGCGGGGGGCGGCCCGTCACCAATTCAACGCGCTGAGCATCCCGAGCAGCAACACGATCGCCAACAGCATCACCGTCACGTACCGGCGGACGTACCCGCTCTGGAACTCGCGCACCCGTTGGCCGAGCCGGTGCGCCCCTTGGCCGACGGCGCTCATCAGGCCGTCCACGCTGGTGAGGTTCACGCTCTTGTCCACGGCGTGGGCCTGTTCCCCCGGCAGCGTCCGCTTGTCGAGCCGGGCGGTCACGAACGCCAGCGCTTTCACTGGCCGCACGAACAGGCCGTGGTACAGGTCGTCGAAGCCCCACTTGTTCATCAGGAAGCCGTGGACGCCAGCCAACTTCGCCGTCACCGCCGCCGGGTTGATGACCGGCTTCAGGTACATCAGCGCGGCCACGCTCACCCCGAACACGGCGACGGCCAGCGCGAGCCAGCCGGCGAGGTGATTTTCCTTCGCCAACCCGTGGGCCATGCCCGGTTGGGCCTGTTCCAGTAGATGGCCGAGGTAACTGGCCTCCGGCTCCCACGCGGGCCAGCCCCACGCGAGGCCGACGCTGCCCGCGGCGAGGAGGAGCAACGGCGCCGTCATCACCCACGGCGACTCGTGGGCGTGGCCCGCCGCGTCCCCCCGCGAGGCGCCGACAAACGTGAGGAACCACAGGCGGAACATGTAGAAGGCCGTCAGCCCGGCCGTGACCAGAGGCAGGACGAACAGGGC
This sequence comes from Zavarzinella sp., assembly GCA_043744795.1. Taxonomy (GTDB): domain Bacteria; phylum Planctomycetota; class Planctomycetia; order Gemmatales; family Gemmataceae; genus Zavarzinella. The sequence goes on along the minus strand of JAYTTY010000518.1, from coordinate 7,859 downwards.
CGCATGCTCCGGGTTGGCCCCGGCGAAGCCCATCGCGTTCGAGAGGATCATGTCCTTGCTGTACCACCCGCTGAAGAACGGCGCGCCGGCGATGGCCAGCACGCCGGCCAGCATCGTGTACGCCGTCACCGGCATCCGGCGGCGGAGGCCGCCCATCTTGCGCATGTCTTGTTCGTGGTGACAGCCGAGGATCACACTGCCGGACCCGAGAAACAGCAGGGCCTTGAAGAAGGCGTGCGTCAGCAGGTGCAACAGCCCGGCGACCCAGCCGCCGACGCCGAGGGCCAGCATCATGTACCCGAGTTGGCTGACCGTGGAGTACGCCAGCACGCGCTTGATGTCCGTCTGAACCAGGGCGATGGTCGCCCCGAGGAACAGCGTGGCGGCCCCGGTGTACGCGATCACCAATCGCACGTCCGCGGTGAACAGCGGGTACGCCCGGCCGACGAGGTACACGCCGGCGGCCACCATCGTCGCCGCGTGAATGAGGGCCGACACGGGCGTCGGGCCTTCCATCGCGTCCGGCAGCCACGTGTGCAGCGGGAACTGGGCCGACTTGCCGACGCACCCGAGGAAAATGCCGAGGCCCATGACGGTGAACAGGTTCGCGGGAATCGTCGCCTGCCCGGCGGCCAAGTCGCGGGCGATGTCCTGAATGTTAAACGTGCCGAAGTGGACCCACGCGAGGCAGAGGCCGACCAGGAACCCGGCGTCCCCGACGCGGTTCATCAGGAAGGCCTTGTTGGCGGCGGTGCTCGCGGACTTGCGCTCGAAGTAGAAGCCGATCAGGAAGAAGGAGCAGACGCCGACGAGTTCCCACGACACGAAGATTTGGAACAGGTTGTCCGCGATCAGCAGGTTCAGCATCGAGAAGCAGAACAGCGACAGGAACAGGAAGAACCGCCCGAACCGCCCCGGCCGCGTGACGTGGGCGGCGTGGTCTTCGTGCTCGACCTCCAACTCGTCCCGCATGTACCCGAGGGAGAAGACGAAAATGCACGTCCCGACGACCGTGACCATGGCGAACAGGACCGCCGAGAGGTGGTCGATGCGGTAGCCCAACTCGATGACCGTGGCCGGCCGGTCCGCGGCCCGGTCGCCGATCGACGCCCACGCGGACCGTTCGGCCCAGCGGTGTTCGACGTCCAACGGGGAGAGGTGTTCCGCGTCGCCGAGGTATTTTGCCAGACTGACGAGGGCGATGACGGCGCTCGCGGCCATCGCCGCCGTGGCGAGGTACGCCCCGAGCCGGATGGGCCGGTGCCCGCCGAGGAGGAAGTACAAGAACCGGGCGGCCGGGTCGGCGTCCTTGGCGGGCCGGCACACGGCGCGGACCCCGCCGCCGATCAGCAGAAAGACGAAGGCGGCCAGCGGCAGCATCGTCGCCACGACGTACAGCCGCCCCGGTGACGCCAACAGCCAACTGACCATGAATCCCCGCCTCGGGCGGGCCGCGCGGCCCGTGCCGAATGGTATATGGCTATGGGGGGAATCGGGGATTGCGGTCAGGCCGCCCAGTTCTCGACGGCCAACCCGGGGACGGCGAGGAAATCGCCGTCCTTGGAGACGACGGTGCAGTTGCCGAGGGTGAAGGCGACGGCGGCGATCATCACGTCTTGGACTTGCATGGGGCGGCCGACGGCCAGCAAGTGGGCGTACAGCCGGCCGTACTCGAACGCCGCGTCCTTGCCGAACGGCCACAGGCGGAGGGACGCCACCGCCTTCCGGAGCAGCCGCATGTTGCGGTCCCGTGTCTCGCTCTTCTCCACGCCGTAGGCCAATTCGGCCAGCACGGGCATGCCGATGCCGACCAGCCCGCCGGCGTCCCGGGCCGCCTTGGCGCGGTCGACCACGCCGCGCCGCTTGTTGATGAAGTCGCCGGCGATGCCGGTGTCGAGCAAATAGCGTCTCACTCCCACATCCTCGCCAGTTTGTCGGCGCGCTCAAAAAAATGGGCCTTATCCCACTCTTTTCTCGCTTGGCGGTCGGCCTCCCACGCGGCGATTTCCGCGTCGGTCATCTGCAACGGCTCGAAGCCGTCCATCAACGCGAGGTCGCGCGCGATGCACGCGGGGTCCGCGGCCTCTTCCTCTTCGGACAACACCTCCCCGTCGGGGACCGAAATCCGCAGGGCCGTGCCCTCGGGTAAATCAACTGGCTCGTCCGGCTCGATGCGGCCGTCGCGGACGGTGGCGGCAATCGTAGTCATGGCTCGGTCCTCGTTTCATTTCCCCATCATACCCGCCGGCGCAGGGCGTGTCACGCCGGCGGGCCGCCGCTCACTTCGCCACGGCCTCGTAGTCGCCTTCCAGCGACTTCTTGGCGTCGTCATTCACCTCGTCGCCGGTGAATTCGCTGACGGCGACGGCGTCCTTCTTGGCTTCCGCCTTGAAGCTGAACTTGTACCCCTTGTCCTTGGTCACGGGGAAGTCCCCCTTCTTGATGAAGTTCTCGACTTCGCACTTGAGGGTGCCGTCCTTCTCCTTGGCGTACATGCATTCCAGGGTGCCGCTGGCCTCGCCGACGACGACGAGCAGGTCGAGCTTGTTGTTCTTCTTGAACGTGAGGGTCAGGGTGAGTTCCCCGGCCGTGCGATTGTACGCGCCCATCAGGGGCTTGTCGGCCTCCTTCTTGTCCTCGGAGAAGCCGAGGGCGCCGAGGAACAGGGCTGCGATGAGTGTGCTGACGATCCGCATGAGGTGATCTCCGAAAAACGGGAGTGACGGGACACGGAATGGTGTACGCCGTCCCGCCGCCGGAGGCGACGGGTTCACGGAGACTTCACTTCACGGAGGAAGAATGCCCAAGCGGGCGTCCGACCGTCTACAGTAATTGGGGGGACCGCGGCCAAGAGAGGGCGCCATGCCGGAGACGTATCGCTTGCTTCAGGTCCGGGCCGTCGGGGACGACGTGTTCGCCGTCGTCCCGGTCGCCGACCTGCGGGCCGCCCCCGCCGCCGCGGACGTGCGGGCCGACTTCCAGACGCTGGAACAGTGCCCCGCCAAGCGCGTCCGCCTGGACGCCGGGCAAGTGCTGACCGTGGACGGCACGTTCATGGCCGCGCTGATCCGCCTCTGGAAGGCCCTGCACGCCCGGGCCGTCCCGTTCGCCGTCCTCGCCTCGACGCCGCTGGCGGAGTTGATGACCATCACGAAGTTGGACAAGCTGTTCCCGGTGACGGAAGTGCCGACCGCGGACACGCCGCTGGTCGTGTACGCGACGCGGGGAAGCCCCGTTAAATGAAAGAAGACATTTTTAGCCACGGATCGAACACGGATGAGACACGGATAAAGGCAGAAGAGGAAAGAAGAACTTCACCACAGAGGACACAGAGAGCACAGAGGAAAGCCGAGAAGACAGAAGACATTTTCATCATGCCTCTCCTCGGCTTTGGTTTTCCTCTGTGCTCTCTGTGTCCTCTGTGGTGAAGTTCTTTCCTCTTCTGCCTTTATCCGTGTCTCATCCGTGTTCGATCCGTGGCTAAAAATGTCTTCTTTCAGGCCCCGATCCCGTCACCACCCCAACTTCGCCCGCAGTTCGTCCAAGCCGCCTTTGAGCGCATTTTCCAGATTCGGGTAGTCGGCCCCGGCGTCGAGGCGCTTGCCGTTGTTGGTCTGCGTGACGACGCACGTGAACGTGCCGCGGGCCGGCGTGGCGACAAGGCGGTACTGCGGGTGGCCGCCGAGCGTCACCAGCCAGGTGCGGTCGTTGAGGCCGGCGGCGAGGCCGCCGGCGCGGGTCGAGAGCCAATCGGGAGGCGTCATAACCGAGGGTTTCCGTGGTAAATCAAAGGGGATCAGGTTTTTTCGGGCCGACATCCGCCTCCATTACAGGCAATTTACGACCGCCGGCCGACGTTTCCACCCGTGTCCGCCCCCCGGGCCGCCCGCCGCATGACTTGCACGACTTCGCCGTAAACGCCCCCGCCGACATCCTCGGGGGTATCGTGCTCAATGTCCTGTCCCTTGCCAAGTTTGCTCGTCCATTTCCCGGACAGCAACTGACGCGCGGCATGGGTATACATGAAACCCGACCCGTAAAGCGCCACCTTCTGGTAACCGATCTCAAGTCCTGCATCCTGGCCGCAGTCCGCGTACGCGAGCGAGCGGAAGACCGTTTCGAGCGCCCCCAACCCGAAGTCGTCCGCGGGCCAGTCCGGCGGGATCCAAAACATCCCCGGTTGCCACCAATTCCCCGTGTCCTCGGCCGCCCAAGCAATGCAGTTGTACTCGACTGTGGCCGGGCTGGTGACCCGGTGGTTGGCCCGCGTGAGGCGGGGGAAGTCGGAGTCCGGGGTCATGCGGTTACGTACCCCTCTCGGACGCCCCACGCGACCCACGCCTCGGCCATGAGCCGGACTTTGCCGACCGCGTCCGCCGGGACTGGGTTTTCTTGCGTAATGGCCTCCAGCGCCCAGAACCAGTGATCCGGCTCTCGGCGTAGCTCTTCAAGCAGCAGCGGGACGGCCCGGTCCCCCATGCCGATAATTTGTTGGTAGGACGGCAGCATTGCCATCTGGGCCGCGTTCGACATATGCCGCGACTGTCCCTTCCACTTGGCGGCCAGCCGTTGAAAGCGTTCGCCCACGTCATACCGGGGGGCGAGCGGGGAGGAGTCAGTCATGGCGGCGCATCCTTGTCGCAGGGTCATTGGAGTCCGTCATCGCGGTGCCGCCCCCGCTTACTCCGGCAGGGGTTTTCCCTTGGTCTCGGGCAGGAACGGCAGCGCCACCAGCCCGAGCAGGAAGACCGAACACATCACCAGCCCCGCGTACCGCTGCGGCTCGGGGGACTCGCCGTACCCATTTGCCGTACTGAACACTTGGGCCGTGAGCAAGCCCAGCGCGGCCGGGCCGGACGCGGCGACCAGCCGGCCGACGTTGTAGCAGAACGAGATGCCGGTGCTGCGCAGCCGGGTGGGGAACAGCTCCGGGAAGTAGATGGCGTACCCGCCGAACAGGGAGAGTTGGCAGAAGCCCATGAGCGGGACCATCCAGAAGAGGTCCGCGAACGTCTTCAAGTTCCAGAACACGTTGGCCGTCGCCGCCGCCGCCGCCACGAAGGCGATGGCGAAGGCCGGCTTGCGGCCCACCTTGGCCGTGAGCAGCACAAAGGCGTAGATGCCCAGGAACGACCCGAGGTTCTGAACCAGCGACGTGATGCCGGCCCACTTGGCGGTCTGGCCGGTCACGTATTGGGCCGCCTCGGCCCCGGTCAGGCCTTGGGCGGCCGCGTCCGCTTGGAAGGTGGCCTTAAAAATGCTGGACTGTAGGTCCACGGTGAAGAAGCCGATGCCCCACAGGCCGACGACGCCGGCGAACGCCAGCAGCAGGCCGAACAGGGCGTGCTTGCGCCAGTGCGGCTCCCCGAGCAATTCGCCGAACCGGCCGGACTTCACGCCGGCGGCCTTGGCCTGCTTCCACTTCTCCGGCTCCTGGAGGCGGCCCTGGATGACGACCACCAGGATCGCGGGGATGATGCCAATCACGAACATGATGCGCCACGGCGTGACCGCGAAGCCGAGGGCCGTCACGTCTTTGAACGCGTCGGCCTGCGCCAAACTCCCGAGCCACATCGACATGCCGGCGGCCGCGCAGTTCCCCAGCACGCTCGACGCCTGCAACAGCCCGAGCATGTACGGCCGGGACGCCGACGGCACACTCTCCGCGACCAGCGACACGGCCACCGCGAACACCCCGCCGACGCCGAGGCCGGTGAGGAAGCGGTACAGCATGAAGTCCGTCGCGCTCACCGACATGGAACTCAGCCCGGTGAACACCGAGTAGACGAGGATCGTCGTCATCAGCGTCTTCACGCGGCCGGCCCGGTCCCCCATCATGCCGAACCCGATGCCGCCGATGGCCCAGCCGATCAGGAACATGGACGTGGCGTACCCGGCGAACTTGTTGATGTCCGAATTGTTCAACTCGGCCGTGACTTTTGGGTCCGAAGCGGAAATTACCGGCGCGTCCGCCTGTCCGGGCGCCTTCCGCAGATCGGCCGTCAGCTTCTCCGCGACGGCCGGCCGCCGCGCGTCGTCGTCGGTCGGCTTGGCCAACAACTCCGTGACGGCCGGCTTGCGGGCCAGCACGAAGAGTTGCTGGTCCATGCAATCGAGGTCCCACGCCAGGCAGGCGACGATGAAGACGAACCAGTGGTACGGGGACAAGTTCTGGAGGCTGCGCCACCCCTTGGGGTCGGTCGGCAAGTCCGGGCGGGTCGTCGTCACGTCGTCGGCCATCGGAAGTGATTCCACGGGGAGGGGCGGGCGGTGTGGTGCGAGTGTAAGGCACCGGGGCCGGCGGTTCAAGGCGCAAGTGGGGAGAGGGCCGCGCACTTTGAGGAGAACGGGGCCGCCGGCCCTGATCTTGACGCCCCGCGGAGGGGCGGCTATGGCTTGCGGTTGATGGTCCGAAAGCGCCTGTCCGGCCCGCCGGGCTTCGGGGGCGCGCGGGAACGGTGACCGGGAGCACGCGCGGCGGTTCGCCGCGGCCCTTCCGACAGGATTGCCATGACGATCTTCGCAGTTCAGGACGGCGCCGGGGGCCGGGGGTGGGGCCGCGTGGCTTGGGGGGCCGCGGCGGTGATCGCCCTTGTGGCCGGGCTGGCCGTCACGGCGCGCAACCGGTACAGCGAGCTGCCCTGTTACGAGTTGGCCGCCAACCGCATGCTCCGCGGTGAATCCATTTACCGCCAAGACGAGCGGGCGTTCACGTACCCGCCGCTGTTCGCCGTGCCCTTCGTGCCGCTGGTCATGCTGCCCGAGGCGGCCCGCCCGCCGATTTGGTCCGCGGTCAATTGGGCCGTGCTGGTGGTCATCGTCTGGCGGTTAAACCGGCTCCTCCGGCCCGGCCTGGCCGCCGGGGCCACGCCGCCCGGCGCGCGGGCGGCGCCGCCGTGGCTCTTCTGGCTGTTGGCCGCCCTGCTCGCGGGCCGGCACGTCTCGGCCCCGCTGGAAAATCAGAGCCACGACCTGATCGTGTTCCTCTGCGCCGTGCTGGCCATCGACGCCTCGGCCGCGCCGGGCCGCCGGGCCGAGGCGCTGGCCGGGTTTTGGGCCGGCTTGGGGACCGCCCTCAAGGCGACGCCGCTGCTGTTCGCCCCCGTGTTCCTGTGGCAACGGCGGTTCGTCGCGGCCCTGACCCTCGTCGCGGTGCTGGCCGGGTTGACCTTCCTGCCCGACCTGTTGTTCCCCGCCCAAGACCACACGAGTTGGACGGTGAGCTGGTACGCCACGTTCCTCAAGCCCATCAAGCCGGGGGAAACCGCCGTGGCCGTCGGCGCGTGGTACCCTTGGAATCAGCTCAACCAGAGTCTGGCCGGGACCATCTACCGCCTGGTCACCCCGTTCCCCGACGACAACCCCGACCAGTCGAATGTCAGCGTGGCGGACTTCAGCCCCGCCGCGATCAAGTACCTGACGGTCGCCGCCCAGTTGGCGGCCGGGCTATGGCTGCTGTGGGTCACCCGGCCGGGGCTGACGCGCGGCCTGCCCGACGGCGAGCGGACCTTCCGGCGGCTGGGCGAGGGGGCCGCGCTGGTCACCGCGATGACGCTGTTGTCGCCCACGAGCATCAAGACCCACTTTTGCGTGCTGTTGTTGCCGATCACGTTCTGCCTGGCGGACTTCCTCTACCGGCGGCGCGACTGGCTGGTCGGGGCCGCCCTCGTCGTCGTCTTCGTCTTGGGGAGTCTGACGGTGAAAGGGCTGCTCGGGCGGACGGCGGGCAACTGGGTTCTGGCGAGCGGGTCGGTCACGTGGTGTACGCTGGCCGTCTACGCGGCCACCGGGCGGGTGCTTTTGCAACGGGCCCGGACCCACCCGCCGGCGAAGGCGACGTGAGAATGGGAAGCGAAGAC
>JAYTTY010000517.1:0-16147 GCA_043744795.1 Zavarzinella sp. | reverse complement strand
GAGGGGGCTGCGACGGATGCCAACAGCGACCCCCGCCTAAATTTCCCTCTGCCCCGGCCGGAAACCTACCCTTGTAAGGGGCCGGGGGGTGAGGTTGTCTTCGCGGCGGCCGTCACGCCTACCATGACGATGTCCCGTCGCCCGCGATTGACCTCTCTCAGGATTCCCCCATGTTCAAGACCGTCACCCTCTCCCGCGGCGCCGTGAGCTACTTCGACGACCCGAAGGCCGAGGCCAGCCCGGTCCTCGTGCTGTTGCACGCCTTCCCGCAGGACCGCACGATGTGGGAGGCGGCGCGCAAGCACTTGGCCGGCACGCACCGCGTCATCGCCCCGGACTTGCCGGGCTTCGGCGACTCCCGAATTTTGGAAGACTGGTCCGTCGATTCGGCCGCCGACACCATCGCGGAATTGCTGGACGCCTTGACCATCGCCGGCCCGGTGGCCGTCGGCGGCCTGTCGATGGGCGGGTACGTGGCGATGGCCTTCGCCCGCCGGCACCCGAAGAAGTTGAAGGCCCTCATCCTCGCGGACACCAAGGCCGACGCCGACGACGCCGACGCCAAGGCCGGCCGGGAGAAGATCATCGCGCTCGCGAAGGAGCAGGGCGTTGCCGGCGTCATCGACGCGATGCTGCCAAAGTTGCTGGGCGCGACGACGCAAGCGAAGTACCCCGAGGTCGGCGCCGGCGTGCGGGCGACGGCCATGAATCAGAGCGTCGAAGCCGTGATCGCCGGCCTGAAAGCCCTGCGCGACCGCCCGGACGCCACGCCAGACTTAAAGGCCATCGCCGTCCCGACGCTCGTGATCGTCGGCGAGGAAGACGCCGTGACGCCGCCGGCCAAGGCCGAGGCCATCGCCAAGGCGATCCCCGGCGCGAAGTTGGTGGTGCTGCCCCGGGTCGGCCACTTGTCGAACCTGGAAGACACGATGGCCTTCAACGACGCGCTGGGCGGGTTCTTGACGAAGTGATCGTGTGAGAAGAGAAGAACTTCACCACAGAGGACACAGAGAACACAGAGAAAGACGAGAAGAGAGAAGACATTCTTATAAATGCCTTTCCTCTGCTTTGGTTGTCCTCTGTGTCCTCTGTGTCCTCTGTGGTGAAGTTCTTCTCTTCTCTTCTGTTTTCTTCTCTTCCGCCTTTATCCGTGTTTCATCCGTGTTCGATCCGTGGCTAAAAAATGTCTTCGTTCGGGAACTGCTTGCCCCCGGCCGCCGCGTCTGGTACCGTGGGAGTCCTTCCTGGAGTTTGCACAAAGGACACCTCTCCATGCGCTTCTTTCTGTTGGCCGCGGGGCTGGCCCTCGGGCTGTCGGCCGGCGGGTTCGCCGCCGACGACTACAAGTTCGGGCCGGACTCCGAACGGCACGACGGCGTCCCCGTCGGCAAAGTCACCAAGCACACGTGGACCAGCAAGGTCTTCAAAGACGCGGTGTGCAACTACTCCGTGTACGTCCCCGCCCAGTACGACGGGAAGACCCCGGCGTGCCTGATGGTCTTCCAGGACGGCGGCAGTTACTTGAACGAGAAGGGCCAATTCCGCACGACCGTCGTGATGGACAACCTGATCCACCAGAAGGCCATCCCGGTGATGATCGGCGTCTTCGTGGACCCGGGCACCATCCCCAACGCCGACGGCAAGGGCGGCCGGCCGAACCGCAGTTTCGAGTACGACACGCCGTCCCCGCAGTACGCCACGTTCCTTGAGAAGGAAATCCTGCCCGAAGTCAGCAAGGACTACAAGCTGCGCACCGACGCGGCGGGCCGGGGCATCGGCGGCATCAGCTCCGGCGGCATCTGCGCCTTCACCGCCGCGTGGGAGCGGCCGGACCTGTTCAGCAAGGTGTTGAGCCACGTCGGCAGTTTCACCAACATCCGCGGCGGGGACGTGTACCCCGGCATCATCCGCAAGACGGAGCGGAAGCCGATCAAGGTGTGGCTGCAAGACGGGTCGAACGACCTCGACAATCTGCACGGCCACTGGCCGCTGGCCAACCTGCAAATGGCCGCCGCCCTAAAGTTCATGAAGTACGACTACCACTTCGACTTCGGCGACGGCCCCCACGGCGGCAAGCACGGCGGCGCCACGATGCCCGAGTCGTTGAGGTGGCTGTGGGCGGACCAGGTCAAGTAACACAAACCCGGCAAAACAAAACCGTTTCACGCAAAGCTCGCAAAGAGGCAAAGCTCGCAAAGGGGCAACAGGAAAAATGGACGATCTCCGTCGGGAATAGTCGTCCATTTTTATCTTCGACTCTTTGCGAGCGTTGCCTCTTCGCGAGCTTTGCGTGAAATTCTTTTTCGAGAACTCACCATGAACAAGTTTCTGCTCGCGTGCTGCGGCTTTGTTTTGCCGGCGCTGGCCGTCGCCCAAGACATGCCGTTGCACGAGATCCTTAAGCCCGGCGAGACGTGGCAAAAGACGGACGCCAAGATGCCGGCCATCGCGCCCGCTGGCTTCGACCCGAAGCCCGAGGCCAAGCTCGTCGCCATCAAGGACGGCAAGGAAGTCATCAACCTGCCGCAAGTGAATCGCCCGGCCTGCGTCGCCCTCTGGCACAACGGCCACACGCTGCTGGTCGGCGACGCCGCCGGCAAACACGTCTGGGCCTTCCGCATCGACAACGGGGGAACCTGCCTGTTCGGCGGCGAGAAATACCTGCCGTTGCGCCTGCGCAAGGGCGACGAGGAAAGCGCCGTCTCCGCCCTGTGCGTGGACGGCGCCGAGCGCGTGTACGCCGCCTACAAGGAAGGCATCATGGCCTTCGACCCCACCGGCCGCCCGTGCGGCTTAATCACCAGCCCCGGCAACGGCCCGGTGAAGGCGTTGACGTTCGAGGGGAATGTGCTTTATGCACAGGTCGGGGATCAGGTGTACGCGAGGAAGATGTTGGCGAGGAAGTGAGTGGCGTGCAGATGACTAGAGAAGAGTGGTTGGCCACCAAATCACCGTGGACAATGCTCGAATGGATTCACGGCAAGGCGACTGGTAGGCAGTTGACCTTGTTCGCCTACGCGTGCTTTGCACGGGTGAAGCGGTTCATCCCTCCGCGGCGACGAACTCACTTGGGCATCATCGAACAATGGGCGAATGGGACTGGCAGCCGTCAAGTGCTAGAAAAGGCCATAGAGAATATCCTGTCCGGCTGGGAGCCAAGGAATGAACGTCGGACGGTAATACGCGAATTAATCGCGGATGCCCTGTTTGCGTTCCTTGACTACCCAAATGATCGATTTATGTTGGCGAAAATTGTGGCAATGAGGGCCAGAAATATCGTGCAAATGAGCGGAGGTTCGGCAGATGCAGAGTGCCAGACCCACGCCGATTTGTTACGCAGTTTGATCACGTATCCCAAACGTTGACAGCGTCGCCGAACCGCCTGATCGTTCCTGATAAAATCATAGCAGGAGGTCATATGACAGCGACCGAAACCGTGGTCTATTGCGACCCCGACAGCCTAAGGCGGCGTTCCGGTCTTCGTCGGCACGCGCGTCCCCGTCCGCGCGCTCATTGACTACTTGGCCGGGGGCCAACCGCTCACCGAATTCTTGGAAGACTTCCCGTCGGTTCGCCGCGAACAAGCGGTGGCCGCCCTCCGGTCGTCCCACAATCTGCGGTTTCCACAACCAATGTGAGCCGCGACGCGGAGGCTTTGCGGAGAGGAGCGCGTTCCTCGACCATCACCCAAGTGTAGAGGCCGTCGGCTTTCGGTGGAAGTCTTGAACGCGCTCCTCTCCGCAAAGCCTCCGCGTCGCGGCTCACAAATCCGGGGCCACGCGCATAGCGGCTAAACGGATTCTTGCTTGATCGTTTCCGTCGCCGGTTGATGCGCCCCGCAATAATACAGCGTCCTTGGCAGGAACGGGATCAGCCCAAATACGCGGAACCAGCCTTTGCCGCGGGCGAGGGCGGGGCTGTTACAAAAAGTGCAGCGGCGGGCGAAGCCGGCCGGGGTGGTCAGCACTTCGCCACGCGCTTGCTCGTGTTCGACGATCTGTTCCGGGGTGACGCCGCGGGCTTTAAGCTCTTGCATCAGTAAGGGTAACGCCGCCGGGTCGAGGTCGGCCCGGTAGACGGTGATGCGGTCGATCAGGTCGGCCGTGTCGGCCCGGCGGGCGTTGGCTGTCACGCGGTCGGGGTGAAGTTCCATGCGGTGTCCCAAGAAGTCGGCTCCCGCCATTTTGGCGGTTTAAGGGCGGTCGGGAACTCTGGGGGCCGAAAAATCGTCCCAATGGAATCCCCGCCCGCGCCCGGCCCGTCGGATTGATGATGCTCTAAGATGACAGAGTGACCAGCCCCGCTCGCCGTGCCGGCGACCCGCGCTCTCGCCGTCCGGTCTGTTCCATACAACGATAAGACGATTTTCATGTTGCTCGGGAGAACCGAATGATGACTTTCCGAATCCGGGGGACTTGGCGGTCCCTGTGCGCCGCGGCCGCCTTCGCCGCCGCCTTCACGGGCGGCGGGGCGGCCACGGCCGCCGACTTGCCCGCCGGCCCGGCCGCGGTCCAGCCGGCGACCGTGATGATCAACGAAGAACTCGGCAAGGCGTGGGCCGCCGCCGAGTTGAAGCCGTCCAAGAAGGCGAGCGACTACGAGTTCGTCCGCCGGGTGTTCATCGACATCGCCGGCCGCATCCCGAGTTCCGAGGAGGCCCGCGACTACGCCGAACTCGACCCCCGGCCGAACAAGAAGGCCGAGCTGATCCGCCGGCTGCTGTACGCCAAGGACTACAAGCCGAAGGGCGCCGCCAAGGAAGTGAAGTCCGCCGACTACGCCCTGGAGTACGCCCAGAACTTCAAGAACATTTGGAGCGTGTGGCTGATGACCCGCGGCGGCGTCGCCGAGCCGTACCACGAGAGCCTGGAAGTGTGGCTCGAAGAGCAGTTCGTGAAGAACCGCCGGTGGGACGAGGTCGTCCGCGACCTGCTGACGGCCAAGGGCAAGACCAACGAGAACGGGGCCGCCGCGTTCATGGTCTCCCACTTCGGCGAGGCCGTCAACCCGCCGGAGAAGCGGAAGGAAGACGGCAACTTCGACATGATCCCGCTCACGTCGCGGATCACGAAGATGTTCCTCGGCGTGCAGACCAACTGCCTGCAGTGCCACGACCACCCGTTCAACCCGGAGTGGAAGCAGGACAACTTCTGGGGCGTGAACGCTTTCCTGCGGCAGACCGTCCGCGAGGGGACGCCGGTCACGAAGGAGCAGAACACGGGCAAGAAGAAGCGGGACGCCCTGCCCGTCACCCTGACGGACGACCCGGACCTGAACGTGTCCGGCCGCATCTTCTTCGAGCGCCGCACCGGCATCATGTTCGCCACCAAGCCGAACTTCCTGCCGAACCTGGCCGACCTGGAAAAGGAAGGCTCGGCCCCGCGCAAGGGCATGCCGTCCAACGGCACCAAGACGCGCCGGGAGCAACTCGCGGACTACGTGCTGGCCCACGACAACTTCGCCAAGGCCTACGTCAACCGCATGTGGGCCCACTTCTTCGGCCGCGGCATGAACGAGCTGCCGGCCGCCGACGACTTCGGCGGGCACAACAAAGTCGTCCACGTGGACATGCTGAACAAGCTCGGCGAGGAGTTCAAGAAGTACAGCTACGACACGAAGCAACTGATCGAGTGGATCTGCAACTCGGACGCCTACGCCCTCAGCTACCAGACCAACGGCCTGGCCGACGGCAAGGGGGGCAACGCGAAGGACGAGGCCGCCCCGTACTTCACGCGCATGGCCCTGAAGTCGATGTCCCCGGAAGTGCTGTTCGAGTCGCTGGAAGTCGCCACCCGCATCGACTCCATCCCGAACGAGACCGAAAAGAAGACCAAGAAAGAGGCGTGGATCAACCGGCTCGTCACCAGCTTCGGGGACGACGAGGGGAACGAAGTGACCTTCAACGGCACGATCATCCAGGCCCTGCTGATGATGAACGGGCCGGAGCTGAACTTCGAAGTGAGCCGCAAGGACGGCACCGGGGCCGTGGACAAGGCGATGGCCAAGCACAAGGGCAACGACATGGCCGTCATCAACGAGCTGTACCTGATGACGCTGTCCCGCAAGCCCGGCAACGCGCCGACGATCGAGGTGTACGCCAAGAACCCGAAGACGGGCAAGGACATCGTGGACGCCAAGGGCAAGCCGGTGGTGGCGTCCCGCATGAGCGAGACGCAGTTCCTGCAGGCCAAGGCCGTCGAAATGAAGAAGATGGGCGTCGCCCCGAAGGCCTTCTACGAAGACGTGTTCTGGTCCCTGCTCAACACCAGCGAGTTCATGCTGAACCACTGAGCCTTGGGTGATTGGAAATGAAACGCGGCGGCCGCCCCACGAAGGGGCGGCCGCCGTCGTTTACCGGCGCGGGCCGGCGCCACTTTTCAGAAGCCCGTTTAGCCGCGGCGCGGAGTCTTCGGAGCGGAGCGCGACCTCCCCTGCGAAAATTCGCCCCCCGCACCGTCAGTCATCGCCCGCGGCGCAAGCAAGGGGTTGGCGACTACCTGCGGGTGGCGGCTTCCCGTGATGCCGGGTCGTCGACCCTTGCTCGCGCATCGGGCGATGACTGACCGTGCGGGAAGACGCTGATCTCAGGGAGTCCGCGCTCCGCTGCGCAAAGCCTCCGCGTCGCGGCTAAACGGGGTTCTGAAATTGGCGTTGTTTCTTCCGTCGCGTCGCACCCGGCGAGATGTCACCCGAACGGCCACCACTTGAGCGGCGTCCGCAACGTCGCCGCCCGCTTCGGGCCGTTGACCGACAGCACGAGGTTGTTCTCGGCGATGGCCCGCAGGCCCAAGAGCGGCAGGCGCGGGAAGTCGGCCCCGGGGTAGACGGCGATGCCGGCCGGGGCGTCAAGCCAGTACGGCGGTTGATCGGCGAGTTGCTCCCGTTGGCCGGGAGCGTTGGGGTGAATCCAGACATTCGCTTCGCGGAGGAATACCTTCTGGCCCCGATCACGCACCGCGTTGCGGACATCAAGAGCCTCAGGGCGCAGGCCGGCCCAGTCACTCAGATGGCGTTCACTGATGGCGAAACTGTGGGAGTAGCCGGTGTCAAGGATGGCCGGGAACGGGACGGCGGCCGGGTTTGGCTCCTTCACCAGCCAACGGGTCAGGCTGACCCAAACGATGATTTGGTCGGCGCGAATGGGCACGCGGGCGCCGCGGACGATGACTTCGCCCGCGGCAGACTCGAACGGCATTCGGTCGATTAGTCGGGGCATGGTCAGGCGGGGTTGATCTCGCCTTCCTCGGCGAATAACTGCTCGTCCGCGCGGGAGGCCGGCGTCACGCGGATGACGAGCCACTCTTCGACCGGAATGTCCGAAGCGTACATTTTTTGCATGAGTCGCCGGTAGTTGGCGTCCGCGGCGGCCACGGATTCGAGGCGATAGGCCACGAACTTGCCGCGGTATTTGCGGTCGGCATGAAGGCGCTCGAAGTCGCGCAAGAAGGCGGCGCGGGCGCGGCGGCGCCCCTCCGGCACTTCGTGCGCGGACTCGGCGACGGCGGGTTGGCTGTGCGGTTCCATAAGCGTGATTCTACCCGTTCGCCGGGCTTCGCTGCCAGACGATTCGCCGCGAATTGCCCCGTTACGCCGCGTGCGCGACCGGGACTTCTTCCGGCCAGTCTTCGAACCGCACCGACACTTGCTTGGAGACGCCGCTTTCTTGCATGGTGACGCCGTAGAGGACGTCGGCGTAGGCCATCGTGCGCTTCTTGTGGGTGATGACGATGAACTGGGAGCGGTCCGTGAACTCGCGCAGGGTGCGGGCGAGGCGCTCGGTGTTGGCCTCGTCGAGGGCGGCGTCCACTTCGTCCAGCAGGCAGAACGGGCTGGGCTTGCTCTGGAAGATGGCCAAGAGCAAGGCCACGGCCGTCAGCGTCTTTTCGCCGCCGCTCATCAGGGAGATGCTGCGGAGTTCCTTGCCGGGGGGGCGGGCGACGATGTCGATGCCGGTCTCCAACACGTCGTCGGGGTTCTCCAGGATGATGTCGGCCAGGCCGCCGCCGAAGAGCTTGCGGAACAACTCTTGGAAGTGGCCGCGCACGGCGGCGTAGGTCTCGGCGAAGAGGCGCTTGCTGTCCTCGTTGATCTTCAGGATGATCGCCCGCAGGGACGCCTCGGCGTCCGTCAGGTCGGTCAGTTGGGCGTGCAGCGTCGTGGCCCGCGTCTCCACCTCGGCCAGTTCGTCGAGCGCTTCGAGGCTGACGTTGCCGAGGTGGCGAATCTTCTTGCGCAGGTCGTCGGCGTCCTTCGCCGCGGCGGCGGGATCCCACGGGCCGGGCAGGTCTTCGCCTTGGCTCAACGGGCTGGCGGCATATTCGTCGGCGAGCGTCAGTTGATACTCTTCGTGCAGGCGGGCCGAAATGCCGTCGCGGGCGTTGACCGCGTCGCGGACGGCGAGTTCGACGCGGTGGAAGTCCTCCCGCGCCTGCTCGCTCTCGGTGCGATCGGCCCGCAGCAAGTCTTCCAGCTCGCGTTGCCGATCACGCTGAACGCCGCGAGTTGACTCCGCTTCCCGAAGCGTCGCTTCGCTCGCTTCCTTGGCCGCGAACATCGTCGCCAACGTGTCGGACCCTTTCAACGCGGCCAGTTCGCGCTCCGCGACGCGGCCGGCGAGGGCGGCGCCGTGGCGGGCCATGCGCTCGGCCTCGACGGCCCCGCGCGCCTGTTCGTCCATCAACTTGCGGTGGGCGGCCCGGCGCGCGTCGAGGCGTTGGACGCTCTCGGCCAGGGCCACGCGGGCGGCGGTCAGTTCGTGCTGGCGAATCTGGCGGTCCTGCTCGTAGGCCCGGATGGCGTGGTCGGCGGTCTCCAGTTGGGTCTTCAAGTCTTCCAGGTGGCGGTCCGTCTCCACGGCGGCGGCGTGGGACTCGCGCCAGTGGTCTTCCATGCGGCGAATCTCTTCTTCCAGCATCTCCCACTCTTGCCGGACGAGTTGGATGTCCTCGGTCAGCCGCGTCTGCTGCTGCGTCTGCTTCGTCATCTCCGTTTGCAGGTTGGCCGCGTTGGACGACAGGACGCGAATCTCTTCCTCCAACCCGTGGATCGGCCCGGCGAGGCCGTCCATCTGGTCGCGCACCATTTGCAATCGCCGCTCGGCAGCGGCCAGTTCCGCGTCGAGGGCGGCAGCCTGTTCTCGCAGTTCGCGCAGTTCGCTCTTGCGGGAGAGAATGCCCATTTCCTGGGCCGCCGGCCCGACGCTGAGGGTGCCGTCGGCCCTCAACACGTCCCCGCCGCGCGTGACGAATTGGAAGCCGGCCAACGCCGGGTCGGCGGCGAAGGCGCGGGCGTGGCCCAGCGAATCGACGATCAGCGTCTTGCCCAGCAGTTGCCGGGGGAGATTGGCGAGGGCGGGGCGGTCGCAGGTGACGTGGCGGTCGGCGGTGGGAAGCGGAAAACCGACCCCCCCCGGCCCCCCCTTGCCAAGGGGGGGAGGAAAACCGGCGCCCATTTGTGTGCTCAAGCCATCATCTGAGGCTGGCTCTTTCTTCTCCCCCCCTTGGCAAGGGGGGGCGGGGGGGGTCTCTGTCGCTGGCCCGTTTCCCATGACCTTAAAACTCGCATCGGCGGTTTGCATGTCCCCGTTTTGTACCGATTCCAGCCCCTGCGCGTATAACGTCTCTCCCGGCGGGAAGGCCGGGGACCAGTCTACTCACGAGACACCATCATGATGATTCGACGGTTGATGGCGGGCGCCGCCTTGGCCATCGCGGGAGCCTGCATGGGGACTTCGCATTTGCACGGCGACGAAGGGATGTGGCTGTACAACAACGCCCCCAAAGAATCCCTGAAGAAAAAATACGGCTTCGAGCCGACGGACCCGTGGCTGGACCACCTGCGGCTGGCGTCCGTGCGGTTCAACTCCGGCGGGTCCGGGTCATTCGTCTCCGCGGACGGCTTGGTGATGACCAACCACCACGTCGGGGCCGACGACTTGCAGAAGTTGTCCGACGAGAAGAACGACTACCTCAAGACCGGCTTCTTCGCCAAGACGCTCGCGGACGAGAAGGCGTGCAAGGGCTTGGAGCTGAACGTCCTTCAAAAAATCGAAGACGTGACGGCGAAGGTGACCGGGGCGGTAAAGGACGGCATGGCCCCCGGCGAAGCGGCCGACGCCCGCCGCAAGGCCGTGGGTGAGATCGAAAAGGGCGTCGCCGACGAGAAGGCCGGCGTCCGGGCCGACGTGGTGACGCTGTACGCCGGCGGGGCGTACCACCTCTACACCTACAAGAAGCACACGGACATCCGACTCGTCTTCGCCCCGGAGCAGCAGGCCGCGTTCTACGGCGGCGACCCGGACAATTTCGAGTTCCCGCGCTACGACCTCGACATGTGCTTCTTCCGCGTTTACGAGGACGGCAAGCCGATCAAGGTCGAACACTATTTGAAGTGGAGTCCGGCCGGGAGCCAGAAGGACGAACTGGTGTTCGTCTCCGGGCACCCCGGGCGCACCAACCGCCAGAACACGGTGGCCGAGTTGGAGTACCTGCGGGATTACCAGTACCCGCTGCAACTGCAACGGCTCAACCGGCTGGAAGTGCTGTACGCCGCGTGGGGCGGCCGCAGCGAGGAGAACCAGCGCCGCGTGAAGGACGACCTGTTCGGCGTCCAGAACAGCCGCAAGGCCCGCATCGGCGGCCTGGCCGGCCTGCTCGACCCGAAGATCATGGCCCGCAAGGCGGCCGACGAGAAGCGCCTGCGCGAGTACATCGCCAAGAACAAGCTGACGGAGGCCGAGAAGGCGTTCGACACCATCGCCGAGGCCGAGAAGATTCGGCTCAAGATCGCCCGCGACGTGAACATGCTCGAAGGGGCGGCCGGGTTCAACAGTCACCTGTTCGGCATCGCCCGCACGCTCCTGCGGGCAGGGGACGAACTCCCGAAGCCGTCCGGTGACCGCCTCCGCGAATTCGGGGACGCCCGCCTCGGCTCGCTGAAGTTCCAACTCTTCTCGGACGAAGAGATTTACCCCGACCTCGAAACGATCAAGTTGGCCGACTCACTGACGCACCTCGCCGGGTCATACGGGGCGAACGACCCGCTGTTGCAGAAGATTCTCGCCGGCAAGGCCCCGCGCGAACGGGCGTTTGAGCTGGTCAGCGGCAGCAAGCTCGCCGACCCGGCCGTGCGCAAGAAGTTGTTCGACGGCGGGGCCAAGGCCATCACCGACGCGAACGACCCGATGATCGAACTCGCCCGCCTAATCGACGCGGACGCCCGCAAGTACCGCAAGCAGTTCGAGACGCAAGTGGAAGAGCCGAAGCGGCAGGCGGCCGGCGCCATCGCCAAGGCCCGCTTCGCGTTGGACGGCACCAACACCTACCCGGACGCGACGTTCAGCCTGCGGCTGGCCTTCGGCACGGTGAAGGGCTACACGGAAGACGGCAAAACGGTTGACCCGTTCACGACGTTCGAGGGGTTGTACGCCCGGTCCAAGGCGCACAAGAACCAGTCGCCGTTCGACCTGCCCCCGCTGTGGGAGACGCGCAAGGACAAGCTAAAGCTCGACACGCCCTTCAACTTCGTCTGCACGGCCGACATCATCGGCGGCAACTCCGGCAGTCCGGTGGTGAACAAGAAGGGCGAAGTGGTCGGGCTGATCTTCGACGGCAACATCCAAAGTCTGGTGCTGGACTTCGTCTTCGAAGACGAGCAGGCGCGGGCCGTCAGCGTCGATTCGCGGGCCATCGTCGAAGCCCTGCGGTCGGTCTACCAGGCTGACGGCGTGGCCGAGGAATTGACGACCGGCAAGCGGCCGCGGAAGTGAAGATCGTCATTGTGAAATGACTCCCCGGCCCCCGGCGAGTGGCGCGTCCCGCGCCGCTCGCCGGGGTCGGTTCTTTGTCGTGTCCGCCAAATCACCAGCCGATGCCACATTCAACATCACTCGTCTCGGCGGCGGCCCCGCAGCCCATTTATATTTCGCCATTTCGCCGGTAAAAACACGGGCGATTTACGCATCATGCTCGCGCGATGCCGTTCTTGGCATCGGGATTGCCTAATCGTGTCCCACGTCGGGAACGGCGAGAATACCTTCATCTGGTCTTCCCCGGTCCCTGACATGATTTGTGTTTTCCCACCCTAAAACGGCGTCTTCCGAGAGGCGCTGTCGGCAGTCCCTCCCCTGTCCGCGAACTTGGCTTTCACCGGAGGCTCTTCGATGAAGATGCGCACCCGTTCATTCATTGGCGTCGGCGTGGCGGCCCTCGGCGTTCTGGCGTGGGCGCAGTCCCCGCTGACCGCCGAGGAAATGGGACTCGATTTTTGGTCCGTCGGCGAGTTGGAAAAACAGATCGCCAACGGGGAACGGCGGCACGCCGAACTGGAGCGGAACGATCAAGTGGTGATGAATCGTATCCGGTTCCGCCGCCAAATTCTCGACAACCTGTTGGCGGACAAAATCACGCTCGACGAGGCCGGGCGGGGCTTCGCGGCCCTCAATGCCTCGGACCCGGTCGTCGGCAGTGTTCTGAAGATGCAGTTCCCGGACGGGACCGACTTCGACCGCGCCGTGCGCCAAGTGATTAAACACTTGGCGGGCCACCTGACGCCGGGCAGCGCCGAGCGCGCCGAACTGCTGCGATGCGAGCTCGCGGCCGCCCGGCCGGACCTCGCGTGGTGAGCGGGGCGCCGCGTCACTGGCACTTTTGCAGCTTCCGCAAAATCATCTGTTCCAAGGCCGTGTCGCGGCCCTTGGGGATCCAGCGGTCGAGGGGGTTGCTCACGGGCCGCGTGGCGTCGGGGTCCACCACCACGAACGCCTCGCGGTCCACGGTCCCGGCGTCGCCGAAGACCGTCGTGCCCGTGTACGGGCCGGCCGGCGTCGGGTAGTCCCGCAGTTCCTTGCGGACCGTCACCTGCACGAAGTACCCGGCCGGCTCAGCCGCGCGGATCCGCACTTCGCACAGGTAGCGGTACGACTGGAAGGTGACGAGCGCCCGCTCGTACAAGTCGGGGGAGCCGGGCTTCCACAGCCGCTCCAGGCCCGGCGCGACGACCGGCTCGGCGACGATGCGGCCGTCGTAGCGGTTCGAGTAGGCGATCGGGAAGAAGTCGTCCAGCACGTCCAGCGCCTTGTCGAACGTCTCGGCGTAGGCGGTGGCCGTCGTGTTTTTGGGGTTGATGAGCACCGGGTTCTCGCACGCGCCGTCGGCGTCCGCCCCGGCCCCGATTTTCATCGGGTTGTCGAACTGCGGGCCGGTCATGCACCCGGCCGTGGACAGCGCCCCGAGCAACAGGGCCGCGCGAATCCGGTACATAACGCCCCCCGAGCCTTCCGGTTCCCCGACCGCGGGCTTATGCCGCGGCGGCCCGCGCATGTCAAGGGGAAGTCAGGTCCGCGTCGCGGACGACCAAGCGAGATATGGCGGTCGCCTCCCCGGTCTCGTCGTCCATGTCAATGACGACGCCGCCCAGGCGCACGTCCTCCGTGGCCACGTCAAACGGGCGGGGGACGAAGTCCATGTGCGTCGGCAGCACGCGGTCCGGCCGCCGGCCCAAGATGCCGCCGTACGGGCCGGTCATCCCCACGTCGCACAGGAAGGCGGTGCCGCCGGCCATGATCTGCTCGTCGGCGGTGGGAACGTGCGTGTGCGTGCCGATCACCGCGCTCACGCGGCCGCGCAGGTGGTGGGCCACCAGATACTTGTCGGCCGTCGCCTCGGCGTGGATGTCGACGAAGATGTGCTTCACGTCGGCCGGCAGCCCGGCCAACACGCGGTCGGCCGCCCGGAACGGGCAATCGACCGAGCGCATGTAGGTCCGGCCCATCAGCGAGATGACCGCGAGTCGGATGCCGTTCGAGAGCGTCACGATTATGTGGTCCGCTCCCGGCGCCTCGGGCGGAAAGTTGGCCGGCCGGACGATGGGTTCGTTGGCGCGGAACAGCGAGAGAATCTCGGCCCGCTTGTAGATATGGTCCCCCATCGTGAAGGCGTCGATGCCCGCCGCCGCGAGTTGCCGGTAGGTGTTCGGGTACAGCCCGGCCCCGGCCGAGGCGTTCTCCGCGTTGGCGACCACGGCGTCAAGGGCGTGCGTCTTCCGGAGAACGGGGACCGCCCGTCGGGTGATGTTCACCCCCGGCGTCCCGACGAAGTCGCCGATGAAGAGGAGTCTCATGTCACTTCGACCACAGAAAGCCCGTGGACGGCCGTCCACGGGCTTTAGGCGTTGTTACTTGGCGAACTCAACGTTCCGCGTCTCGCGGACCACGGTGATCTTAATCTCGCCGGGGTAGTCGAGTTGCTGCTCGATGGCCCGGGCGATGTCGTGGCACAACTTGGCGGCCTCGGCGTCCGTCGTCCGGTGGGCGCTGGCGATCACCCGCAGCTCCCGACCGGCTTGGATGGCGAACGCCTGGTCGATGCCGGGGAAGCCGCACGCGACGGCCTCCAAGTCTTCCAACCGCTTCACATACTTTTCGAGCGTCTCCCGGCGGGCGCCCGGCCGCGAGGCGCTGATGGCGTCGGCGGCGGCGACCAGGACCGTGTAAATGTTGTCCACGGTGATGTCGTCGTGGTGCCCGGCGATGGCGTGCAGCACTTCCTTGCTCGTCTCCCCGTACCGCTTGGCCAGCTCGGCCCCGATCTTCGGGTGGCCCCCCTCCATCTCGTGGTCGGCCGCCTTGCCGATGTCGTGCAGGAGGGCGCACCGGCGGGCGAGGCGCGGGTCCAGCCCAATTTCTCCAGCCATCATGCCGGTCAGGTGGCAGACTTCCAAACTGTGGTTCAGCACGTTCTGGGAGTAACTGGTGCGGAACTTCAGGCGGCCGAGCAACTGGATGAGCTTGTCGTGGACCAGCCCCACGTCGGCCTCGGCGACGGCCGCCTTGCCGACTTCCATGATGTGCTTGTCCATCTCCTTCTGCGTCTCGGTGATCACTTCTTCAATGCGCGTCGGGTGGATGCGGCCGTCCTGGATCAGTTTTTGCAGGGCGAGGCGGGCGATCTCCCGGCGGACGCTGTCGAAGGCGCTGACGATCACCACGCCGGGTGTGTCGTCCACAATGACGTCCACGCCGCTGATCTTCTCGAAGGTGCGGATATTCCGCCCTTCGCGGCCGATGATGCGGCCCTTCATGTCGTCGGACGGGATGTCCACGGTGCTGACGGTCGCCTCGGCCGTGTGCGGGGCCGCGTACCGCTGGATGGCCGACGCGAGAATCTCCCGCGCCTTCTGCTCGCACGTCGCCTTGAGCCGGTCTTCGTGCTGTTGGAGCCGCAACACGATCTGCTCCGTCATGTCCCGCTCCACCCGGTCGAGTAGCAACCGCTCCGCCTGGTCGCGGCTCAGGCCGGACAGGCTGGTGAGGCGTTCCATCTCCTCGCGGACCAGTTCCTCCAACTTGGCCGACTGGCGGTCGAGGACTTCCTTCTTCTCGGTGAGCTTCTTTTGGGCGGCCTCGACGACCCGGTCCTTCTTCGTCACGTCTTTTTGCCGCACCTCGACCGCGTCCTCCCGCTTTTGCAGCGAGCGTTCCAACTCCCGGAGTTCGGTGCGCTGGGCGTCGGTCTCGCGGCTGAACTGGTCTCGCTTCTGGAAGAACTCGTCCTTGGCCCGCAACTCGGCATCCTTGGTGATGCGCTCGGCGTCCTTGCGGGCCGTGTCGAGCGTTTCCCGGGCGCGGTCCTTGGCCTGCTCTTCTTGGTCCTGGGCTTGCGTCTGGGCTTCGCGGACTTTGCCTTGCATCAGGGACCGCCCGACGGCGACCCCCGCCCCCGCCCCGGCGATCAACGCCAAGACGATCCCGAGGATGGCGACCTCGAGCAACATGAAGAATGCTCCTTCACGGCCTCCTGGGCTTTCTCAAAGAACACCGGACAGGGCCGGCGCGGCGCCGGCGCGGAAACGCCCCCGGGACCGGGGCGGAAAAATAGCAACGGCCGGGGCACGGGGTCTTCGGAGAGCCAACGGGGCACGCGATTATGGGTGATCAATGCGAACGGAATTCGTCTACCCGACGCGGCCACGAGACCGGCCGGGGTAAAACGCCCCCGAAGTCGGGGACGGTGATTCCGCTATTAAATGAAATGCCCGGAAGTAGGGACATCGGAAAAGCGGGCGAATTGATTGCCAAATCGTGACGCGGCCCCGCGGAGCGTCATTAACGAGCCGAGCGGCGTCAGCCGCCGGGTGTCGCGCTACCGCG